>JANOAS010000229.1:0-25738 GCA_031411255.1 bacterium
GGAAATTTTAGCCAAGCTCCAGAGAGCCAGGGAGGCAGTGGGAAAAGTCAGCGGGCTTGAAAAATTCTGTTCAGCTACTTCTCAGGCAGCACACTAGCGCGGGCCTCGCGGCGGCTGGGGTGGTCGAAGCGGCGGGTCCAGAGGAAGGCGCTTTCGGGATCGTGGGGCATGACTACCTCGACGAAGGGGGAACGCGTAAGAAAGGTCTGGGCTTTTGTTGACGCGTGCTGGAAATCGTCACCGCTGCTCGCGAATCATCCTCGACCGGAAAACGCATCGCCCTGACATCCGCGTTCAAGTGACCGGTAGTGCCATGAATACCGGCAGTCCGGCCCAGCTTTTTACCAAGGAAACCGGGCGACGGCGAACGGTTCCGGGATTGTTGAGGGACTGGACCCCGCAGCGCAAGCAGCGGCGGGATTACCCGCCAGCGATGTAGAAACACCACAACTGCTCCTGATCGCGCAGGTAGAGGCGGCCCGCGCTCACGACCGGGATGCTCCACACTTTGCCGCTCGTGGCGCGTCTGGTGGACTGCGGAGCGGGCGTGAAGCGGGACAGCTCGGTCCACGCTTTCGTCGAGGCCTCGGCGAGCACCACTGTGCCGCTGACTTCGTCCACACAGATCAATTTGCCGTCGGCGATGGTGAGCGGGCCTTTCCTGAAGCCGGGATCTTCGTAATCCCACACGGCCTCGCCGGTGAGAAAGTCCTGGCATATCCAGCCGCGGGCGTCGGAGTAGCCAAAGACGTGACCGTTGTGCAGGACCACGCCGCCGGGAAGGTTCTTCATGATCTTGTCGGCATAGACGATTTCGGTTTCGTCAGGCTTGAGCAACTTCACCAGCTTGCAGCCGGTACCCCCGCCGGACGTGGCGTAGATCAGGTCGCCACTGACGATGGGCATTTGGGCCACAACCACGCCGCTGCGGAATTTTTCCTGCCACAGCACCTTGCCGTCCGTCGCGGCAAGGCCGGTCATCTTCTCGCGGTCCACGCAGATGTATTGCTTCACGCCGTCCTTGGTGTGCCTGATGAGCGAAGTATATTGTGTTTCCTCGATGGGGTAGTTGCTTTGCCAAATCAGTTTGCCGGTCTTTGCTTCCAGCGCCACGACCCCGCCCTTCTCGCCGCCTGGCGTGACCACGACGCGGTCACCGTCCACCAGTGGCGATTCACTGTAGCCCCAGGCAGGGATTTTTCCGCCGAAGTCCGCCAATTTTACCCGCCACTGCTCCTTGCCGTCCGCGGCGCTGACGCAGAGCAGTTCTCCATTCGCTCCGAGTGCGAAGACGGAGCCACCGGCCACGGTAGGCGTGCCCCGCGGACCATCCCCAAAATCATTCGTGTAAGTCGCCCCAAGTCGCGTGGCCCACAATTCCCTGCCGTCATTCGCACCGAGGCACAGGAGCCATTGCGCGTCATCCCGCTGGCCCATGATGAATAACTTTCCAGCAACAATCGCCGGCGCCGAGTATCCCGCACCAAGCGTGCTCGCAAGCCAGAGGCGCTTCGGACCGCCACTCGGCCACGATTTCAGAAGCCCTGTCTCACGGGAAACGCCGTCGCGCAGCGGACCGCGGAACTGCGGCCAGTCGTCGGCGAAGCCGTGACCGCAAGGCAGCAGGAGAATGGATAGAAGGAGCTGGGTGTTCATCATGTTATAGTCCAGAGATTGAAATTTCGGCTGTTCAAGGCTTCGATTTATCGCCGCTGTTCGCCGTTAGCTCAGCGCCAAAAACTTCAAGGTGGTTCCAGCGATCGTTCTCGTAGGCGGCGAAGGCATCCCAAACCACCAGCAGCTGGCTGAACTTGCCGGGATGCGCGAAGCGGAAGTCCTTGCGAATGCTGGCATCCCTGTCCCAGGCCTTCTGGAGGATCCAGCCTTGGCCGGTCAAGTCCTGGATGCTGCTGCCCTTGAGCGTCGCCGGATCCAGCGTGCCGTTGGCGGTGTAAAACTCCGCGGGGTGGAGTCCGAAATTGAAGCGTTCACCGCCTGTAGTCCCCAGCAGACCGTAGTTCATTGGATAGGCTTGGTCCAAATCGAACCGCAGGTAGAGCCGCTTGCCTTTGGTTACAGCGTCCCCGAAACCGCCGTCGTGCTGGGTGGCCCAACTGGACTTGAACAACAGTATTTCCGGAAACCGTCCCCGGCCCATCACACCATCATTCATGGTGGTCCAAACATTGTTCTCCGGGCTCCACACCAGTTTGAGCTTGTCCTCGTACCAGAAACCCCGCAAAACATTAAAGGCACCGCTGTCTTTATCACCGAACAGCGGGAGGGCGGGAGCTTCGGGATCGGCATACACACAGACCTCCTTGGTGCGGCGGCCGCACTGATCCGTGCCATCGCCTTCCTGGGTCAGTCTGAGCGCATTGGCCTGCACCGGCTTGAAGCATTTCAGAAATTCGCTCTTCCTTGCTTTGCTCTTGAACACCTTGAACCAGGTGGTGCCTCCGTCGGAAGATCCTTCCAACTGGACCTCAGCGGGGGCATCGTTCCCTTCGTATTCATAAGCGATCGCCAGCGACGATACCGTCCTTAGGCCGGGCAGTGTATAGCTAAGTACCAATGGCTTCAAGGGGTCCACGCTCGGTTTGAAGCACTTCGCGCTGCCGTCGATGGTATCCTCCGGCTTGGAGTCGCCACCGCCCGCCACATTGCTCGTGACGGTTATCCGGTTGGCCCATGTTTTGATATCCAACTCCCTCAGGACGTTCACGGTCCCCAGGAGCCCTTCTTTGACGAGATGCTTGTCATAATCCTGTTCCCCCGAGTCATTGGCGAAGGCCACTCCGCCGCCCAGCCCGAACAACAGGAAACACATTAGGGTGGTTTTCATCAGGGTGGTGTTCATATTTTGGATCTTTAGGGTATCTGCTCACTTCTGCGGTTTCCCGGCCGCGCTGTCCGCGTCCGGCGGCGTGGCCCCGAACATCTCGAAGTGGGCAAATCGGTTGTATTCGTAAGTCTTCTTGCTGTCCCAGACCAGGAGCATCTGATTGTACTGGCCGGGTTGCTCCAGGAGGAAACCCTTGCATACGCTGGGATCCCTGTTCCAGGCCTTCTGGAGGATCCATCCCTGGCCGGTCAGATCCTTGATGGTGCCGCGCTTCAGAATGTCGGGATCCAAGGTGCCATTGGCGGTGTAGAATTCGACTTCCGAGTCGCCGGCAAGAACCAACTCTGTGCGCTCCTTCGGCATCGGGTAGCAGCCGATCAAACCGAAGTTCATCGGATAGGCCTTGTCCAGGTCGAACCGGAGATACACCCGCTTGGCGGCCTCTGAACCTTCGCCCCAACAGCCGTCATGTGCGCTGGCCATCCCGGACATGAAGAGGTTATGCGGGCGGGGCATACCACCCCAACTTTGGGTCCACACGGCATGTTTCGCGGGGCTTGTGAGCTGTTTGATCTTACCGGCATACCAGAGGTCGCGCACGAAGCTAAACGCGCCGCTGTCCTTCCCGCCAAAGAGCGGCAGGGGAACCGCAGGATCGGCATACACGAAGACCTCCGCGATTCTTCGGAGATTCCCGGCTTCCCCGCCTTTCAGGCTCAGCCGGAGTTGGTTGACCTCGGCAGGCTTGAAGCATTTCAGGAAGTCGGTTTTTCTCGGCTTGCTCTTCATCAGTTCGGTCCACGACTTGCCGCTATCAGCCGACCCTTCCAGCCTGACCGTTTCTGCCGCGTCCTGAGGTTCCCAATATTGGATCACCAAAGACGAGACCGTCCGCAAGCCGGGAAGGACGTAAGTGATCACCTCCGGACCGGAAGCCACACGGATATTGTAGGGAATTGCTGAGCCGTCGATGGTGCTTTCGACCGGGCCACCGAACCAATCGGCAGTGAACTTGTCATTGCTCTCCACCGTCACTCGATTCTTCCCCGTCTTGACGTCCAGTTCCCGCAGCACATTGACCGTTCCCAGAACGCCATCCTTAACGAGAGGTGCCTCATGATCCCGATGCCCCGACTCGTCGGCCGACACGGGCCGACTGCACAAGCCAAACAACAACGCCAGGGTCAGAATGGTTTTCATGCTTTGATGCTCACGATGTCTCTTTACTTCTGCGGGTTCTTGGGCGCGTCGCCGGCGTCCTCGTTCCCGGAACCGAAGATCTCCAGGTGGCACCAGGAATCGTTCCCATAATCGGTGAAAGCGTCCCAGACCACCAGCATCTGGTTGAACTGCCCGGGGTGAGCGAACTGGAATTCCTTGCGAGTGCCTGGGTCTTTGTCCCAAGTCTTCTGCATAATCCAACCCTCGCCGGTGATATCCTGGATGCTGCTGCCAGGAAGCGTGCCTGGATCCAGCGGGCCATTGGCGGTGTAGAACTCCGCCGGGTGAAGTCCGATTCCGTTCCTGGATGGATCAATATTGTCTCCGGCTGGCATGTAGATCGCACCGAAGTTCATCGGGCAGGCCTTGTCCAAATCGAACTTCACGTAGAGCCGCTTGCCTTTGGTTACGGCGTGCCCGAAACCACCGGTGTGCTGGTTGGGCAAGCTGGCCCCGAACAGAACCGTCTCCGGGTATCGGTTGATGCCCAATTTGCCTCCATCCAACGATGTCCAAACTTTGTTCTCCGGGCTCCACAACACTTGGATTTTGTTGGCATACCAGAGTGCCCGAAGGAAGCTAAAGGCCCTGCTGTCCTTTCCGCCGAAGAGCGGCAGGGGAGTTTCAGGATCTGCATAAACACAAACCTCCTTCGTCCGCCGCGAGCCCCCTTCCTGAATGAGTCGCAGTGCGTTGACCTTTATGGGATGGAAGCACTTCAGCCCTTTTGCCCGTATCTCGAAAATCGGGAACCAGGTCTTGCCTGCGTTATCTGATCCTTCCAACCTGAGCCGTTCAGGCCCTTCACTATCTCCGCGATAGCAAATCGCCAGCGACGATACAGTCCTTAGGCCGGGCAGCGTGTAGGTAAGGACCACGGGTTGCGATGGATCAGCTTTCGGATCGAAGAAACCGCTGCCACCGCCAATCGTGGCGTCGGCTTTCGTGCCGTTGTTGCCTTCGACGTTGCTGGAGACGGTAACACGGTTGGTCCAGGTTTTCGTGTCCAATTCGCGCAGGACGTTGACGGTGCCCAGGAGGCCCTCTTTCACCATGTCCATCTGACGAGCCATTTGGACCGCCTCACCATCCTCCATCGCGAGGCTCCGCAAGTGGCCGGACATTTTACCTTTCACTTGGGCGGCTTCACCAGCCGGTTGCTCAGCGGCCAGCGTCGGCAGGCTGACCAATCCGAAACCCAGCGCCAATATCATGGTGATCTTCATGGTTGGTTCTCCTGGTTGGTTATTTATTGCCGATACACCAGAGGAATTTGTGCGAACGGATATAGATGCGGTTGCCCATGAAAAACGACGGACTTGTCATCTGGTCGTCTCTCTCAATCAACGTGTTCAGTGCCACCTCCTCGAATTCGCGGCCCGGCTTGAAGACCCACATCTGCCCCGAATCGAATCCGCCAAAGAGGCAGAGCCCTGCGGCAGCAACACAGGGATGGGGATCGGTTCCCTTGGTCACGGGTCGCGGCGGGGACTTATAGACCACTTTTCCTGTAGCCGCGTCGAGCGCCATTACCTGGAACTGATTCTTTCCGGCGTCCACTTTGTTATAGATCAGGCCGTCATGGTAGAGCGGGGATGAGTAGCTGCCGGGACGTTCCGTCGTCTCCCACAGCTTCTCCGTGGCAATCGTGCCGTTTGCGTTGGCCTTCAATCGCACGGCAATCGACAGATAGCCGGCTCCTTCGGGTAGCTTAGGACCTTTCTTGTCGTTGAACGATTCGTCCCACGCCGAGTAAATGACGTCCCCATGGACCGAAGCGGTCAACTGGCTGTTGATGGCCGCCTCCGTCCCCAGAAGTTTTCCATCCGACGCGCGGTAGATGTTTCCCATCGGCAGCACCACCAGTTCGGCCCCTCCCAATTCCGCCCGCACGGGTGAACCAAAGTATTCGAGTTGCTTCACCTCCCACACCACCTTGCCGGTGGCCGGATCCAGGCCGTAGAGGAAGCCGCCCATGCTGATCACCAGCCGTCCGCCGGCCAGGAGCGGGCTGGAAGCGTAACCCGTGGCGCTCTTCGGCTTCTCCAGTCCCCGCACCCACTGACGCTTGCCCTCAAGATCGTAGGCCGCCACCAAGCCTGTCCCGTAAACCACATAGACCAGCTTCCCGTCGCTCGTCGGCGTCGGCATCGTGTATTCGAATCTGAAGCCGAAATGCTCACCCATCACCGGCGGCTCCTCAAAGTAATCAATCCTCATGATGTCTTTCTTGAGGGTCGTTTTGATGGCTTCCTTCTCCTGCTCCGTCTTGCCTGCCTTTACCTTCGCGATGATCGCGGCTGCTTCGGCATCATCCTCCGGCACATAATCGAAATAAGTGACGGCGTCCGACCACAGAACCTTCCCGTCCGCCGCCGAGACGCATAACAGCGTCGAGGGTTCACTGCACGTGAAGACACGATCCCCCACCACAATCGGCGAGCCGTTACATCGTCCAGGCATGGGTGTCTTCCACGCGACGTTCTCCGTCGCCGACCATTTCACGGGCGGTTGCGCGTCCGGGAAACAACCCGTGCCGTCGCCGCGAAAGCCGACGCGGGCATCGGCCGCGGGACATTGGCTGCAAAGAACGAAAATAGACGATAGCAGGACAGAGCAGGTGGTGTTTTTCATCAGTATAAATTGTTGGTGTTGATTGCTGCTTGCAGGTGATTACGCCATCTCCAGCCCGCGCATCGTTGCGGTGCCGGAAGAGAATCTGTCCGCTTCGACGCCCATGCGTTGCAGGAGCGAGACGTAGAGATTGGAGAGCGGATAGTTTTTCTGCCGGTCGAAGGCGAGGTGCTGGCCGTGCTTGAAGCCGCCACCGGCGAGGAGCACGGGCATGTTGTCGGTGGAGTGGGCGTTGGCGCTGCCCATGTTCGTCCCATAGAGGATGGCGGTGCGGTCGAGCAGGGATTGGCCTTCCTCTTGAGTTTCGTGCAAGCCTTTCAGAAGTCCGTCGAGTTCGCGGAACTGGGCTTCCTCGATGCGGCGCAGCTCGGCCACGGTCTCCGGCTGCTGGCCATGATGGGTCAGGGAATGCACCTGGGTTTTCACGCCGGGAATGGTGCTCGGCACGATGCTCGTGACGCAGGCGCAGAAGGTGATGACCCGGGTCGAGTCCGTCTCCAGTGCGAGGCGGATGAGATCGAACATGGCCCGGTTGTTTTTCGGCAGGTCGTTACCGTTCGAGATTTCCGGGGGCGCCGGCGCGGTGACTTTCGGCTTGGGCACGTTCACCCAGCCTTCGCTGGCGGCGAGCCGCTTCTCCGCTTCGCGCACGCCCGTCGCGAATTGGTCCAGCCGGTCACGGTCGGCGGCGCTCACGCTGCGCTGGAGTTGCAGATACTGCCCGCACAAGCCATCGAGCAGACTGCGGTCCTGCTGGAGGCGGCGCACGGCGGCGGATTTGGCCTCGGCGGTATCCTCCACGAAGAGCTTTTGATAGAGCCGCAGGGGACTCCGCTCGGTCGGAATCATCGAACCGCTGGGTGTCCACGAGAGGCCGAGTCCTTCGCCGAGCCCCAGCGTGAGCGAGGGAAAACGCGTCGCCCCGCCCACGGATTCCGCGATGACCTGATCGAGCGAAACGCTGTTCTTGAAAGACCCTCGGCTCGCGCCCGGTGCGCCGGTGAGGAAGCTGTTCTCGGACGCGTGCCCGCCATCCACGCCCGGCAGCGACACCCCGGAGAACACGGTCAGGTCGGCGCGATGTTGCTTGAGGATGTCGAGATATGGCGTGCCCTCGTAATCGGCCCCGGCGGTCTTCGGAAAGAAGAACTCCGGCAGGATGCCCTGATTGGTCATCATGCCGAGGAAGCGGCGCGGGGCCGCCGGCGTGGCGGTGGCGGCTCCGAGTTTCGGCAGCATGTTCTCAAGAAAAGGCAGCGCGAGCATGGTGCCGGCGGCTTTCAGAAAAGTGCGGCGGGCGAGCGGGGTGCGGGTGGCGATGTGCATAATGTTCAAGTTTTAGCTTTCAAGGTTTGGTAAAAAGTGGGCTGGCGATGGTCTCCAGCAGCAAGGTGCGGACGCCGTATTTCTTTGCTTTGGCGCTCTGCAAAATCCGCTCCACCTCCGCGCGCTCGGAGAAGCTGATGCCCGTGCCGGTGGCGTAGGTGACGAGGTGTCCGACGAAGGCTCGCGCGATCGTCTCCTCGTTGGCAGCGAGCATGGTGCGCAGTTCGCGCACGTCCGCAAACGGGCGACCATCGGGAAGCTGGCCGGTGCAGTCCACGGGCTTGTCGAAATGATAGGCGATGCCATTGCCGTGAATAAAGGGCCGCTCAGCCGAGCCGGTGGGCGCGTTCGGTGCGCCGCCCACGCGGTATCGGTCCCGCGACTTGCCAATGACATCAAAGCTCTCCAGCGCGAAGCCATACGGATCCATTTTTACATGGCATGTGGCGCAACTCGCGTTGCGTTTGTGTTTCTCCAACTGCTCCCGAATCGTCGTCGTGCCGCGCGTGTCCGGCTCGATGGTGCCGGCGTCGGCAGGCGGCGGCGTGGGCACGATGCCAAGCAGATGCTCCATCACAAAGGCGCCGCGCACCACAGGCGAGGTGCTCGTTCCGTTGGCGGTGACTTTCAGCACGCTGCCCTGTGTCAGGAAACCGCCGCGCGGCGAGTCCGGCGGCAGCGACACGCGCCGGAGGTCGAATCCGCGCACGCCCTCGATGCCGTAGTGGCGGGCCAGCGGTTCATTGAGCATGGCAAAGTCGGACTTCACGAAATGCATGACGCCAAGGTCCTGCGTCAGCAGTTCGGAGAAAAAAGCGCGTGTCTCAGCCAGCAGTGATTCCTGCAGCCACGGCATGTATTCGGGGTAAAGCCCTTTGTCCGGCTGCGTGGCATCGATGTCGCGCAGCTTCAGCCATTGGCCCGTGAAGCTCTCGATGAACCGTGCCGCCTTCGAGTCGGCCAGCATCCGTTCCGACTGCCCGCGCAGGACTTCGGGCTTGGATAGTTCACCGCTGTCCGCGAGCTTGTTGAGCGTGTCGTCCGGTGGCCCGACCCAAAGAAAATAGCTCAGCCGCGCCGCGAGCGCGTGCGGCCCGGAACCGCGCAGCAGGAAAAAATCCGGCGACACCAGCGCCGCGCGATAGGCGGCTTTCAGCGCGTCCTGAAAATGGTCGCCTGCCTTCATCCGTGCGGAAAAAATCTCCGCATACGGTGTCACGTCCGCTTCCACTACCGGATGCCGGAACGCGCGCCGCAAGAAGTTCGCAAGCAAACGCGGCCCGTCCTTTTCCGGCTCCGCGCTCACGACGTGAACAACGGGACGCTTGTCGCCATCGCCCCCGTAGATGTCCTTCGCACCCTCGGGACCGCCCCTCGGCCACGTCTGCTGCGCGGGTTTCGGCACGCCGCTGTCCTTGGTCCAATCCTTCACCGGCAAATCGTCGAAGAGCGCGAGCTGGCTCGTGGGAGGCCATTGGTCGTGGAAGGGTCCCTCGATTTCAAACCACTCGATGGCTACCCCTTGCGCATCGCACGGCGGGCCAAATGTGCCGAGCCCGGTTTCCCTGTTCACACCGAAGTCCCGGATTTTCTCGCACGATGCCGGATTGACCCCGATGGCATCGCGTCCGGTGCTTCCGCCCCCGCGTTCCGTCCAGACGGAAATTTCGCGCACCCCGGCTTTGTTGGGAGGCAAGTCCACCGTGCCATAATGCTCGCTGGTAATGTTTTTCCCCCAGGCCAGCGCACCATGCCGCTCCGTAGGCACGACCTTTTCCTTGTCCCAGCCAAAGCTATAGCCGCTGACCCGCAGCTTGTGCCAGCCGGACAGGACCGGGAAGGCATCCAGCGCCCAATAGCAGTCCGCGTCTTCATGCCGGAAAAAGCCGAGTGCCGTGGATTTCGGTTCGTCATCCTTAAGCCTGTAGCCATCCGCCGCCTTGAGGGTCGGGTCGCGCCCCAGCCCGACCAGCCCGATGCAGGTGCGCTGCTGAACGCTGACATGAATCATCAAATTACACTCCTTGCCCTCGCGCCGGGTGTTTTGAAAAGGGCTGTAGCGGTATTTGAAGACCGGAGGCCGCTCCACGAAATTCGGCGTCGCCATGTCCAGTGCCCGGTCCACTGCGGCGAGATATTTGTCCATGTGGACAAACGAAAACTGCAGCGCGTCCGCCGTGCGGTCGAAGCCGTGCGATTTTCCATCCGCCGGCAAATCGTTCAACACCTTCAGCCCCGGAACCCCAAGCAGGTCGCGCAGCGTGTTCTCAAACTCCACGCGATTGAGCCGCCGCACCGGCACCCGGCCCTCGTGCTGCAATCGCGCCGCATCCATCACAGTGAGATCACCTGCCAGCGTGCCGAGGAACGCTGCCGCGTCCTTCGCTTCCGGCCGTGGCTGCTTCGCCGGAGGCATTTCGCCGTCCTGCACCCGGTCGTGGATTTTCACCCAGCGCGCGAAGGTGTTGGCGCTTTCGGGATTCCTGCCGAGGGCAACCAGATCGAGCCCACCCTTTTTCGTTTCCGCATCGTGACACTCCACACAGTGCTTTTCAAGAAAGAGGGACACGTCTCGTAAAGCTGCCCCGGCGGGAGCGCCACTGAATGCCATCATCATGGCCCCGAGGAGCCGAAGCATTCGGGGTGCTCCCATCGCGTTGGAAACCGCCTCAGTTGGCCCGGAATGTCTTCGTCTTCTCATTCCTCCCATCATATCCCCGCAGCAGAAAGGGACAAGTGCCCGACCGGGTATGTCAATGACGCTCGCCATTGCCCGTCGGAGCACTAGACTGTATCCGTGCTGGATTCCCGCTGCCTGCAAAAAACCGGATGGCTCGTGGTTGGTGCGCTGCTGACGTTGATCCGCAGCGCGGTGGCGGAGCCGTGGTTAACGGTTGGGGAGGTGCTGAGGCTGACACCGGAGGTTCTTCGGCAAAAGCCTGCGGTGCGATTGCGGGGAGTGGTGACCTACTTCAAGTCCGAGGGTGCGCGTGATTTGGTGATCCAGGATGAAACGGGCGGCATCTTCGTGAGCCCTGGTGACCGGGAACCCGCGGCCGGCTTGCAGCCCGGAATGCTGGTGGAAGTTGCGGGCACAGCCGGGCTTGGGAATTTCTCGCCTCGCGTGCAAGCCACGACCATCAGTGTTCTCGGGGTGAACCCGTTGCCGGAGCCGGAGCTTGTGGTCTTCGATGACCTGCGCTCCGGACGATTCGATTGTCGTTATGTCGAGGCAAACGGAGTGGTGCGTGCGGCAATCGTGGACCGGGAATTGACTCCGCCCCGGCTGATTCTTCGCGTGGCGACGCCGGCGGGATTGTTTAACTGCTGGGTGCTCCGGTTCGGTGATGGGGAGGGCCTAAGGCTCGTCGATGCTGCGGTGCGGGTGCGCGGCGTCTGTCTGGCCTGGGAAAACCCGCGACGGCAGTTTACCAGCCTGCGCCTGCTGGTGAACAACCTCGACGCCATCGCGGTAACCCTGGCTTCACCTGCCGATCCGTTTGCCGCAGCCCCGACCATGCCGGACGATTTGCTGCGTTACCGACCGGAAGGTCTCAACCCCCACCGGGTTCGTTTACGCGGCGTGGTGACGTGCTGGCGTCCAGGTGACTACCTTGTGATTCAGGACGCAAAATTCGGCATCCGCGTGAACAGCGACTCCCGCACGCCGTTGCGATCAGGCGATGAAGTGGACGTCGTCGGCTTCCCCGCGCTCATTGGTTACTCCGCCGGATTGGAGGATTCAGTTTTTCGGATCATCGGGCATCATGACGAACCAGCACCAACTCTGGTGACCGCCAGGGAATTCATCTCCGATCAGTGGGCCATCGATACCGATCAAAAGCTCGTTCGATTGCAGGGAACATTGCGTGCATTACAACATGAAGACAGGGAAATGCATTTGCTGATGGAGGACGCCGGCGTCAATTTCGATGCCCTGCTGCCGCATGATAGCAGCGATGGCTGGGCCGAAGCAATTGACGCCGGCAGCCGACTGGAACTCACCGGCGTGTGCGACGTGAGGCCCTCCGACCGGAACCGCATGGTCGGCGGCACGCCTGATGGGTTCGCCCTCCTGCTGCGCGAGCGCCGCGATGTGGTGGTGTTGCACGCCGGACCGTGGCTCAATCGAAAGCGGCTCCTCATGATTCTCGGGGTCAGTGGTGCCGGGCTTTCCTTCGCCGTCCTCTGGGCTTTCATGCTGCGCCGCCGGGTGGAAAAACGCACTGCTCAACTCGCGCGGGAGATCCGCTCGCGCCATGACGTGGCGGCGGAGTTTGCGGCCGTGCAAAGTGAACGCGACCGGCTCGCCGCGGAATTACACGACACCGTCCAACAGAGCCTGACGGGGGCGGCTCTCCAGCTCCGCGCGGCCGGTTTGGCCCTGGTGCACGCGCCGGACGACGCCCGTCCGCATGTGGACAACGCACGGCAACTGCTTGAACACAGCCGCGATGAACTGCGGAACGCCGTGTGGGATCTGCGCGCCGGCACCGCCGTTGCCGAAACCGATCTCGCCGCCGCACTGCGCGAAGCCGCCGCCAGTGCGCAGATCGGAGGCGGACGCCCCGTCGCCTTTTCCATGGAAGGCGAGCCCCGCCCCGTTTCGCCCGCGCTCGCCCATCATGCGGCACGCATCGCGCACGAGGCCCTCACGAATGCCCTGCGCCACAGCGGGGCACACGCCATGGAGTTAACGCTCTCATTCGTTCCTCATGGCTTGCAGCTCACTATCCGCGACGAAGGACACGGCTTTGATCCGGAACAGGCTGCCGGGCCGGCCACCGGGCACTTCGGACTCGAAGGAATGAAACGCCGTGCTGCCCGCCTCGGCGGCACCTTGACCATCGAAAGCGTCACTGGCAAGGGAACCACCATTACCTTAAACGCTCCATTGGAATGAAACCCGCGGCGCCGATTCGCCTCTTGATTGTCGATGACCATTTGGTGGTCCGCGCCGGACTCGCGGCCGTCTTGAAATTTGACAACCGTTTTCAAGTCACCGCCGAAGCCGGCAATGGAAGCGAAGCCGTGGAAGTACACCGGCAATTGCTGCCGGACATCACCTTACTCGACGTGCGGATGCCGGTGATGGACGGCATCGAAGCCGCACGCCACATCCGGGCGAATGCCCCTGCGGCTCGCATTCTGATGCTCACCACCTATGATACCGAAGAGGACATCCGTCGTGCCATTGACGCGGGGGCCTCCGGTTACTTGTTGAAAAACTCCAGCCAGGATGACCTCGTCGCCGCATTGCTCACCGTGCATCGCGGCGAACGCTGGCTGCCTGCCGGGCTGGCACGCCGCCTGCGCGAACACACGCAGGAGGTCCCGCTCTCCGCCCGCCAGTTGGAAGTCCTCGAACTCCTCGCAAAAGGTTTATCCAACAAGGAAATCGCCACTGTCCTCGGCTTCACCATCGACGGCACCAAGGCGCATTTGCGGGCCATCTTCGCCAAACTCGGCGTCGCCGACCGTACCGAGGCAGTCGTCACCGCCATCCAGCGCGGATGGCTACGGGTCGATGGATGAAGCGACGCCATCTGCCGGGTGATGAGATTTTGTCTTCGCGCCAGAGCCCGCCTGGAAATTCACGCAGTCTGGATCGATCACGATCCGCACGCGGCCATGGCGTCGATGGCAAAACTGCCGGCAAGTGAAGTCAGTGGCACACGCGAATCGGCCTTTGGGCGCTGGGCTGGAAACGACCCTGTGGCCGCTGCGGCCTGGCTCAAGGCTTTGCCGGAGTCTCAACGGAATGCTGTCTGCAACAGCCGAAATGCCATGCGCCGGCTGTTCGGCTCAGCCATGCAGAACGATCCGCAGCAGGCTGTTTCGCTGCTGGAAGGTTTGCCCGCGAGCGCCCGAAACGATGCGGTGGAAGTAATCGCGAAGGCATGGAAACCGGAGGATTTCACTGCCGCCTGGAGCTGGGCAACGAACCTGCCTGACCTGCGTGAGAAAAACCTTGCCCTGAGCAATCTCGGATTGGCTGCACAGGGATTGGACGCGGCCAGGACTTTTGAGTTGGCAGATCAGATCACGAGCGAGGCAGGCCGGCTGGAGTTTCTCGACAAGTGTTTCTGGGAAACTCATAACACCGACCCGCAGAAGCTCACGGATGTGCTGCGCAAGCTTGATCCTGCTGATGCGCGACACATCCTGAACAATGAGCAGATCATGGCCGATGTGGTCAGGCAGGATCCTGCGCGGGCCGCCCGGGTGCTGTTGGATCTTCAGTTGCCCGCTACCGACAGCCTCTGGGCGCACGTCTTCGAGGCATGGTCGGGTAGTGAACCCGGCGCCGCCCGGGCGTGGGTTGCCGCTCTGCCCGCAGCGCAGCAGGCTCCTTACCTTGCCGGATTCATTCAGAAGATGGTCACCACTGATGCCCCCGGCGCGCTGGCCATGGCGCTGGCGCTCCCGGATGAAGGCCAGCGCCTGAAACTCACCTGCGAGGTGCTTTCCAGATGGGGAAATTCCGATCCCGCCGGTTTTGCCCGGGCCGCAGAAGGCATGAGTGGCCCCACGAGGGGCCTGGCTTTGGAAACAATCATGACCCGGAAAATCCAGGCGGATCCAGCCGCAGCAGCCGTCGAGATGCTGCGCCTGCGGGCCAGCGGACTGCCGGAGGAAGTCAGCGTGAGTGAACTGAGCTATCAACTCTACAACATCGGCTGCCAGTGGGTTTCCCGCGACCCCGCGCAGGCCACCGCTTGGATTTCCCGGCTTCCGACGGAGGAAATGCAACTGGAATACGTGAGAGTCCTGACCACCACCTGGGTGGAGGAGGACTCCCTGAGCGCGAGCCGCTGGGTCGCCACCCTGCCGCCAGGGGCCGCCAGGAATCAAGCGGTGAGCGGGCTGGCCAGGGCAATCCAGCGGGCTGATCCCCAGGCTGCGCCAGCCTGGGCCGCGCAGATCCCGGACGCTGCCAACCGGGCCAACGTGAGC
Organism: bacterium; assembly: GCA_031411255.1. Lineage (GTDB taxonomy): Bacteria > Verrucomicrobiota > Verrucomicrobiia > Verrucomicrobiales > V1-33 > JANOAS01. Next base: position 14,984 of record JANOAS010000229.1, read on the forward strand.
GACGAAATCCTCCTGACCTACATCGAAAAAGACCTCGCCGCCGCGAAGCAATCCGCGGCGAATGCGCCGATCCCGCAGGAAAGAAAAAGGGTTCTGGTGAAGCGTGCCGATACAAAGCTGAATAGCCGCGCCAAGTCCGATGGTGAATTGTCGAACGAGCGTCTGTTGGTGTATAGCCTTTAGGCGATCTGGACGACATCCGCGGCAGAGCCGCCACTTTGTCACGTCGGAGTCGTGCCGCTCTGCGGCAGGAGGGGGGCTCGGCTGAAGCCTATACACCAACCTTCATTCAATCATCACACAATCCTCATAAATCCAGGTTTGACCCATGCGCAAGGTGTGAGAATCTGCTACATGGAAAAGAAAGCGATCATCCTCGAAACCGCGGACGAGCTGCGTGCGGCTCGCTCGAGGCAGCCGCGCATTTCTGCGGAGGAGTTCGAGGCACAGCGCCTGAGACATCGGCTCGCGAGCGAGGCTTTCGCCGAGGCCGTGAAGAACGGGACCTCGAAGCTTGTGCGCGTCAAAGTGGCTGCTGGCTAGACGACGTCCGCCCTTGGCTGGCGGGACTCAAAAAGGGGGGGCGAGGAGCACCGTGTGGTAGACCTTTCTCCATTCTATCTGAAAGCCACCTACCCGGGCCGCTACGGGTTCACCGTCACTGCCGGTCCCGTGTGGCCGGGACTGGCACCGGCGCTGCCGCTGGAATACCTCCAGCGCCTCAGCCTGGGGAACAACCATTTCGGTGACGACTGGCGGCTGGAGGCGGTGGGCCGGGAGGCAGAGGAGCTGCTCATTTTCACCACGCAGACCACGGTCGTGGGCGAGGCTGCGGACCCGGATGAAGTGCGGGAGTTCATGGAAAAACGCCGCCTCATGCTGCTCGACGGCGTGGCCATCGGGCACCCTGGCGCGTTGTCTTTTTACCGCGATCTCGACCAGCTGGCCGCCTTCGACGCGCACCCGGCCAATGTGCTGAAGGACCGCGACGGAGTCATACCTTCCGATTGATCTCATCCTCGTCGAGGCTGGCGATGCGCTGGCCGCGCAACTGGAAGCCGCCCTCGGCTGAACCGACATTTTCTCCCCTCGGCTCCACCTGGGCCGCGAAAAATCCCATGCAAGCCACCGCCTGGATTTCCCAGCTCCCCGTCGGCGGCATGCAGACGCACTACATCAACGGCGTCGCTGTAAAGTGGACCGCGTCCGATCCCATGGCCGCCAGTCGCTGGATTTCCACGCTGTGCCCGCCGGCCCTGGCAAAGACGCTGCCGCCAACCATCTGGTGGAAGCCGTCAGTTCAGTCGATCCCGAGGCAGCCCTCGCCTGGGCCGTCTAGATCCAGGCCCCAGGCACCCGCGAATCAAGCTACGAAGACGCCATCGGTTCTCTCATCGAAAAAGACCCCGCCGCCGCCCTCCGCGCCCTCCAGACCGCGCCCATCAGCGCGGAGAAGAAGGAGAAACTGCTGACGCGCACCACCGACGCAGCGGCCAAGTTACTGGCACAGCGGAGGCTGCAGCTATCAGTGTGGAGACGAAGCTTGATGTCATGCTCGCCAGGCAAAGAACTGGGCATGTCCGGGGAGCCCGCAGGCGCTGCGGTCATGGTTTCTCACTGGAGCAAGGGGCCCTCCACCAGCATCACTCCCCGCTGCGCCGCCTGCCGCTGGAGCGCTGCGGTGAAGCCACTGCGACTAAAGAGGGCGAAGTGTTTCTTCCACTTCCTCAGGCGCGGAAAGGCTGCTGCCTTGGCCTCCAGGGATGCCAGCACATCCACGTCCACCTTGCGGGTCGTCCATTTGCACTCGCCCAGCAGCACATTCTGGGAGCCGGGGTCCGTGGCAAAGACGTCCACCTCCGCCGCCGGACACCAGGCGCGTCCGGTCTGGCGCGGCTGGAACGGCAGGCCGCCTGAGTCGCCGAGGCGCGTGATGTGGCGGCGGGCCAGTTCCTCGTAGCCGGACTTTCCCGCATAGGCCTCGAACCGCGAGGTGATGATTTCCATGTGGCGGCTGGTGCGCCGCGTCTCCAGGAGGTCGGGATGCGGCTGCATGAATTCGAAGTGGAACCGCAGAAATGGGTCCGTGATCTCATAACGGCTGAGCCTTGTCTGCGCGGGGTTCGGCGCCTCGGTGGACTGCACGCGCCGCACCATGCGCAGGGCCAGAAGCTGGTTCAAATATTTCCCCACATGCGTGATGGGGAGACCGGTAATCCTGGCGATCTGCACGGGCGTGCGCAGACCTCCGCCGATGGCCTCCAGCACTCCCAGGCAGGTGCGTGGCTCCGCGATTTCGTCATGGATCAGGAACAGCGCCTCATGCCGGAAAATGGTGGAAGGCGAGAGCAGGAGGTCGCGGATGTTGTGCAGCACGGGTGCTCCGTCGTTCCAGAGTTCGAGATACTTAGGCACTCCGCCGATCACGCTGAAGGTTTCCACGGTCTGGACCGCGCTGTAGCGGGGCAGGAACTCGCGCAGCTGGTCCGGCGGGATCTCCTCCACCAGCAGGGTGGCCGTGGCCCGTCCGTAGAGCGGCTGCCGTGGCGTGAAGAACTGTGCGTGCATCATCTGATACTGCGAGCCGCAGAGCACCAGGCGGAGCTGCGAGTGGGACTTGTTCTCGTCCCATAGTTTCTGCAGCAGCGAGGCGATTCCTTGCACGCACTCCAGGAGGTAGGGAAACTCGTCGATCACCAGGGCCAGCGGCTTTTTCTCCGCCAGCTTGAACATCTGCCGGAAGGCCGCCTCCCATGAGGCAAAGCGGAAACCTCCCGCCATGGGCTCGTCCAGACAGCCGGCCAGCGCCTCGGAAAAACTTGCCAGCAGGATTTCCGGCGTGGCCCGGTGGGACACCCAGTAGCCACCGCGCAGCGCCCTGCGCGGGCCGCGTCCTTTCAGCCAGTGATTGAGCAGGGAAGTCTTGCCGATCCGCCGTCGGCCATACACCACCATGAACTGCGCCCCCCGGCGAGCATGGAAGTCGTCGAGGATCCGGAGGTCCGCCCGCCGGTTGATGAAGCCTCCGGGCGGGGTGTGGGAGGTCGGGTCTAGTGGCATAGTTCATAATATACCAAGCGTGTCACTTGGGCAACAGTTTTTCCCGCCAGATGGATCCCGCGGCGGGCAGGATCGGGGGGGGGACAATTGCGGTAATATACCAAGCCTGTCACTTGACGGGCGCTTCTTCTTCCACGGCCATGTCCGGGGTGTTTTCCAGTGGGAGTCGAAGGCGGACTGGCGGTTCCGCTCTACTCCACGATTTTCAACCCTGCGGGTTTGATGGCGCTGCCGGGCGCTTCCTGTTCGCCGGCGAAGGTGACGCTTTTTGAGATCTGCCGGACGGCCTCTCCCGGAGCCATGCCACGGGAGAGGATGAGGTCGAGATAGGCAAAATCGATGACGGCGCTTCCGGCCCAGTCGGCGACTTTGGTGAATCCGGAGACGGGAAGGGGACGGTCGCAGGCTTTGCGCAGCGCTGCGGGTGCGGGGCCGCTCATGGTGAGGCAGGAGCCGAGGTGGACGAGCTTCACCTCCGGTGCATGGCGCAGCTGGCGGCCGATGAATTCACCACTGAGTACGGTTTTGCCCACGGTGATGCCCTCGGGCGAACCATGGCTGGCGACGTAGACGACGGCGGGTTCGTTCAGGTAGGGCAGCTCTGCGCACCACGTGGCGAAGTCGTCCCTGTCGTCGAAGTAGCGGTGGCGGACGGAGATGCCTGGCACGCGGGTGAAGAACTGCCGGAGCATGTCGCCGTAGGAATACTCCGGCTGCTGGAGGTTTGACTCCCAGTGCGCCTCCAGGACGACCAGCCACGACCGCCCGGCCACGGGAGGGACGCGCGTTCCGTTCCACTCCCCGCCCTGTTTTCCGTCGTTGGTTTTCCACGTTCCGCTGATCGATTTCCCCTCTTTGGAAAGTGTGAATTCGGCGCTGCCCTTGACTCCAGTCGGCTCGGTGTAGGTGATCTTGAGCGCGCCGCCCTTCACCGTGCCCTCCAGTTCGGCCTGGCCTTGGAAATGGTAGCAGCCGGTGACGGCGGTTCCGTTTTGCACGAGGCGCATCGGGCCGAAGGTCGTCTTCCACACGCCGGAGAAGCCGCCTGCCGCCGCAGCCGGACGCCGGCCCGTCCACGGCTGCCAGTGCCCGGCGCCTTTTTCCCGCCAGCGGCCGGTGAAGTTCTGCCCGTCCGCAGCCAGGGTGAAGCTGCCCTCGCCCTCGACGCCCGGCTCGGTGTAGGTGAACTCCCACGTCAGCCCGGTCAGTGTGCCGCTGATTTCATTCACCGCGCCGCCGGCCACGGCGTAGGTGCCGTGCACTGCGGCTGCATCAGCCTCCAAGGTCATGCGGCCGAAAGTGGTGTCCCACTCGCCGGCGAAGGTGGGATCACCGGCGCGGGCGACCGCCGGAGTGAGCCAGAGGAGTGAGATCAGAAGGCAGAGGAGGCATTTCATGTGCCCACGAAAGCCGATGCCGGCGTCCCTCTCCAGAGAAACTTGGGGTTTTCACCGCGCGGTGGAGCGGCCGTTCCAGGGGCGGGAAAAACCGGAGGGAAAGGACCGGGTGCGGTTGTGCAATGGGGGCTTGGCACGGGGAGGTTCCAGGGCTATGTGGGCGGGTATGAATTCCCGTTCCCCACTGCTGATCCAGGCGTGCCGTGTGCTCGCCACCGCTGCGTTTGTCGTCTCCGTAGCCCGCGCTGAAGAGCCGGTGGACGGTAAGTTTCCCCCGCCCAAGGCTCCGGAGGGCGAATGGGAGGCGCTCATGTCGGGAAAAATCGAGGACCACTGGACGGGGATGAGCATGGCGTTGAATTCCCCGCTCATCACCACGGCTCCGGATGCGGAGCAGGCCGGGGGCTTTGTCATCCAGATCGCGCGCGGGCCGACGGGGCTCATCCGGACGCGGAAGCCGCATGAAAATTTCATCCTGGAGTTTGAGTGGCGGCACCTGACCGAGGCGCCGAGCGCCGGTGGTGGAAAGGGGACGAGTGGAAATTCCGGGCTCATCATCGCCCACAGTGCCTTTCCGAAACCAGGAGGGCCGTATCCCAACGAGGGCCATGAAATCCAGGTGTGCAATCTGGGCACGGGCTCGTGGTATACGAGCAATGGGGACACCTTCACCATGCCGGGCAGCACGTCGCAGGGCATCCCGGATCCACGCTTCGCCATCTCGCACTCATGCGGGCACCGGTCGATGCCGGTCGCGTTTCACGGCAGCCCCACGGGGGAGTGGAACCGCATCCGCATCACCAGTGTGGACGGTGTGATCCAGCACGAGGTAAACGGCCACCTGGCCACCTCGCTCTATCGTGCCTCTCCGCGCAAGGGCTACCTGAGTCTCGAGAGCGAGGGCGCTCCCGTGGAGTTCCGCCGCATGAGACTCCAGGAGCTGGAGCCGGACCCGGAGTTGTCGCCGAAGCACATCGCCGCACTCCTGCCGGAGGACATGGTGACCGAGTACATCACGAAGCGCGAAGCCACGCCGCTTCCCGCTGGAAATTTCATCGCGCTCGCAGATGCCGGATCGTCAGTTTCCCTGGCGCAGCTGGTGACGGGGCTGGAACTGCCGGACCAGCCGGTGAGCGGCCGCGTGATCGTGGAATCCCGCGGCGGCAGTGTGAAAGTGACGCAAGATGCGAAGGAGATCGTTCCCGCGCGCCCGGTCGCCGCCGGGGCGGCCCCGGTGCTGCACCTGGAGGCGGGGAAATTCGGACACGTCATGCTTCTCACTCCGGCCAAGTAAGTTGCCCGCCAGTGCCACCCGGCCATGAAAAAACTGCTCCTCCTCGCCTGCCTCGCCCTGCTTTGTCGCGGGGCGGGGGCTGTTGAAAAACCGAACCTCATTTTCATCCTGAGCGACGACCTCGCCCAGGGGGATGTGGGCTGCTACGGTCAGAAGCTCATCCAGACGCCGAACTTGGACCGCATGGCTCGCGAGGGGACGCGGTACACGCAGGCCTTCTGCGGGACGAGTGTGTGCGCGCCCAGCCGGGCCTCGCTCATGACCGGGCTGCACTCCGGGCACTGCCCGGTGCGGGGAAACTGGGAGATCGCGAAGGGCGAAGGGCAGTACCCGCTGCCGGCGGAGACGGTGACAGTGGCGGAAATCCTGAAACCAGCCGGGTACGCCACCGCGTGCATGGGCAAGTGGGGCATGGGCATGTTTGACACCACGGGCAGCCCGCTCAAGCAGGGGATGGACCACTTTTTCGGCTACAACTGCCAGCGGCACGCCCACTCGTATGTTCCAACGTACCTCTACCGGGACGACGCCCGCGTGGAGCTGGAGGGAAACACGGGCAAGGGCGTAGGGAAAACTTACGCGCAGAACCTCATCCAGGAGGACGTGCTGAAGTGGGTGCGGGCGAAAAAGGACGGCCCGTTTTTCCTTTTCTACGCCATCACTCTGCCGCACGGGAACCATGAGATCGACAGCCTCGGTCAGTACGCGGACAAGCCGTGGACCCCGCAGCAAAAGGCCTACGCCGCACAGGTGACCCGGCTGGACAGCGACGTGGGGGCTCTGCTGGCCCTGCTGAAGGAGCTGGGCCTGGACGAAAAAACGCTAGTCATGCTGGCGGGGGACAATGGGTCATCCTTCGCGCCGAATTCGGAAATGGGCCGCCTCTTTGACCAGGCCAGCAACGGGCTGCGCGGGTTCAAGCGCGGTCTCTATGAGGGGGCGCTGCGCCAGGCAGCCCTCGCCCGCTGGCCCGGCGTCGTACCCGCCGGTCGTGTGGCTGCGGACCCGTGGGCGTTCTGGGATTTTCTGCCCACCGCAGCGGAACTCGCCGGAGCCACCATCCCGCCGCAGTGCACGACGGACGGTCTGTCGCTCGTCAGCTTCCTGAAGGGCGGCCCCGGACCGGTGCGCGATCATTTCTATTGGGAACTCCACGAGGGCAAACCCATCCAGGCCGTCCGTTTCGGCGACTGGAAAGCGGTGAAAAACGGCCCGAATGCCAAAGTGGAACTTTACGACCTGGCCACTGATCCCGCCGAGGCGAAAGACCTCGCCGCCAGCAAACCTGACATCCTGGAGAAATCCGTCGCCTTCATGAAATCCAGCCACACCGACAACCCGGACTGGCCGCTGACCGGTCCAGCACCGAGGCGGGTGAAGCAGCAGGCCGGGGCGGCGAAGGAGGCGGGGAAGTAGGGGGCTGAGTGCCTTCCGAATTTCTCAAACTCGCGTGTGTTGCGCCGTCTTGATGATCGATCTGAGACTGACAGCCTCCACCCCGTGGGGCAGGGGGTAGTCCTCCGTTCCCGGGTAAACGACGAGCCTTCGCTCTGGATTCAGAGTCTGGCAGGCCTCATAAAAGCCGCGGGCCGGGGTGGGGGTGAGGCTGCGTTTGAATTCGAAGACCCAGCGGCGGGAGGGTGAGAACTCGAGGACGAGATCGGCCTCGGCGCCGGCGCTGGTGCGGTAGAAGAAGGCTTGCGTGCCTGCGGGCGCGGAGGCGAGGATGGCTTCGATGGCCCAGCCTTCCCAGCTGAGGCCGGCCACGGGATGGGCGAGGAGGTCGTCGAGCGTCCTAATGCCGAGGAGGGCGTGGCAGAGGCCGGAGTCTCGCAGGTAAATCTTGGGGCTGCGCACAAGGCGCTTCCCGGTATTCGCGGCCCAGGGCTGGAGGCGGCGGACGAGCAGCAGATCGCGCAACAGGTCGAGATAGCGGGTGATGGTCTGGGCGCTGACGCCGAGTGCGGCGGCGAGTTTGGCGGCATTGAGCAGCGAGCCCTGCTCGTGGGCGAGCATAGTCCAGAACCGGCGCAGGGTTTCCGCCGGGAGGCGGGGGGCCAGCTGCGGGATGTCCCGCTCCAGGTAGGTGCGGACGAAGGCACGCCGCCACTCCAGGGAGTCCGCATCATTTTCCGCCAGAAAACTGGAGGGGAAGCCGCCGCGCAGCCACAGACGTTCCCCCTGCTCCGGGCCGGTTTCGCCGATATGGAGCGGGCCGAGTTCCGCGTAGACGATGCGTCCGGCGAGGCTCTCGGCGGACTGCTGGAGCAGCTCGCCCGAAGCGGAGCCAAGAAGGAGGTAGCGCCCGTTTCCGCGACCTTCACGCCGGGCCCGGTCGATGAGGCCACGCAGGACGGTGAAGATGCCGGGCACGCGCTGGATTTCGTCGAGGATGACGAGATTGTCCTCGTGGCGGGTGAGGAAAAGCTCCGGCTCGGCGAGTTTGGCCAGATCCGAGGGGGACTCGAGGTCGAGGTAGAGTGAAGGGCGGTCTGCGGCCAGGGTGAATGCCAGCGTCGTTTTTCCCACCTGACGCGGCCCCAACAGGCCCACAGCGGGATGGCGCTGGAGCAGTCCGGTCAGTTCCGGGGTGAGTTGACGAGGAAACATCCTTGTAAATCTTCCATCTGGTAGAAGATTTGCAAGGATAAATGGAAAAGTGACCCGGGAAATGGCCCGGTTTTGGGATCAGCCCAATTTAGGCAAGCTGGCGGCGGCGACGGCCTGACCGTGGCGTTTGCCGGCTTCGTCGGGGGTGCGGAGGGTGAGGGTGAGTTCGGGGAACTCGGTGGCGAGAACTTTTTTTGCCTGATCGATGACGATGGCACCGCCCTCGCCGCTGGTGACGCGGCCGAGGATGAGGAGGTTCTTCATTTCATAGAAGGCGGCGTAGTGGGCGACGGCGTAGCCAAAGCAGATGCCGATGGTCTCGAAGATGCGGCGGGCGCGGTCGTCGCCGGCGGCCATGAGCTTCTGCACCTCGACGAGGCGCTCGGGGAAGGGCATGTCCGCCGGGAAGTCGAGGCCGGCGCGGGGGGCGAGGCGGGCGACGCCCTGCTGGGAGAAATACTGGACGCCGCAGCCGCGGTCGCCGGACCATTCGTCGAGCGGGGCGTCGTCGCGGTAGTCGATGGGGGCGAAGGCGAGTTCGTTGAGCCACGGGCGGATGTTTCCATCCGGACCGACGTAGCCTGCGGCCTGGCTGGTGCCGAGGGAGACGCCGAGGACGGCATTTTCCCCCATGGACATGGAGCCGGCGAGGGCGGTGACCTCGCCGTCGTTCACCACCTCGAACGGGATGCCGCCCCACTCCTCCTTCAGGCTGAAAAAGAGGCGGCGGACGTGTTTTTCAAAGTCGGCGTCGGACACGCCGCGGAAGAGGGAGGCGGCGCGGATCTCGTTGTTCACGTAGACGCCGGCGGAGGAGCCGCCGATGGCGTCGACACGGGGCAGATGAGCAGCGGCGCGGCGCAGGGTGTCATTGATGCCCTCCCGGTGGTAGGCCGGGTCGCTCTGGAAGTAGGGATCCCAGGGCACCTCCTCGGAGAAGACGACCTGGCCGTCGATGACGGCGGCGCACTTCCGGTCGCTGCCACCGAGGTCAAAGCCGATGCGGCAGCCGTCGAGGTTGCGCCCGAGCGGGACGGACGTCTCCACGGCGGCGGGCATGGCGTCGAGGGTACGGGACTCGAACTGGAGCGGGGAGCCGTAGACCTTGCGGCCGAGGAACTCGTAGTCAAACTCACGCGCTCCGCCGGTGCAGTAGGTGGCCCGCAGGTGGTCCACCAGCTCCGGCGCGCCGCCGATGATGACCCGGGCTCCGCCGCACTGCCAGAGGAGGAATTTCACGAGGCGCTCCAGGTGTTTCCGGTTCAGCGCCGCGTGCTCCGGGGCATCCGGCAGGACCCGGGTGTGGAAAACGGACACTGTGCCGTCGGGCCGCTCCAGCGCCACGGCCACGTCACGCGAGCCGGCAGTCCCGGCGCACCTGGCGAGGAAGGCGCGCGTCCAGAGGACGGCGGGAAGGAACTCGGGATCAAGAGGCGGGAGAAAACGGGGCGTGACGGTCAGCATGGTTGGGAAGGATTGATCTGTACGACAGGCCGATTTATGGCGCGAGGGGCTGGGCAAGTCAAGCCGTGGCTGCGGCAACGCCGCATGAACTTCGACATTGCGCGGGGCGTAATGATTTGTTTAGATTCAGATGTCCAGTCCTCGGCCGATTTTCCGCCCCTCCGCAATTATGCACAATTCCATTGAGAACAGCAAAACCGAAGAGTCGCGTGGCTCGCAGGATTTTGTGGCCATTGAGCCGAAGTACAGGCTATTTATTAGCTATTCTCATGGCGACGGCGAGCTGGTGGACAGGATTGAGAAATTGCTGACAGAAAAAGGACTGCTGCCAATGCGCGACAGGCAGTTCTTGCAGGGGGTCGGCTTTCACGAGCAGATCAGACGGTTCATCAGTCACGCGCATGTTTTCGTGCCGATTATCACGAAGCAGGCCATGAAGCGCGGGTGGGTTCATCAGGAAATTGGTTTCGCCATGGCGCTAAACGTACCCGTGCTGCCCATAGCTGTAGAGCAGAGTCCATCAGAAATGCTGCAGTCACTACTCGCGGTGTCGGTGACCACAGACGATCTCTCCGCACTACACGATGCTTTTCGGCCCGAAAGAATCGCAGGCCTGATCCGACGCACGGCATCCAGGGTTCCATTTGCTGGGGAGATTGCCGATGGCCAGATCGCGCGGGCACAGATGCTGGCCAGCCATGCCGATGACGTGCTTGAGCTGGGCTACGAGGGATGTGTGCGGCAGCAGGCGGCATTTAGCAGCTTTGCAATCCCGACGGTGTCCACTGACCATGCCGAATGGAGGGAGCGCTACGGCGGAAGCCGGCCCGGCCACGAGGTGCTTCAGGCCAACCTAGTGTGCTGCCTGAGAAGTAGCTGAACAGAATTTTTCAAGCCCGCTGACTTTTCCCACTGCCTCCCTGGCTCTCT
>JANOAS010000230.1:0-17319 GCA_031411255.1 bacterium
CTGCTCAATGGCGTTACGGGAGTCCTCAACTCGATTCATCACCCGGTGGGTATGGCGGCTCCGCCATTCCCCTACGAGCCGTTCGAACTCTGGGCTCCCTTCCTCGTAAAGTTTGATCGAGGCGCCTCCAAATGTCCCCAAACCAGCAGCAAGCAAGTCGGGATCTTTGTCATCAAAAGTGGCGGTCCACTCCGCCTGCCCCTGAAAGGCAACTTTTAGCTGTTGCTTGGGCAGTTCCGTCAGCTCTGCCCCCTCGCAGACAAAGGCTGTCTTACAGAAGGCAGGCACGGACATTTTTGGCGACTTGGGCTTCAGTTTTGGAGCTGCAGGGCCACTGCTGTGCATATCATTCAGCTCGCCAAGCGTCTCCTCAACTATTTGTAGCGCTGACTCGTAAATCTTTTTCGCCTTTTCTATCGATTTTTGCGCTTGGGAAAACGCTTTTTCCACGTTTTGTCCCATCAGCGCATCAATGACAAGCTTTTTGATGTCCTTTATAAACCCTTCGTCATCATTGAAATTGGACGCTTCGAGGATGGCCTCGACGTCTCCAATTGTTGCCTGAATCAATTGGAGCTTGGAAAGCAGTCGGGCGACAATGTGCTCTTCGACAGAGTCTCTGACTATAAGATTGACAACCTCAATGTTTTTAAATTTTGATCCAAGGCGCTGGACCCTCCCAATTCGCTGTTCAAGAATCATGGGGTTCCATGGAAGATCATAGTTAATAATCACATTGCAAACTTGAAGATTTAGTCCGACTGCGCCGGCGTCCGTGCTAACGATAACATGAGCTTGCGGCGGATTCGATGTGAAGGCTTTGATTGCTGTTTGGTTGGCCGCATTTCCATTGCCACATATCGTGGCTGTACTGATGCCTTTGCGCTGGAGTTCATCGCAAATAAGCTCGATTGTTTCCAGGCGCCTTGTAAAAACAATGACGCGCCACTCCCTTGGGTTCTTTGCACGGTATGCTTCGACAAATTTTTGTAATTGAATTAGTTTGCATCCGATCCCGGCTTCGCGGACTTTTCCCTCGAAATCTTTCAGGATGTCTGTGTTCAGAGTCCCGCTTGTGTTCATTCTGCGCACTTGGGCGAGAAGCGCCCTGGGGCTGCTCATCAGCGCTTCAGCAAGACTCGTTCGTGTCAGTGAGTTGAGCCCCTGCAGGGTGACGCCGACCAGCGTTTGCAGTTCTTTTTCATGCGCTCCCGCAAGGCACCTCACAGGTAAAATGTTTCTTTTAGGGAATGTTAGTTCGGCGTGTTGCCTTGAAGTGCGAACCATGTAGTCCTGAATTGTTTGCCGGAATTCTTTCTGCGTTTTCTCCCGAAGTTTACGGGCTTTCGCTTTTCCGTCAGCCACATAGTTTTTCACAAATTCTTCAGTAGTTCCCAGGGGGTTTGTGTGGCCTTTTGCCGCGCTAAGGCAATCTATCAGTGAATACATGTCCCACAGTCTGTTCTGTATTGGTGTCGCTGTCAGCATTAGAACGTATTTGAAGTGCCGGCTGGCGAGCGAATGGTGGATCACCTCTGCGAGCTTCGGGGGCTTTGCGGAGCCGTGCAAGTTACGAAGTTTGTGCGCCTCATCCAGAATCACCATGTCAAAATTGGCTCTTTGGATTGCGGACATAGAGTCGCGTGCGCTTTCGTAGGTGGTGAGGACGACCGTCACCGGGTCACGAAGCCACCGTCTCAGCTCGTTTCCCACGCCATGTTCAGCATGAATGCCGAATTTCTCTGCGAGTTCATCCTTCCACTGCTCAAGGAGCATTTTCGGGCAGAGGATGAGGGCTCGACGGATTTTCTTGCGGGCTCGAAGTTCGCTGAGCACTAGCCCTGCGCTGATTGTCTTGCCCAACCCCACATCATCTGCAAAGAGGGCAACCGGGGCCCGTCGGCAGAAGGTGATGAGGTTCTGCACTTGATGCTCGAATGGCTCCACTCGCTCGGACCAGTGTTTGGAGGAAAGAATGTCTTCTTTGGTCGCGATGGTGATGGGAGTGGACAGCTCGTATTCGATTGCGGCGAGGTGCAGCGCAAAATGATCTTCCGATGGAGCGCCGGTCAGGCGTCCTACTCGGACGGAATTGGTCCCCCATCGGTTTATCTGGTTGCCGGGCATTGACTCGCTATATTGATCAGCACATGCCTGTTGGTGAATAAAAAGATGAGCCATGAGGGCGAAACGGGCGAATTATAGTGAATAAAGTGCTGCTGAACGGTTTGAAGGGCGGCGGCACTGCCGGAAGGCACCTGCCTCGAAACCAGTCTAGGCCGTTTGGCCACGTTAAGCGCGGCGGGGTGTAGCTGGCAGGTTTGGGGCACTCTTTGTCGGTGCGGCGGGGGGACAGACTCTATACGGCGCGAAACGGCCCGCTCCGAAGCCACAGGCAGGCACGCTTTCCGTTCACCAAAGATGTCCAGCCGCCGGAACTCCATACCGATAGCCTAAGCCGGATCAGGAAAAGGACACGGGAATTCCTCGTCACGTGCGGGGTGCCCATCGGCGCGGTTGGGGATGTCCGGGCCATTGGGAACCGCAGGCTTTGGATTGCTGGGACTTGTTCCTGCTTCGTTCGGCCGGACTTGTCCGGCGTGGCCTGGTCCGCGGAGCGGCATGTATCCCGGCGGGGGGCGGGCGGCGCGAAGGAGGTCTTTCCCGATAATGAGAGCTTCCCTCCTCGTCCGGGGGCATCGTCCCGGCCACAAGTGGCCAGAAACCGAAAAGCGGACACAAGTCTCCGGAGTCCAAGGCCTGTTCACTGAACGAGCCCAGCCCCCGATTTCCCGAAGGTCCACTTTCGCACGAGGGCCGGGGAAGCCCCGGAGAAGCCGGAAACCCCGATTCCGCCCACCCAACCGAAACCGTGAAAATGGGCGAGGACGCCCTCTTTCGAGACACTAAAGGGTAAAATGAACCCCTTGCGAACTGCAAGGGGAGCCCCAAGGGTGGGTACCAGGTACCCCTCGGGGTGGTCAACGGGACCCACAGGGCAGGGTATTGGGACCCCAAAAGGTGGTCAACGGCACCCAAGAGGGTGGTAAGCGGGACCCCCGAGGGTGGTGACAGATACCCCCGGAGGTGGTGATCGGGACCCCGGAGGGTGGTGATGGGAACCATGAGGGAGGGTGCCGGGGCCCCGGGAGGTGGTCGATGGCACCCTTGGAGGTGGTGGCGGGTACCCCGAGGGGTCCGACGCGACACCCTGGAGGGTTCGGCAGGGGACCCTGGAAGGTGCGCCGGGGGAGCCCGAAGGGTGCGAAGGGTTGGTTCGCCGCTTCAAGCTTCGTCCGCGCCTTTGGGAGCCGCAGGCTTTGGAGTGCTGGAACTTGTCTCCCAGCTTTGTTCAGCCGGACTTGTCCGGCGATACCTGCTCCGCGAAGCGGCACTTCTCCCCGCAGTGCGAGTGCAGTGCGGTGGTTGTCCCTCCTGAATGTGGAGTCTTGTCCCCGCGTGTGTGAGCGTACTCCCGGCGGCAAGTTGCCCCAGCCGGAAAGCGAAGACGAGTCTCCGGAGTCCAAAGCCTGCGGCATGCGGAATTTTCCGCGCGCCGCGCGGGTCAGCGGCGGGTGAGTGCCCAGTCGATGAGCATTTTTGAATCGTTCCAGACGGTGTTTCCCGTCGGGCAGCCGAGCATGACGCTGATGACGGCGCGGCCGTTGTATTCCGCACTGGCGACGAGGCATTTGCCGGCGGCATTGGTGTAGCCGGTTTTCATGCCGGTCACGTAGCCGCAGGAGCGCATGAGCTTGTTGGTTGTTTCAAAGGTGGTGGTCTTCCCGTTGGCGTAGCGAAAGCCCATCTCCCTTGTCCTCATCATGGGGCGCAGGGTGGGGTTTGCCCAGGCCGCTCTCGCCACCTTGGACATGTCTCTGGCGGTCGAGTACTGACCGGAGAGGGGAAGTCCGTTGGCGTTGAGAAATCTTGAATTGGTGGCGCCGAGCTTCTGGGCCTTGCGTGTCATGAGGGCGGCGAAGCTCTGCTCGCTGCCGGCGTAGTCGCGGGCCAGGCAGCGGGCCACGTCGTTGCAGCTTTTGACGATCATCACCTGGAGGAGGGTGCCGCGGATGTATTTTTCGCCCGCCTTGAACCCGAGAACGGTGGGCTCGACCTTGGTGTCGCTCGCCGCCACTGTCACCCTGTTGTCCAGTCCTCCGCCTTCTGCGATGATGAGGGCTGTCAGCAGCTTCTGCGTGCTGGCCACCGGGCGGGCCTGGTCTGCATTTTTCTCGTAGAGCACCCGTCCCGTGGCGGCGTCGACCAGGATGGCCGCCCGGGCCGAAATGGCGGGAGGGTTCTGGGCCCGGGCGCCTGAGGGCAGCACCAGCAGGCTGAGCAGGAAAAGGGCGGTCGTGGCCAGCAGGGACCGGCGGTGTTTCATGGTTGCTGTCATTTCTTTGGTTTGGCCTCCTTCGGCTTGTCCTTCTTAGCCTTTTCTGCCGGTTTGTCCGCCACTTTTTCGGGCGGGTTGGATTTCTTTTCCGCCGCGTCCGGTTCCGGTTTGGGCTGGTTCTTTGCGGCTTCGGCCAGCTGTTTTTCCATCAGAGCGTCCTTGTCCGCGCCGAGTTCGACGGCCCGCTCATAGTGGCGGCGGGCGAGTTCGACGGCTGGGGGCTTCCGGTCCATGTACATGAGGGAGAGGTTGAAATGGGCCTCTGCGTATTTCGGATCAAGCTCCAGCGCCTTTTGCAGCTCAGCTTCGGCGGCATTGCTCCAGCCCAGGCCCTTCGTCACCACGGCGAGGAAGCTGTGATTGCGCGGGTCGTCCGGCTTTTCATGCACGGCCCGGCTGGCGGCGGAGAGGGCCATCATTTGATCCCCCTTTTTCATGTAGAGCATGCCCAGGGTCAGCCACGTCTGGCTCAAGCCGGGCCTCTGCCGGGCTGCCGCCTCCAGGTGCTTTGCGGCGGCCTCGTAGTCTTTCAGCTGGTACTCCACCGTCCCGAGGTTGGCCAGGGCCATGGCGTTGTCGGGCTCGGCGGCGAGCATTTCCTCGTACGCTTTTCGCGCCTCGGTCCAGTTCCGCTTGGAAATGGCGGCAGCCCCGCGCTGGGCCAGCGCTCCGGTGAGGGCGGGAAATTTCCCCGTCTTGTCCGCGTCCTCGGCCCCCACATTCACCCCGCCTCTCGCAGGTGACTTATCCGGCTGGGTGGCATCCTGCGCCCCGGCGCTGGCGCATGACAGGCAGAGCGCTGCGGCGGCGGGGAAAAAGAAACGGGACAATGTGGCGGGTGGCATGGGAGGGCGGGTGCGGGGCTGGATCCGGCATCTGAGCGTGGCTCAAACCCCGGACGGCCGCAATAGATACGCCAAAACGCCAAAAATGCAGCCGCCCAACTTCAAATCACTTGCCGGACCTGCAATTTTGAACCATGTTCGCCGGAACAGTGCCCGGAGCGGCACCGCCCAACACCAACCCTTCCAGAACCCATGCTCACCCCGCGCCAGCAGGAAATCTACGACTACCTGCGCGACCAGCACCGCAGGACCGGCATCATGCCGACCACACGGGAAATCCAGCACCACTTCGGCTTCAACAGCCAGACGGCCGCCGTCAGCCACCTGCGGACGCTGGAGCGCAAGGGCTGCATCAGCCGCCTCGCCAACAAGGCGCGGGCCGTCTTTTTCCCTGAAGACCAAGACCGGGGGGAGGTCATGGGCGTCCCCATTTACGGCCAAATCCCGGCCGGTCTCCCCGTTGACTCGGAGCAGAGCAACGATGGCTGCCTCTCCATCGACATCGCCGCCCTCGGCATTCCGCGAAACGCCCGCACCTTCGCCCTTCGCGTGCGCGGCCGTTCGATGATAGACGCCCACATTTGCGACGGGGATTTCGTCATCATGGAGTTTCGCGAGCCCCGCCACCGGGACGTGGTGGCGGCCCTCATCGATGGCGAGACGACGCTCAAGCGATACATCACCAACCAGGGAAGCCCTTTTCTGAAGGCGGAAAACCCGGACTACCCTGACCTGATCCCCGCGCACGAACTCGTCATTCAGGGCGTAATGGTGGGCCTCCTGCGCCAGCAAGGCCACGCCGCGTAGATGAAAAAAGCCGCCCTCCCAACGATGGAGTGGCGGCTAGCAGGCAGCGCAAAAAAGCACGCGGGATCAACATGGTGGGCAGGGATGGATTCGAACCATCGAAGGTATAACCAGCAGATTTACAGTCTGCCCCATTTGGCCACTCTGGAACCTACCCATGATTATGTTGAAGACCCGGTCGAAAACCGGGGGACGCCATTATAAGCGATCCACAGCAATTGCAAGCGTGGAATGCGGAAATGGAGCGGGTAGAGGGAATCGAACCCTCGCCATAAGCTTGGGAAGCTCATGTACTACCATTATACTATACCCGCCTGTCCGTTGTGAAGCTTGGAGTATAGGCACGTCTGCGCGGGAATCGAGCGGAATTTTTCCCGTGTGGTGCGTTTCCCTGTTTTCGCACGGTGTGTGGCAGGAGCGGGTGGCGCCACTATCTTCACCTGTGCCACGCGCGGAGGTTGACATCCGCCGTGATGTCAGTTAAAGGCAAGGTTCACGGGACGCGGCAGTTCCTGTGTCCCACCGGGGCGAGGTAGCAAAGTGGTAATGCACTGGTCTGCAAAACCGGAACGCGCGGGTTCGATTCCCGCCCTCGCCTCCATATTTTCACGGCTTGCGGGCGCGTTTGCGTTCCGGATCCGTCCTGAAACAAACGGTGCCGCTCCCCCCTCCCCCCACGAGTCACTGCTCTCCCATGAAATCCATCCGCCCACTCCTCCAGACAGGCGCCGCCTTTGCCCTGGCCGTCCTGCTTTCGAACTGCGCTTCCACCGAGATTCAGTCCGAACCCTACATGCTCGGGATGCTGGATTCGCGCCCGGTTGATCCCGCCGCCCGGGATTTTCACATCGTTGGGCAGGTTGCGCCGTATTGGGATGGAGGTGATTACGATGGTCCGGTGCAAATCGTCGTTGATCTGCAAAAGCAGGGGGCGTTTTTCTACAAGGGGGATCATCTGGTCGGCACTTCGCCAATTTCCTCAGGAAAGGAAGGGCGCAACACCCGGGGTGGTAATTTCAAGATCATGGAAAAGGACGAGGATCACACCTCCTCCGCGTATGGTTCCGTGGTGGAAATCGGCACTGGCCGCACGATCAACCACGATGCCACGCCCTCTTCTCCGGTCCCGCCGGGCTGCCGCTACGAGCCCTCGCCGATGTACTTTTTCATGCGCCTGACTTCCGACGGGGTGGGCATGCACCAGGGTTTTCTGCCGGGCTACCCGGCCTCGCACGGATGCATCCGCATGGATGCCGAGATGGCGAAGAAGTTCTACCAGAACGTGCAGATCGGGACCCCGGTCCGGGTGGTAATGTAACGGCCCGGCCGCTTCAGTACAACTCGGTCACGATTTGAACCGGCTCCCCGGCGCCCTCGATGCGGATGAGGTAGGCGCCGCGGGAGAAGGCCTTGCCTTCGGGCTCGAAATTGATGGCGTTGTCATAGTTGAAGACGGCGTGGATTTCCATCGCCTTGCCACTGGGTTCGGCCGCGACGGGGGGCTCTGTGGCGGGGTGACCGTGGAGCTTCCAGAGGCGGACTTTGAGCGAGGCGGCGGGCGGGGCGGGGGAGGTGAGGTAGACGGACCAGGAGTTTCCCTTCAGCCATTCCAGCGGGTAGTAGCCGCGGCCAGGGTAGGACCAGGGGCGGTTCATCTTTGGGCCGGAGCCGTCCAGTGACCACATGGCGCTGAACTCGCTCTTGCTGCCGAAGCCGGTTTTTTTCATGGCCGGGTTCAGGCACCAGCGGCGGTGACCGCGGGCTTCGCGGTTGTTGTCGCCGCCGTCGCCGATGTAGTTGTCCACGCTGCCGACCATGCTGGCGCCCTGGGAGAGATTGCACTTGTTCGTCGAGTGGCCGAGGTCGTGGGCGATGCGGCCTGCGGCGGCGCAGGCCTCGGCGGCATCTTTGGCCTCGATGATCATCTGCGGATCCGCCTCCACGTCGTCCGGCACGCCGCTCAGGAAGCGGTAGACGTTCAGGCGGCAGACGGCTTCGTGAACCGTTTTATCCAGTTCTTTGGGCCGGTCACGGTTCATGATTTCGCGGATTTTCGACCGGACCTCGTCGCGGGGCCGGGGAAAAAGGGCCTCCTTCGCCGCAGTTTCAGCGGCCGCAGAGGTCGGAGGCGTTTTGGGCGGCGGGGCGGCCCCCTGTTTTTCCTGCCAGAGGCCGATGTAGGCGATGTCGGCGAAGGACAGCTTTTCGAGCGGGATGACGACCTCCCGGTTGTCGCTGCGCTTTACGAGGGTGACATCGTCGCCCTCAGCCTTCACCAGGCGGGCCTCCAGCGGCTTGCCATCCACGCTGGTAAAAACGCGGAACGGTTCTTCCGCCCGGCACATTCCGGACGAGAGCAGGCACACGGCCAGAGCGACAAACCAGTGGCGGGACATGGCGGTCAGGGGTTCCCCCGCCGGAGACGGCGGAGGCATTGCTTCATAACAGTACCTACACGTCCAGATTTTTCACGTTCAGAGCGTTGTCCTCGATGAACTGGCGGCGTGGTTCGACGATGTCACCCATGAGGATGGTGAAGATCTGTTAGGCTTCGACCATGTTTTCCTCGTTCATCTTCACCTGAAGCATCCGGCGTTTCATGGGGTCCATGGTCGTCTCAAAGAGCTGGCTGGCGTTCATTTCACCCAGTCCCTTGAATCGTTTGATCTCCACGCCATTGCGACCAATTTCGAGGACCTTGTCCAGGATCTCCGGCACCGAGAAGAGCGGGTGGGTGGTCTTGCCCTCGACCAGTTCGAAAAGCGGTGCGTCCTGGGCGCTGAAGTGGTCGATGTGCAGGCCGGCCTCGTGCAGACGGGCGAGGAGCTTGGCGATGGAGCGGGACTCGTGGACGTCGATGAGGCGGAAGCGGCGTGTGGGCTGGCCTTTTTCCCGTGCGGGAGTGGCGGCGGCAGCGGGAGCGGCCGGGTCTGTTTCGCTCGCGGCGTCGGCCTGGGGCAGGGCGGGCACTCCCAGCAGCGCGAGGTCCGGATTGGCGGTGTTGAATTCGCGCAGAGCGTTTTCGTCGAGAAGGTAATGAATCGCCTCTTCATTCCCGTGGCGGATTTTCACCATGTAGTCCGGCAGGGCCCCGGTGGCCTCGTCGCGCGCGGCCAGGTATTGCTCGAAGTCGCCTCCGTTGCCCTTGATCACTTCGCTGAAACGGTTCAACCGGCTGAGCAGCTCAAGCAGAGCGCGCAATTCGGTCGAGTCAAAGCTGCGCTCGTCACCCAGACGGCGGAGCTTGACCTCCTCGGTCGCGAGTTCGATGAGGATCTTGTTCAACGTGTCGTTGTCCTGCACGTACTCTTCGCGCTTCTTCCGCTTCACCTGGTAGAGCGGCGGCTGGGCGATGTAGACGAAGCCGGCCTTCACCAGCTCGGGCATCTGCCGGCAGAAAAAGGTGAGCAGCAGGGTGCGGATGTGGGAGCCGTCCACGTCCGCATCGGTCATGATGACGATCTTGTGATAGCGCGCGCGGGCCAGCTGGAAGCTGCCTTCGCCCTCGCCGGCGCCGATCCCGGTGCCGATGGCGGTGATCATGGTCTGGATTTCCTTGTTGGCCAGAACCTTGTCCAGACGCGCTTTCTCCACGTTGATCAGCTTGCCCCGGATGGGCAGGATGGCCTGGGTGCGGCGGTCCCGGCCCTGCTTGGCGGAGCCACCTGCGGAGTCACCTTCCACAATGTAGAGTTCGCAAATGGACGGGTCGCGCTCGGAGCAGTCGGCCAGTTTTCCAGGCAGGCCGCCGCCGGTGAGGGCGGACTTGCGCACCGTTTCGCGCGCCTTCCGTGCCGCCTCGCGGGCGCGGGCGGCCATGAGCGTGCGGTCGATGATCTTTTTCGCCACCTGCGGGTTCTCGTCGAAAAACTGCTTGAGGCACTCGTACGTGATTGAGCCGACGACGGGCTGGATCTCGTTGTTGACCAGCTTGGTCTTGGTCTGGGAATGGAAGCGCGGGTTCGGCAGCTTCACGCTCAGGACGCAGACGAGGCCCTCGCGGCAGTCCTCACCGGTGATCGGCGGGTCCTTGTCCTTCAGGATTTTTTCGTCCTTGGCGTAGGTGTTGATCGCGCGCGTCAGTGCGCCCTGGAAACCCTGCAAGTGGGTGCCGCCGTCCGGGTTGGGGATGTTATTGGCGAAACACAGGATCTGCTCGTTGTAACTGTCGTTGTATTGAAGGACGATGTCCACGTACGTGTCCTTCATCACCATCTTGCCCTCTATGTCCATCTCGATCTGGCGCTTGCCCTTCATGACGATGGGCTGCGGGTGGAGGACGTCCTTGTTGGCGGAGATCTGGCGGACAAACTCGGCCACGCCTTCCCTGTACAGGTAGGTTTCGTGACGGGGCTTGTCGCCGCGCTCGTCGGTCAGCGTGATGATGAGCCCGGGGTTCAGGAAGGCCAGCTCGCGCAGGCGGTGGGCGAGATTGTCGAATTTGAACTCAACGGTGAGCGTAAAAATCGTGACGTCAGGGAAGAAGGTGACAAAAGTTCCCGTTTCCGCCGGATTTTCCAGCTTGCCAATGACGGAGAGCTGCTTGGTCGTTTTCCCGCGGGCAAACTCCATGGCGTAGATCTGGCCGTCGCGGCGGACCTCGACCTTGAACCAGTCCGACAAGGCATTGACGCACTTGGCACCCACGCCGTGCAGACCGCCGGAAAATTCATAGGCGCCCTGGCCAAATTTCCCGCCGGCATGGAGGCTGGTGAGGACGAGTTCCACCGTAGGAATGCCCCACTTCGGGTGGACCTCAACCGGGATGCCCCGGCCGTCGTCCCGCACGGAGCAGGAGCCGTCCGCGTGGATGATGACGCCGATGTTTTTGCAGTAGCCGGCCAGGTGCTCGTCGATCGAGTTGTCCAGCACCTCGAAGACGCAGTGATGGAGCCCGCGCTCGTCGGGATCGCCGATGTACATGCCGGGCCGCTTCCGTACGGCTTCCAGTCCCTCCAGTTTGTCAATCTGCTGCCAGCCATAGTCCTGGCTGGCCGAGACATTCGTCACGGTGGGGTCGGTGGACTGGTTGCTTTCGGATTCGTCACTCATGGGCGGTTGGGCGGGGCTGAAATCAATGGTTCAAACGGTCCGGTCTGGCAGTCCGGAGGAAGGGTGAACCTGGCGCTTGCCGGCCCTCTTGCCAAGAAGTTTATGCTTCACAACGTCAAAAGATTGCGAGGTCTGATTTTTTTTCCCAAAATCGGGTCCTTTGGAGGGCCTTGTGCGCGAGTTGGAAAAAATCCGCCGGTGTCCGGGCTCTGAAGTTTATCCGCGTCAAAAGCAGGGAACTGCGAAGAATTAGCAGAGGTTCGATTGACAAATCCGTCTGCAATGGAGATAGTCCGCGCGTGCTCAAGCAAATTATAGGCCAACGCCCCACACCCGCGCCAGTCGAACCTCCGGTTTCGGCTCCGCCTCCACCCGCCGCCCCGTCGGCGCCGGCTCCCGCTTCCTTTTCTGCTCAATCTTACGCCAAACCACAACCCGCTCCAGCTGCGTCTCCCACCAAATCTCTTATGTCTTCCAGCAAAAACATCCTCAGCAGCGATGTCGAAATCAAAGGTTCCCTCAAGTTCTCCAACGATCTGATCATCGACGGAAAAATTGAAGGTGAAGTCACCTCGGACGGCAGCCTGACGGTTGGGGAGAATGCTCACGTGAGCGGTGAGATCAAAACAAAGGCGGTTGTCATTTTTGGCAAGGTTCAGGGCAACATTACTGTGACCGAGCGCTGCGAACTGAAGAGCAACGCCGTCCTCGAAGGCGACATCGTCGCAGGAACCCTTGCCATCGAAGAAGGGGCCACTTTCATGGGAAAGTCCAGCGTCGGGGCGGGCGCTAGAGCGGCCATCGCTGCTCAAAAGAGCGCCGCTCCCAAGGCCTAATCGCCTGAACCGTTCCCGCTATGTAGTTTTTCGAACTGGCGCCCGACAAAATCGGGCGCTTTTTCGTTGGTTCCTCACCCCGCCTCCTTGAACCGCACGAAAACAGCCGAATGCCCCCACTGCGGCTCCTCGCAACAGGAGTCGGTGTCGGTCGTTTCCACCATCTGTAGGGCGTGCGGTCATCATTTTCGACTGGCGGGCCACGAGTCCGCCCGGGCCGCGTTTGGTTCCGGACTTGTTTCACGCTTGGGTCGCTTGATAGCCAGCGCTCAAATGACCGCTGGTGGTGTCGTCGCCCGGGCGAAACGAACCGTGCGTGACGCCCGCTTCGCCCTGCCCGACTTGACGGCGCTGGGCCGCAAGGCGCCGCCACGGACCTCAGCTTCCGAGACGAGGGCATTGCGCCCGGGTAGGAAAGTGGCCGAATGCTTTGAATGCAACCATCGCCATGAGGTGGCGGGCACGGCCACGTCCAGCCTGTGTCCAGCGTGCGGCTCTTACATCGACCTGCGGGATTTTGAAATCCGGGACCGCACCCACCAGAACATCCGCACCCGCGGGGCCGTCATCGTGCATCGGAAGGCGGTTTTGGCCACGCCGGGCATCTATTGCGGCGACCTCACCGTGAACGGCCAGGTTTCCGGCACCATCCACTCGTCCGGCACGGTGCATTTCCGCACGGAGGGGCGGGTGCTGGGGGAAATTCACTGCCGCCATTTCATCCTCGACCGGCGGTCAGAAATTCAGTTTCTCGGCCACATCCACGCCGATACAGCTGAAATCCACGGCCGCATGACGGGGGACATCTGCACCAGACACGAACTGGCAGTGTCTGCGGGCGCTTCGATCACTGGGGCGGTGCTTGCGGGCACCATGAAGATGGATCCCGGCGGCCGGATTGACGGGCCGATGTGCATCCTGTCCCGGGCCAACTTGGCCAGCATCAAGGCCAACCCCCAGTTCAAGGAACTGGCGGCGACGTTCGACTTTGCCGACTGAGCCTTTGTCCCCTCACGGCCGCTGGGGGCGGCTGCTGAAGGAATTGTGCGAGGAGGAGAAGCCTGAACTGAGAGTGCCAAAGCCGGGCTTGTTGTAGTTGTCCACGTCCCGGTAGACATCCAGACTGCCCGAGGCGCGCACCACGCCACCGTTGTCGACCTGCACGGTCCTGCCTGCGAGGGTGGTCCGGGGGGCGTTGAGGTCCACCTTGCCCTGGAAGCGCAGTTTTGAGGCTCCTTCGGCGTAAAGGTCGATGAGCTGGTTGGCGTTCATCACGCTGTCGCTCACGACGAGGGCGTCGCGGTCCCCGCTGTTGAAAGCGCGGGCGCGGATGCTGTCGGCGTTCAGGACAGAGTTGCGAATTTCGATGAGGCTGTCGTTCGTGCCGGTGTCGAGATTGATCTCAGATCCACTCAGCTGGGAGTTGTTGACAAAGATGAAGCCCCCGTCAGTCTGAAGATTGACTTGGCCGAAGGAGGCGGCCAGGGAGGAAAGCTGGGAGCTGTTTCTCACGGAAATGCCGCCGGCCGCGGGCGAGGTGGCGTGGGAGGTCACTCCCACCTCGCGATTTTGCGAAGTGATGGTGGAGTTGCTGATGTCGATGAAATTGCCGTCCAAGTAAACTTCTCTTGGAACATTGATGAGGGAGTCATCGATCCCGATTTTCCGGTCTGCGCTGAACTGAACACCAGGGGAGGCATCGGGCTGCTTGAGGATTTGTGCTCCAGCGAGGAAGATCGAGTCCGAGGCTCTCAGGTCAAAGGTGCTGCCGGTGCGCACGGTAGCGGGAATGCCGATTCCATTGCCGATTTGAGCCACTCCATTCACATTATAAATGGCGGAGATGAAAGGAAGGCTGGTGGTGCCCCGAAACAGGAGTTCCGGAGAGTCTGGAAGTGCGTTGGGGAAGGAGAAGACGTAGGCTCCCTGGCCTTCATCCTGGTTGACGAACACGCCCTGTACCAGCGGAAAGCCCGGGGTCTGGAGGGTGGGGCTGCCGGGAGGGGCGAGCAGGGAGATGTTGTCGATGGGCGCCGCAGTGCTGGGAAAGGTGAACTGGGTGGAGCCGTCGATGATGTACTCAGCTGTCGCAGCGGGGCGCGGGACGGGCTGCGGGCTGTTGGCGATTTTCACGAGGACTTTCGGCACCACTGGCTGCGGGCGCAGGCGCTCAATGGCGGCTTCGTTGGTGAGGGTGACGGCGGGTCCCGCTCCATTCATGACCAATGGGGTCCGGTTGATTCCACCATCGGTGATTTGTTTTGCCTGGCGGCCTGCGGCCCCTTCGATTTTGCCCGCATCCAGCGACGGGAAACCCGCACCCAGGAGCACGCAGGACTGGGTGAGTTCGCCCAGGTCGACCTCCACTTCGGTGGGAAGGCGCTTTTCTGCCGGGTTGATGATGAGCATTTGTCCAGCGCGCAGCTCGGTCACCTCACCCAGGAGCGCCTTCATGCGCACGCTGACTTTGCCCTCGATGCAGGTGATCTTGATGTAGGCCTTCGGCTGGTAGGCGACGAGCATGGTGCCTTTGGCCGTGGCCTTGATTTCCGGGGTCTCCAGGTTCACCGGCTCGCGACCGAGCGCCCCGCCTCCGCTGCTGGCCAGCATGATGCCGCGTGAGAGTGAAAGGCTGGTGTCGTTTTTCAGCACGGCCTCGGTCTTCGAGCCCGCGCGCATCATCGAGCCGGAGGAAGTCAGGTCGACCTGGGTCTTGGACTGGCTGCCTGTGGAAATGGTGGAGCCGGGATTTACCGCAGTTCCGGCTGCGACGGGTTTGGAACCCTCCTTGACGGAGTTGTTCACAAAACGGACCTGCGCCGCATCTGCATGCGAGGCGAGAAACAGGGCTGCGGCGGTGAGGGCGAAGCGGGAGGTGATTTTCATGAGAAAGGACTGTGACTGAGGTTCGAAAAGCGGAAAGGCTAGGCGGTGGGGCCTGAAGGATACATCGGGCCGGTGTTAATGGGCGGCTGCTGGACTGGGGCAGGCTGGCGGCGGCGCGGGGCCTCGACGACGGGCTCGGGCGGAAGGATGACGACCGGCTCAGGCAGGCGGCGCAGGCGCTCCACGCCCCGCTCCATGCCGCGCAACGAGGCGATGGCATCATCCGGACGCGGCGAACTCTGCCCCTGGCTTGCACTGGCGCTGGAGGCGATTTTGCCCGAGGCGGCCAGTGGGCTGAAATCTGCACCGAGCAGGGCGGTGGAGGCGGCGAGGGCCTGAAGGTCGATGTCGTGGACCAGCGGGGCCTTCGCCGGGTTGATAATGACGATCTGGCCCGCTGAGAGGCGAACCTTGTCCCCGGCCAGTCCGTGCAGGCTGACGGTGACGCTGCCCTCCAGGCAGGTGACCTTCAACCAGGCATCGGGCTGGTAGGCCACGAGCATGGTCCCCTTGACTGTGGAGGCGGCCAGCGGGCAGTCGATGCTCACGCCCTCACGCAGGAGGCTGCCTCCACTGCTCGCAAGCATGAGCCCGCAGGAAAGGGTCAGGCTCGTGTCCGAGTTGAGGACGGACTGGGTTTTTTCCCCGAACCGCACCACGGAACCGCGGGTTCCGAGCCCCAATTCCGCCCGGGCTGCCCGGGAGCTGGACACCGCCGCGCCGGCCTGCACCTGGGCGCCGGTGGTGGCTGGCTTGCCGCCAATGTTCACGGCATTTTTGGCCAGTTGAATGCTGCCTGCTTCAGCCACGGCTGTGACGGTGGCGAGGGCGGCTGCTGCCAGGCTGAGGGAGCGGGAGGTCATGGCGGAGGGAGTTTACCAGGACATCTGAAGACCGAGGCCGACTCCGGTGTTGAGCGCCTCGTAGTCGTAGATGTTCTTGTCGGAGTTGTTGAAGATCGCTGACAAGGAAGCCGAGGCCTTCAGCCAGTCGGTGATGCGGTATTCGAGACTCAGGGAGACGACCTGGTTGAAGTCGTTCCGGTCGTTTTCCGCATAGTCATACCAGGCAGCGCGATAGAGGAGGTTGCTCTCCAGCTCGGATGTCCACTTCACACGGTAGCCGGCGTAGGCGCTGTACTCATCGCGGCGGGGCTCCTCACGGCTGGCTTCGACGCTCCAGTCGCCATTAAGCCCCAAGTACACCTGGTGACCGCGGCTGATGCGCCAAGTTTTCTGAAGTCCGGCCACCACACTGTGGTTGTCGAAGATTTCATCGCCCAGGCTCCACGGCTCGCTGATGCGGTAAAAGCTGTAGCGCACGTAGCTGACGAGGTCGGCGAACACGGGGTCGTAGATGGTTCCGGCCTGGGGCGTCGCGTAGAGAAAACCCGCATCGAAGCTGAAGAGGTCAAAGTCCAGCACGCTTGTGTCGGCGTAGCGGAAGATTTGATCGCTCAGAGAGGTGCTGAAGAACAGCCCGCCGGTGATCTGCGGGGTGTAGCCGAGGGTCAGGCCGCTTTTCAGGAAAAAGTCTTCTTCGCGCCCGTCGTCCACGAGGGCGACGTTGTTTGTGTAGTAGCCACCCAAGTCGAACTTGACGCTGAAGGGCTCCCAGTTCGAGCGCTTGTACAGGATTTTCTGGACGCCGTATTCGGAGTCGCCCTCCATTTTAGGAATTTCGGCATTGATGCCGGCACCGGCCTGGTCAGCGGAGGAACCTGCAGGCGAAACAGCCCCAGTCTGATCTGATGTTTGCCTCGCTGCATCCAGCCGCGCCTCGGCGCTGGCGTTGCTTCCCGGGATCAGAGCAGTGAGAAGCAGCAGGGCTGCACCGGAGAGTTGAAGACGGTTGGTGAGAATCATATTGTTTTAGATCAGGTGAGGATTTAAGACCTTTTTGCTGTCGCTGTCGAGTACGAAAATCGACCGAATTCCTTTCGCCATGGAGCCGGGAAAGTTGGGCCTGCGAAAGGTGAGTCACGATTTTGAGTGAATTTGGCTTCGGTGCGAAAAGTTGAGAGTTGCTTATTTGCCGCGAAAAATGCCAACCCAGTAATCAAGCGCATCCTGGACCTGGCAGGCCATGTTGTTGAACCAGCCGAAAAGGCCTCCGCTTCCCTGATCCGCAGGAGGAGCGGCTGGAGGCGGGGCGGGGCGGGCGACGTCTGCGGGCCGCGGAGCTTGGACGGGAGGTGGGGCGCTGGCCGGAGCGGCTTTGGCGGCGAGGGATTGCTCCGCTTTGGGTGGAGCGGGCTGCGGCTTTGCTGCCGTGGCTGGTGCTGGCGTGGGTGGTGGCGTGGGTGGTGGCGTGGCGGGCGGCGGGGGAGGTGGAGCGGGCTCGGGTTTTGGCGCCGGGGCTGGTGGTGGGGCGGTTGGCGGCGGAGGGAGGGGCGCGGGCTCGGGTATTGGTGCCGGGGCCGGTGGTGGTGCGGCTGGAGCCGGCGGGAGGGGAGCGGTCTCCTCGAGTTGTGGCGGTGGCCGTGGTGGGGGGG
>JANOAS010000231.1:0-17712 GCA_031411255.1 bacterium
CCAGACCGTGAAGACATAGGGGTGGTGGTCGCGACCCCAACTCTTCACCTCTTCAATCTTCCCTTGCAGGAACGGCGTGCGGCCAAACTCCCCGCCCCAGATCACCAGCGTGTCCTCGATCAGTCCGGTGCGCTTCAGATCCGTCAGTAGCGCGTGGATCGGCTGGTCCGTCGCCCGGCAGTGCCCCTTGTGGTTTCCGTTCAGGTCACTGTGCGCATCCCATTCCCCGTCGCTGTAGACTTGCACAAACCTCACCCCGCGCTCCACCAGCCGCCGCGCCATCAGGCATTTCGATCCAAAGGAGCGCGTCTCCTCCTTCCCGATCCCGTACATCTCCCGTGTGGCCTCGGTTTCCTTGCTGAAGTCCACCAGATCCGCCGCCTCCGTCTGCATCCGGTACGCCAGCTCAAAGCTCTGGATGCGCCCCAGCAGTTCCGCCTCCCCCGGCCTCTGGTCCAGGTGCCGCTGGTTCAGCTTCGCCATCAGGTCCAGCTGCGCGCGCTGGTCGCCGCGCGTCACCTCGCCGGGCCGTGTCAGATTGATCACCGGCGCCCCTTCCGGCCGGAACAGCGTGCCTTGGTACGTGGTCGGCAGAAATCCCGAACTCCAGTTCAGATTTCCTCCCTTCACCCCCTGGTTGTTGCCCAGCACCACATAGCCGGGCAGGCTGCTGTTTTCAGACCCGAGTCCGTACGTCACCCACGATCCCGCGCTGGGAAATCCAGGACGCGGGATGCCCGTGTTGATCTGGTAAAGCGCCGGGACGTGGTCGTTGGACTCGCTGTAGCACGACTTGATGAACGCGAAATCATCCACATGCCGCGCCACGTTCGGGTAGTGCTCGCACACCCACGTCCCGGTCTGGCCGTATTGCTTAAAGCTGAAGGGTGACTTCATCAGCGGCCCCGGATTCCCGTTGAAGACGTCGATCTTGATCCGCTGCCCGTCAGACTTCGTCAGCTCCGGCTTCGGGTCAAACATGTCCACCGCACTCGGCGCGCCCTCCATGAAAAGCCAGATCACCGCCTTTGCCTTCCCTGGAAACAAGGCAGGCCGGGGCGCCAGCGGGTTCAGCGCATCTGGTCCGCCCGCCAGGAGCTTCCCCTTCCCCATCAGATCCGCCAGCGCGAGCATGCCGAAGCCCGCACCCGCCTTCTTCAGAAAATCCCGGCGTGTGGTGAAGGACTCGTAGCGTCCGCAGTGCTGGTGGGCGGGGTTCATGGGTGGCGTCAGTCGATGTGGATAAATTCGTTCAGACCCAGCATCGACTGGCAGAAATCCGTCAACGCTGAGAGCCGCGCGTCCGCCGGTGTGATCTTTCCCTCACGCCCCGCACGCGCTGCGGCCTGCGTGGAAATAAAAGTCGCAGCCTCGGCCAGTTCGCCGGATGCCGGCTCGCGGTTCAGGCAGAGAAGAAACGCCTGCCGCACCTGCGCCTCCACACTGTCGCCCGCTGCGGCCTGCAGCCGCTTCGCCAGCTCCGCCGAGCGCGCGCGGACGAATGGATCATTCAACAGCGCCAGCGCCTGCGGAGCCACCGTCGTGTTCATTCTCCGCCCGCAACTCTGCTGCGCGTCCGGCGCATCGAACGCCTGCATCAGCGGATACTGCACCACCCGTTTGTGGAACATGTACACCGTCCGCCGGCGCGTCTCCGGCGCGTCCTGTGCGTCCTTCGGGTACGGGTTCTTCACATTGCGCGCCTGCAGCGCCTCGGCGGGGATCGGCGGCTTGAAGGCCGGACCAAACATCGCCGTGTTCAGCGTCCCCGCCACCGCCAGCATCGAGTCCCGCAGGCTCTCGGACTCCAGCCGCACCAGCCTCTGACGCCAGAGCAGATGGTTTTCCGGATCCACCGCCGCCTTCTTCGCATCCCGCGCCGATGATTGCCGGTAAGTCGCGCTGTTCACCATCAGCCGGTGCAGCCGTTTCACACTCCATCCGCTGCGGATGAACTCCCCCGTCAGCCACTCCAGCAGTTCCGGATGCACAGGCCGGTCCCCCCGCGTGCCGAAGTCGCTGGCCGAGCGCACCAGCCCCTCGCCAAAGTGGTGCTGCCACACCCGGTTCACCATCACCCGGGCCAGCAGCCGCCCCGCCCCGTGCTCCAGATCCGTCATCCAGTCCGCCAGCGCCCGCCGCTGCTGCGTGCTGTCATCCCGCCGCCTCGCCTCGCGAGCCTGGCGCCAGTAGTCGTCCGCCGTTTTGTCCCCGGTCAGCACTGTCAGAAATCCCAGATCCATTTTCTCCCGCCGCGCCATGAAATCACCCCGCTCAAAAAACCACGACTCCGCCGGCTCTGCGGAAAAATCCGCAAACGCAAACGTCACCGGCAGCACCTCCGGCTTGCGCCCGGCCACCTCCTTCACCGCACCGTCCAGCGCCCGCCACCTCGCCTGCTCCTGCACCGTCAGCCCCGCCGCACGCTCCTCATCGGAAATCTTCAGCTCCTTCCTGAACCGCTCCTCCAGCTTCTTCGCCGCCTCGTCCTCCCGCTTTCCAGCCAGCAGATTTTTCTCCTCCTCACTCAGCGGCAGCTTCGCCACTTTCTCGGCCCGCAGCCTTTCCGCCACGGGAGCGGACGCCTGCTTCAGCCACTCGTCACGCGTCTTCACCGCTGCGTCAGATTCCTTTTTCCACGCCGCCAGCGCCGCCTCCCGCGCCTTTGCCTCAGACGGCCCTGCCAGCGGCACATCCTTGCGGTTGCCGCTGTTGAAAATGCGCATCAGCCGGTAGTAGTCCTTTGTCGGCAGCGGATCATACTTGTGGTCGTGACACCGCGCACACGCCAGCGTCAGCCCCAGCATCGCCTGCCCCGTCGTCGAGACCATGTCATCCAGTTCATTCGCCCGCGTGCGCAGCTTTTCCTCCTCCATCGGCACATTCAGCACCGTGCTCGTCCCAGCCACGATGAACCCCGTCGCCGCGATCGCATCCGGCTCGTCCGGCGCGATCTCATCCCCCGCCAGCTGCCAGCGCATGAATTGATCACACGGCATGTCCGCATTCAGCGCCCGGATGACAAAGTCCCGGTAGTGCCACGCATTCGGCCGGTCATCGTCCCCCTCCATCCCATTGCTGTCCGCATACCGCGCCACATCCAGCCAGTGCCGCGCCCAGCGCTCACCGTAGTGCGGGCTGGCCAGCAGCTCGTCCACAAGCACGGAGAAAGCATCAGCTGTTGCCCCCATCCGCGCCACCCATCTCGCCATCTCCTCCGGCGCCGGCGGCAGCCCCGTCAGGTCAAAGTAAACCCGCCTCACCAGAGTCCGCGCTTCCGCTTCCGGCGAGGGCTCCAGCCCCTTTGCCTCCAGCCCTGCCAGAATAAAAGCATCCACCTCCGTCCGCACCCGCCCCGCCTCCTTCACCACCGGCACTGGCACCGCACGCAGCGGCAGAAACGCCCAGTGCTGCCTGTCCGCCGCCGTCACCCGCATTTCCGGCGGCGCCGCCGGCAGCAGCACCGGCAGCCCGGCAAGGGCGAACAAAATGGTGGAAGCTGTTTTCATCACTGGAGCGCTTCAGTCCTATTCTTTCTTTGCCGGACCTGCCTTCAAGTACCCCGCCACCACAGCCGGGTCACTCGTCGGCAGACGGCATTCCTTGCCCGTGCAGACGTAGGCCGCCGCCTTCCCGTCTTTTGGCGTCAGAGTTTTGGCGAAGTCCTCCACCGGTCCCGCGTTGCCCAACACCACTTTGTCCGGCTGGTAGACCGACCACGCGGCCTTCACGAGCGACTTCACCTCGGCACTCGCCGGATCGCCCGCTATCACCACCCGGAACGGCTCCTTCACCGTCAAGGCCAGCCCCTGCAGCAGCCCCGGCGCCCCCTCCGGCGACGTGCTCAGCTCCTTCGCGAAGAGCTGGAGTGATTTTTCCGCCTTTTCCTTCAGCGCCGGCTGATCCGTGATTGCCGACAGCTGCAGCAGCGCCCGCACGGCCACGCCGTTGCCCGAGGGCTCCGCATTGTCGTCCTTTTCCTTCAGCCGCACGATCAGCTCGCCCGCCGCCGTGCTGTCGTAGAATCCACCGTCCTTCGCGTCGTAAAACTTCTCCATCATCCCCTCTCCCAGGCTGCGGGAAAAGGCCAGCACCTCCGGGTCCAGCGTCACCTGGTACAGATCCAGCGCGCCCTGGAGGTAGCACGCGTAGCCTTTCAAGAGCTGCGCCTTGTCCGCCTCCCCGTCGCGCCAGCGGTGCGCCAGCGTCTTCGTTTTTTCATCCCACAGCGTCTGCTTCACCCAGGAAAAGTTTTTCCGCGCCGCCGCCAGCAGCGCGTCGTCCCCCAGCACCACATACCCCCGCGCCAGCGCGGAAAGCATGAGCCCGTTCCAGGACACCAGCACCTTGTCATCACGGTGCGGCCTCACCCGCTTCGCCCGCACGTCGAAAAGCTTCTTCCTCGCCGACCCCAGAGCCGCCGCCACCTCCGGCGCCTGCTTTTTCCCCGGCTCCACCACGCTCAGCACATTCAGGTCTGGCAGCGGCTTCGGGTTGCTGTGGTCCACGAAATTTCCCTCCTTCGTCACTCCCCACACCGCCACCACCGCCGCCAGCTCCTCCGGCGTGAGCAGGGCCGTCAGCTCCTCCAGCGTCCAGCAGTAAAACTTCCCCTCCTGCCCCTCACTGTCCGCATCCTCTGCGGAGAAAAAGCCGCCCGCCGCATGCGTCATGTCCCGCAGCACGTAGCGAAAGATCCCGCGCGCCACCTCCGCCGAAGCTGGGTCCTTGAATGCCACACTCGCGTCCAGGTACAGCGAGGCCAGCTGCGCATTGTCATACAGCATCTTTTCAAAATGGGGCACCAGCCACTTCGCATCCGTCGAGTAGCGGGCAAACCCGTCCCCCACCTGGTCATACATCCCACCCGCCGCCATCTGCTTCAGCGTGTGCACCACCGCAGCCTGCGCCGCCGCATCCCCGCCCGTCACCGCCTGCCTCAGCACCAGTGCCACCACCGATGGCTGCGGAAACTTCGGAGCCGTGCCAAACCCGCCATCCTTCGCATCATAAGTCTTCATCACCGCCGCCGCGCCTTTCGGGATCAGCTCCGGCTTCAGCAGCCCAGCCGCGCCCGGTTCCGGTTTCACCACCAGCCCCTCGTTCAGCATCGTTGAAAGCGTCTCGCTGTCCTTCCGGATGTCAGCCTCACTCTTCGCCCACATGTCAGACACCCGCCCCAGCAGGTCTTGAAACCCGATGCTCCGTCCGTGCGTCTCGGGCGGGAAATACGTCCCGCCAAAAAAAGGCTTCCGCTCCGGCGTCAGAAACACGTTCAGCGGCCAGCCCGCGTTGCCCTGCGTCATCGCCTGCACCGCCGTGATGTAGATCCCATCCACATCCGGCCTCTCCTCCCGGTCCACCTTGATGCAGACAAAGTGCTCGTTCATGAACTTCGCCACCTTCTCATTTTCGAAGGACTCCCGCTCCATCACGTGGCACCAGTGGCACGTCGAGTAGCCGATGGAAAGAAAGACCGGCTTGTTCTCCGCCTTCGCCTTCGCGAACGCCTCCTCACCCCACGGATACCAGTCCACCGGATTGTGCGCGTGCTGCTGCAGGTAGGGCGACTTCTCTTTCGCCAGACGATTCTCCCCTCCCCGTGCGGAAACACAGAGCCCAGCCAATCCTGCCAAAACCAGTCCAGTCGTCCATTTCATCCCCGCCATCTTCCTTCCATTCCCCCATTGATCAACGCCAATTCCGCTCCAGCCATTACCACGGCCCCATTTCGCCCCCGCCCTCCGATCCCTAAAACCTCTGAACTCCGATCTCTGAACTCCGATCTCTGAATTCCGATCTCTGAACTCTGATCTCTGAACTCTGAACTTTCCCCCCATCCCACCATGTTCCCCCTCCTCCGCCGACTCCCCCCCACCCGCGATGCCTCAGCCGGCGACTTGCTGGACCGCTTCCTCGACGCCGTCGCGGAGAAAAAGCTCGAACTCTATCCCGCCCAGGAGGAGGCCATCCTGGAACTCTACGAGGACCGGAACGTGATCCTCAACACCCCCACCGGCTCCGGCAAATCCCTCGTCGCCCTCGCCCAGCACTTCCGCTCCCTCGCCCTCGGCCACCGCTCCGTTTTCACCTGCCCGATCAAGGCCCTCGTGAACGAGAAATTCCTCGCCCTCTGCCGGGATTTCGGACCGGAAAATGTGGGCATGGCCACTGGCGACGCCACCGTCAACCGGGACGCCCCCATCCTCTGCTGCACGGCGGAGATCCTCGCCAGCTATGCCCTGCGCCACGGGGCCGACGTGCCGTTTCGCGAGGTCATCATGGACGAGTTCCACTACTACGCCGACCGCGACCGCGGCTCCGCCTGGCAGATCCCGCTCCTCACTCTTTCAAAATCCCGCTTCCTCCTCATGTCCGCCACGCTGGGCGCGACGGACACATTCCAGACCGGCCTCACCCGTCTGACCGGCACGCCCACCACCCTCGTCTCCGGCACCGTGCGGCCTGTCCCGCTGGAGTTCACCTACGCCGAGACCTCCGTGGACACCACCCTCCAGGAACTCGTCGACGCCCGGCGCGCCCCCGTCTACCTCGTCCATTTTTCCCAGAACGACGCCGCCCAGGCCGTCCAGGACCTCATGAGCCTGAACTTCTGCACCGCTGCGGAAAAGTCGGCGCTCAAGGACGCCATGGCCGGCTTCAAATTCACCAGCCCCTACGGGAAGGAACTCAAAAAATACCTCTCCCACGGCCTCGGCCTTCACCACGCCGGGCTGCTGCCGAAGTACCGCCTCCTCGTCGAGTCACTCGCGCAAAAAGGCCTGCTCAAAGTCATCTCCGGCACGGACACCCTCGGCGTCGGCGTCAATGTACCCATCCGCACCGTCCTCCTCACCCGGCTCACGAAGTACGATGGCGAAAAGGTGAAAACCCTCACGGCTAGGGATTTTCACCAGATCACCGGACGCGCCGGACGCCGCGGCTTCGACGACATCGGCTACGTCGTCTGCCAGGCCCCGGCCCACATCATCGAAAATACGAAGATGGAACTCCGCGCCGGCGGCGATGCCAAAAAGCTCAAGAAAATGGTCAAAAAGAAGCCGCCGGAAGGCTTCGTCGGCTGGAGCGCCGACTCGTTTAAAAAACTCCAGACCGCCGCTCCCGAGCCGCTCGGGTCCCGCTTCCAGATCACCCACGGGCTCATTCTCCAGGTGCTCAGCCGCCCTGGTGATTCCTGCCGCGCCCTGCGCCGTCTCATCAATGAAAGCCACGAAACCGCCGCCGCCAAAAAGGCCCACCGCGCACGCGCCTGGCAGCTCTTCCGCTCCCTTCTGGACCGGAAAATCATCGAGATCATCCCACCCGCCGCCCGCCGGGATGGCACGAAACTCCGGGTCAATATCGAGCTTCAGGACGACTTCTCGCTGAACCACACCCTTTCCCTCTGGCTCCTTGATACAATCGCCCTCATCGATCCCGCCTCACCCGGCTACCCGGCGGACGTCCTCACCCTGTGCGAGTCCATTTTGGAGGACCCGGACATCATCCTCCGCCGCCAGCTGGACAAGGTGAAGACCGAGGCCATGAACGCCATGAAGGCCGCCGACGTTCCCTACGAAGAGCGCATCGCCCGGCTGGAGGAGCTGGAGTATCCAAAGCCCTGCCGGGATTTCATCTACCGCACCTTCAATGAATTTGCCGCCGCCCACCCGTGGGTCGGCCAGGAAAACATCCGGCCGAAGAGCATCGCCCGCGAAATGTGGGAGAACTTCCGCTCCTTTGCCGACTACATCAACGACTACGACCTCCACCGGGCCGAGGGCGTCCTCCTGCGCCACCTCAGCAGCACTCTGAAAGTCCTCGCCCAAAACGTGCCCGAAGCACGCAAGACGCCGCCCGTTCAGGAAATCGAAGCCTGGCTCACCGGCCTCCTCCGCGGCACAGACTCCAGCCTGCTGGATGAATGGGAGCGCCTCGGCAACCCCGATGCTCCCGCTCCTGAGCTTTCAACTCTGAACTCTGAACTTCCAAGGCCGGACCTCACGAAAAACCCGCGCGAGTTCACCGCCCTCATCCGCACGGAAATCTTCAAGTTTCTCCGCCCCCTCGCCGCGCAAAACTTCCCCGCTGCCGCCTCCTCCATTTCCCCCGGCTGGACCGCAGACACCCTGGCCGCCGCCATGGAGCCCTACTTCGCCACCCACGAGCGCCTCTCCCTCGACAATGAAGCCCGCAACGGCCGCCACACCCACCCCGTCCCCGGCCCGGCCAGCTGGACGGTTCACCAGGTGCTCGTCGATCCCGAAGGCATTAACGACTGGCAGGCCACCTTCACCATCGACCTCCCCCAGGCCCGGGAGGACGGAAAACCCACCCTCGTCCTCACCGCCATCGAACCCATCGGCACGTAGCAGTGCCGGATGGCAGCGAAGTGAATCCGGGCCTGCAAACGGCCCGGCCATACTGCCGCCCCCCCAGGAAGGTGGGGCGAGGCTCCCGCCGAGCCGCATCGCCCCAAGTCCCGCCGAGCCACAGCCATTGCTCTCCATGGCCCAAGGCTGACCGGGGCAACCGGCCTGCCCCCCCCTACGCCAACGGCGTTGTTCTCCATAGCCCAAGGTTGGCCGAGGCACGAGGCCTACCCTGGGTCAACCGGCCCCACCACGGCTACCGCAACGCGGTTGTGTCATCAACCGGGCCTCTGACAATTCCGCGAAGAACGCAGGCCACGGCCATTATTTCCCCGCCGCCAACGCCGAAAGCGCCGCGATCCGCTCCCGCAGCCCCTCCCCGGTCGGCACCGCCGCCGCTTTCTTCTTCTGCCCCTTCGCGTCGAGATTGATCTGCAGGTCCGCCTCCGTCACTGTGGACGCGACGCCGTCCTTGGGCACTTCCAGCTTGGTCAGCCAGACCAGCGTGTTCAGCACCACCTTGCGGAAGGAATCGTTCGCCCAGTTTTTATGGTAATGGCCGCCAGTAAACCCAAACCCACGCCCTCCGTCAGGACGCTCCACCGACCACATCATCGCCTCGGGTGCACCCAGTTCAGCCTGGATGTGCTTGTAGGGTCCGGCCGGCCAGACGTACGGGCCATTGCGTGTGGCGTCCGGCGGCGCGGCGACCAGGATGGGGAGAAATTTGGTCTCGCCATCTGCTGCGGCCGTGATCCCGTCCTTGAAGGCCGGCCGGAAACGCATGTTGATGTACCACTCGTCCTTGATCTGAAAAGGCTTCACCCCGCGCGTGACCGGGCTCTCAGGGAAAGCCGTGAAGTTCGGCTGCCACATCGGATTGCAGGAGAAGGCGTTTTCGTAATAGCCGCCCAGCCAGTCCTTGAACTCCGGCCCGCCCTTGTCCGCCAGGATCTCCACCCCGTAGTGCATCGCACCAAACCCGCAGCCCCGCTTGACCAGGCCGCGCAGGGTTTCCAGGTGGTTCCCCTGGATCGCCGGGTTGCCGCCACCGCCGTCAGCGTAGATGACCACCGCATCCGCATCCGCGAACGTCGCCTCGTCCTTCACCCAGCCCATCTCATGCCGCTCCACCGCCAGCCCAGGGAAGTCCTTTAGGCATTTCTCAATGAGCGTCGTGCCTGCGCGAAACTCGTGCTCCATCGGCCCGTGGCTCGGCTTTCCGGCGATGAGGACAAGCTTCTTCTTCCCATCCGGCGTGGCCCCGGAAGCCGGGACGGCGAGAGCGGCGAGCAGCAAAACAGCAGTGGCGAAAATGGGGCGGGTTTTCATGGAAAGCGCAGGTGGGTTGGATTTTTTCAGTGCCCTAAAGATGGCCCTCTCCGCCTCCCCGTCCAGTGCGTATCTCGGCGCAGCGCATCTGCTTTCCAAAAACTCCGCCCCCGCTCCTTTACGCTCCCCGCCACCCCACGTCCGAACCGGAGGCGGAAACCACCATCGAACTGGTGCCAAATGATTCTGCACCGTTTCGACAGCCTGGTCCCGCCAGACTTCCAACTGTGGACGCCCTTTGGCTGGCTGGAGACAGCCCCAGGGCGCCGGGTAATGCTGGTGATGCTGACCGAGGCGGATGGATTCCGGTTTGGCCTGTACAGCGAGGACAAACCGCTCTCGCCAACCCAGGTGCGCCGCGCCGGGGAGATGCTGGGAATCACCTTTGACCCGAAGGCGCCTAGGGCTGTGCTCAATCTGGACAAGGGCAACCACTTCACGTTTAAATTCCCGGAGGAACGCGAAAAGGGCGCGCACTGAATCCCGCCAGACACTCCCTCGTCTCCATCATCATCCCCTCCGTCCATCCGACGATTTTTCTCTCGCCCCTCCGCCGGTTGCCGTGTGAAATGGCGTCGATGAAATTCCTGACCGCAATTTTCTCCCTGGCCCTGCTCTCCGCCGCGCTGTCTGCCGGCCCAGCCCTGGATGCCGACAGCTACAACCAGTGGAAGGACGCACTGAAGCCAGGGGAGGCGACGCCGGTGTCGCGCATCCAGGCTCCGGCGGGGTTCGCGGTGGAGCGGCTGCGGTCTGCGGCGGCGGGTGAGGGCTCGTGGGTGGCCCTCGCCATCGATGAAGCGGGGCGGGCAATCGTTTCCCGGGAGGACAAGGGGCTGCTGCGGTTCCCGGCCGACGGCACGGGTGGCGTGGAAATGATCGACGACACGCTGCAGGAGGTGCGCGGCCTGCTCTTTGCCCGGGGCAGCCTCTACGCCCATGCGAACAACTCGCACGCGCTTTTCCGCCTGCGGGATGCGGACGGCGACGGGAAATACGAGGAAGTGGTCAAGCTGCGGGAGACGCCCGGCGGGGTGGGCCACGGACGGGACCAGCTGGCGCAGGCTCCCGATGGAGCGCTCTGGCTCATGTGCGGGGACGACGTGAAGGCGCCGGAGGGAGGCTTCGACAAGACCTCACCCTTTCAGCACGCCGCAGACGATGCGATGCTCCCGGCCCCGTGGGACAAGTACAACTGGAGTGACGCCGTCCACGCCCCGGCGGGCCACGTGGTGCGGACGGACCGCGACGGGAAAAAGTGGGAGATCGTCTGCGGAGGCCTGCGCAACCCGTTTGGCATCGCCTTTGCCCCCAATGGAGAAGCCTTCACCTATGACGCGGACATCGAGTGGGACGCCGGCCTGCCCTCCTACCGGCCCACGCGCATCCTCCACCTCGTGAGCGGCGCAGACTACGGCTGGCGCGGCGGCTCGCGCGCCCTGCCGGCATGGATGCCGGACACTGCTCCAGCCGCAGTGGACATTGGCAAGGGCTCGCCCACCGGTTGCGTCCACGGGGCGGCAAGCCGCTGGCCGGAGCCGTGGAAAAGCTGCCTCTTTGCCCTGGACTGGGCGTATGGCCGCATCCACGCCGTCACGCTGAAACCACAGGGCGCCTCGTTCACCGGAACGAGCCGGATTTTCCTGGAAGGCCGGCCGCTCAACGTCACCAGCGCGGTCTTTGGGCGGGACGGGCAGATGTATTTCACCACCGGAGGCCGCCGCACCCAGTCCGGGTTCTACCGGGTGAAATGGACAGGTGAAACACCTCCCGGCGCAGCGCCTGTGGAGGACGCAGCCACCATCGCCGCACGCGACCTGCGCCGGAAGCTCGAGGCCCTCCACGGCCACGCAGATCCCGGCGCAGTCGCCACCGCGTGGCCGCATCTTTCCAGCCCGGACGCGTGGATCCGCCGCGCCGCCCGGTGCGCCATCGAGGCCCAGCCGCCTGCCGGGTGGGTGGAGAAAGCCGGCGCGGAAACAAACCCCGCCGCCGCTGCCGAGGCCGCCCTGGCACTCGCCCGCGCCGGTGGCAAACCCGGTGCGCAGGCCCTCCACAAGCGGTTTCTCGCACTGGAAGTGGCAGCCCTCCCGGCGGCGGGGCAGGCGGTGTGGCTGCGCGCGCTCCAGATCGCCCATCTGCGGGAGGGCGCCGTGCTGGACCCCGGCATCGCGGCCAGGCTCGAGTCCCTCTTTCCCCGCCCCGCCGCAGAGCCGAACCGCCTCCTCTGCGACCTCCTCGCCGCCGCCCATTCGCCCTCCCTCATCGGAAAAACGCTCCCCCTCCTCCGCGAACCCAGGCCGCAGGAGGAACGCATCCACTACCTGACGACGCTCGGCCAATTTAGCCCCGGCTGGACGCTGGAAACCCGGCGGCAGTGGCTCGCAGCCTTCATTGCCATCCGCACGGAGTCCACCGGCGGCCCCGCCGTGCCCAAGCACCTCGACTACCTGCGGGCCCACTTTGTCTCCAGCCTCAGCCCTGAGGAAAAGGCTGGCCTGCAATCCGAAATCCGCGATGCCGAACTCACCGCCGCCGTGACCGCCGCGCCGGTTGCCCCGCGTCCCTTCGTGCGGGCGTGGACCATCGACGACGTCCTGGCCGAGACTGGCAAACTCACCACGCCACCGGATCGCGCCGCCGGCGAACAACTTTTCACCGCCGCCGGATGCGCCCAGTGCCACCGCTCGGGCACCGTCGGCGGCCAGCTCGGGCCCGACCTCACCGCCATCGGCAAACGTTTCGACCGCCGCGCCCTCGTCGAGTCGGTCATCGAGCCGTGGAAAGTCATCGCCGAGCAATACCGGAACGTCTCCGTCACCCTGAAGTCCGGCGCCATCCATAGCGGACGGCTCGTTTCCGAGGAAGCCGACGTGGTCGTCATCGCCACCAACCCCATCGAGCCCACCGCCACCACCAGCTTCAAGCGCGCCGACATCGCCTCCGCCCTCCAGCTCTCAGCCATGCCCCCCGGCCAGCTCAACACCCTCACCGCAACAGAAATCGCCAGCCTCCTCGCCTGGCTGGAATCAAGCCGGTAAAGCCTACCCGGCGGTTGCCTCCACCCACCACGTCGCACTCTTCAGACAAAAAGCCCACACCCGAATCCCGACACTCCCCGTAAAATTTCTGCCTCCTCATTCGCGTTTCTTCGCGTTTCTTCGCGTTTCTTCGCGTTTCTTCGCGTTTCTTCGCGTCCATTCGCGTCCATTCGCGGTTGACCCGCGACCCCAGCCACGCGCACCAGGAGCCTCAGCCCTCATTTCCCGCCACCCACCAGCAGTAGCTCCCGCTCGGCACCGGCAGCACCCCTTCACCACCGCGCAGCAGCATTTCCCCGTGCTCCACCAGGCCGCCAGCCTGGCCAAACTCCTGGCTCACCAGGTGGTGCAGGGAAATGGGCGTCAGCTCCGGCGTGTGGCAGGAGAGCAGCACCCCCAGCGGCTGCGGTGTCAGCAGCCGGCGGATGAACCCCAGCAGCGGTGGCAGGTCGTTTTCGATTTTAAAGATCTCCCCCTTCGCCCCGCGTCCGTAGCTTGGCGGATCCAGGATCACCAGATCATACTGCCGGTCGCGCCGGATCTCCCGCTCCAGAAACTTCGTCACATCGTCCACGATCCAACGCACTGGCTTTTCCTCCAGCCCGTTGAGTGCCGCATTTTTCCGCGCCCAGTCCACCATGCCCTTCGAGGCGTCCACATGGCACACCTCGGCCCCGGCCCGCGCCGCCGCCAGAGTGCTCCCGCCCGAGTAGGCAAAGAGGTTCATCACGCGCGGCACCCGCCCCTGTGCCTTGCGGAACGCCGCACATCCGTCCGCGATCCGTTTCCACTGGTCCCGCTGCTCCGGAAAAATCCCGAGATGGCCGAAATCCGTCGAGCTGAGTTGAAATTTCGATCCGTCCACCTCGATCGTCCACGTCGCCGGCAGCCGTTCCCGGCCCTGCCACTTGTTCCCCTGGTCGCGGAAAAAAGTCGCCGTCGCCTTCCGCCATTCCACCTCCGGCTTGTTCGGTTTCCACACCGCCTGGGCACAGGGCCTGGCGAGCACGACAGACCCAAAGCGTTCGAGTTTTTGAAACCCGCCGCTG
This sequence comes from bacterium, assembly GCA_031411255.1. Classification (GTDB taxonomy): domain Bacteria; phylum Verrucomicrobiota; class Verrucomicrobiia; order Verrucomicrobiales; family V1-33; genus JANOAS01. The sequence goes on from JANOAS010000231.1 coordinate 13,795, forward strand.
TCGAGAAGTTCATAGCCTTTCAGGTCCTTCGTCATCCCCGTCACAAGCCAGCGCCCGCCCCGCTTCGCAAGCCCTTTTTTCCCTCCCAATTCTCCGCAGACCGGTTTACCATGCCGCCGCCCCCCCCACCTGCCCACCCCATGGCCCATTTCATCAGCCTCGGCACCCGCTGCCAGATCGCCGGCCAGCTCCGCCGCCTCCAGCTGCGGGACGGCCTCTACCCGCTTGACTGGATGATCTGCGACACCTTCTGGAGCCTGGAGGAACTCATCCGCCGCGACTTCGCCGGCTTCTTCGCCCCGGACAACGTCCGCTGCCAGCTCTGGGGCGGCCACGTCTACGTCGAGGACACCCACTACTGGATCAACACCCCCCATTATTTCCAGAGCGCCGGCTGCCCGGACGCAACGCCAGACGACCTCCCGCGCCTCGCCCCCATCTTCGCCGCCAAGCTCGCCCGCGCCGCCGTCCGCTTCCGCGCCGCCCTTTCCTCCGGCCAGCGCACCTACCTTTTCCGCCGCGGCATCCAGCCCTGGGAGGCCACCACCCTCGTCGCCCTTCTGGCGGAGAAATACCCGGATGCCGATTTTAAACTCGTCTGCCTCCCCCCGCTCGACGCCCCGCTCGACCCGTGGGAGCACCTCACCGACAACCGCCTCTGGATCGCCCCCCTCTCGGATCCCGAAGCCGCCGGGCAGGACCATTCCCGCTTCGATCACGAGTGGGACCACCTCCTCGACCTCCTCCGGGCCGAGGCCGCACTCGCCCCGCCCAGTTCCACACAGCCCTCCGCATTGTAATCTCACGCCCCTTGCTTTCCCGGCGGCTGCCTGTAGTATCACCCCACAGATTTAAAACTTTCGGGGGCGTTCTGGTTTCGACTGATGGCTGGAGCCGCCGACTGCATGCCGAGGATGATTCGTTGGCCTCGTTAAAAATCGGATCAAAAAATCAAGTGCCAATAATCAACTGGCCCTCGCAGCTTAATTGACTGTGACGTTCCCCCGGCGATGCCTGGACTTCGGGGGGGCGACTACTTACAGGCTGGTCTGAGACCGGGGGACCCGCGGTCAAGGACGAGATTTAACAGGTGCCTCGGGGACCGGAAGGCTGCCACTGGCCGTCCAGTCCTTTAACTCAAATCAGATGGCTGAGCATGGAGATGTCAGCAGCAAAGGACGTTAGGACAGGGGTTCAACTCCCCTCGCCTCCACCAATTTCATTGTCGCCGCCCGCCGGTCGTTCGCCGGAGGCGTGCGCAAAACTCGCACTCGCCACGGTGCATTCCTCGGCGTAGAGGCAGGCTGTAGCCATGCCCACGCCCATCGTCTTCATCCAGCAGGGTGCTCCCGCCGCCCTCAGCCACCTGAACTGCGCCCTCCTCCAGGCGCGCTGGTGGAATCCGGGCTGCCCCATTTTTGTCCTCGGGGACGACGCGTGCCGCGAGGCCCTGGCCGCGCCCGGCATCGAGTTCGTCCCCCTCCGTCCCGCCGCTGGCGGGACGCACCTCTTTCGCGAACTCTACATCCACCTCTCCAACAACGCCCCCGACTACGAGCGCTTCTGCTTCGAACGCTGGTTCCAGCTCAGAGACTTTCTCGTTGCGCGCGGTCTGGATGCCGTCTGGCATTTTGATTCAGACGTCATGCCTTACGAGGACCTCGCCACCCTCGCCCCGGACCTGGAGCCGCTGGACTTCACCCTCACCCGCGGCTCCGGGCACAGCTCCTTTTTCCGCACCGCAGCGCTGGAAAAATTCTGCGCCTTCATCCTCGACGGCTACCGGCAGGAGCCGGCCACCGGCGCCCTGCGCGCCAGGCATGATTCCCTCAAGTCCGCTGGCGCCCCGGGGCTCATTTCGGACATGACCTTTCTCCGCGACTTCGCCGGCACCGGCGGCCTGCAGAGCGAGGACCTCGGCAGCAAACCCGGCGACCATCCCCGGTTCGATGGAAACATGCTCAGCCCCCACTCCTTCCAGATGGACGGCCCGCTCAAGCACCTGACCTGGACAAACCAGCAGCCCCACGCCACCCAGGAGGCCGACTCCGGCCTGGTGAGGTTCCTCGCCCTCCATTTTCAGGGGCTGTCCAAGTCCTGCATGCCCGCCCACCTGCGTCCGCCGCCGGGTCCCCTTCCCGACTGGAGCCTGGGCGCCATGGCCCTCCTACTGGCCAGCCTCCACCGCACCAGCACCACCCTGCACGACCAGGTCAAAGAACACCGCCGCTCGGCCAGAGACTCCCAGCGCGGTGCGGAACAACTCCGCTCCGCCGAAAAATCCCGGACGAAAATCCTCAGGCCCCTCGTCAAAAAGCTCCGCGCCATTCAGACCTCCGGCTGGCTCAGACTCGGCAGCGCCCTCCGTTTCACCCGCGCCACCCGGCAGCTGAAGGAAATCTCGGCCGCCCTGGAAGCAATCATGCACGCCCCGCCCCCGCCATCCCCCCCCCCGCAACCTGACGCCCCATCATCCCGCCGTGCGACCCCCGCGGCCAGACTATAGCTTCCCTTCCTTCACCGCCTCGCAGATTTTCCGGGCCATCTCACTGACCAGCGTCTCCCCATCCACAGGCTTCGTCGCGGAGCCTGCCGCCACCACCGGCATCAGCAGGAAACATTTGCCCGACTGCGCCCGGTCGTCCACGCAGGCCAGGTCCATGGCATGGTCGGAGATCAACCCGCACTTGTGGTAGAACCGGGCCTTCGGAAAAACCACCTCCGCCGCTTTCGTCCACGCCGTCGGCCCGGAGTCCGCGTTCCTCGTTTCCAGCCCGCAAAACCCGCCCCCACCCTGCGCCAGAAACGCAGCCTGCTCGGAGGTGATTGCGTACCGTTCTCCAGCCGGCAGCCGGTCATGAAAGAGCACCCGCCGCAGACACTCCACCAGTTCCCCTGTCGATGACACATTCCCCGTCTTCGCATCGATGACAGTTGCCCCGCGTTCCTCCGCGTAAAACCGCCCGCCCCACTTGTGGGTGACGGTCTTCATCTTCTCCCCGCCCGCCTCCAGCAGCGTGATGCGCTGCCCCTCCTCCCGCACATAGCCCCACGGGCGCCTCGTCCCGGCCACATACCCCCGCATCAGCGCCGCGTGGGGAAACCCCTTCTCCGGCACCAGGAACCGCGTATTCACCCAGTCCAGCCCCGTCACGCGCAGCAGCAGCGTGAAGTCCTCGTTCGATGACCTGCGGAAAACCTCGCTCGTCATTTCACGCAGCCCCCGTGCCGTGTCATGCACCCACCGCCCGGACGCCTCCTCGTGCTCAAAGCTCACCGCCGTGTCCAGCCCGAACCCCAGCTCATTCACCCGCTCCACCGCCGCCACCACCGCCGGCAGCTTGATCACACTCGCCGGCCAGAAATCCCGCTCCCCGCCATCCCCCGGCGCATGATGCCAGCGAAACGACAGCGCCCCATCCTTCTCCTCCACCACACACACAGTAGCCCACTTCTTCACCCCCGGCGCTACCGGCGCCAGTATCTCCTCCAGCACGGCATCCCCCGCCCACAGGCAGGAGGACCCAGTCAGAAAAAAAGCCATCGCCAGCAGCCATCGGTTCATGCCCCCCACTCTGCCAGCCCCACCCGCTTCGTGCAAGCCCCTGCACCTCATTCCTCGTTCTTGTGAAAAAATATCAGCCAGACTGTAAGAAAGTTCTCGTCAGCACCAAACCGAACTGATAATAGTTTTTTCGCCTCAAGCCCGCTTGGGCACGGTTCCTCGGAAAAAATTACCGGCAACACCGCTCCATGCTTTTTCTTCATTGTTTATCTAAATAGACATCTTGCATGAATAGCGATTGTGTTAATATCAGAAAAACAGCGACTTGGCCACCTCGTTGCGGCAGGCGCGCCGGTGATTGTAGAGAGACGCTGCCACCAGCATGACATGGTCGTGGAAACCCTCCTTGCGGT
>JANOAS010000232.1:0-24574 GCA_031411255.1 bacterium
CCACCGCCAGTTCTTGTGCACGCGGCCCTCAATATAATCTTCCATCTTGGCTGGCCCGATCCACGTTTCGTAGTCCAGTTCGGCCGGCGGTGGAGTGACTTTGTTTTTGTCGTGGGTGCCGGCGAAATCGGCGTGGCCCGAGGGCAGGCCGACGTGCACCTCCTTGAGCTTGCCAATGAGGCCGTTGCGGACGATTTCAGCACCAATGCGGAAGTTGTTCTCGCTGCGCTGCCAGGAACCGGTCTGCCAGATGCGACCATGTTTCTGTACCGCCTTCACGATGGCCTGCTGTTCGGCGATGGTTTTCGCCAGCGGCTTTTCCCCGTAGACGTCCTTCCCGTTTTTCAGCGCCTCCACGGCCACCAGGGCGTGCCAGTGGTCCGGCAGGGCGATCATCGCCGTGTCGATATCTTTGCGGGCCATCACTTCACGGTAATCCTTGAATCCCTTGCACGAGTCGGCACCCTGGCGCTTGTTGATCGTGCCCAAGGCCGCAGCCAGCGCGTTCGAATCAATGTCGCACGCCGCGAGGATTTGGCAGTCCGGCTGCCCCATGAAGTCGTTCGTATTTCCCGGCCCCATCATCCCCCAGCCGAAAACGGCCATGGTGATCTTGTTGGACGGAGCCGTCTGGCCATTCAGGCCCAGCACCCCGCCCGGGATGATCATGGGCGCACCGATCACGGTGGCAGCTCGGGTGAGAAACTGGCGGCGCGTGTGCCGCGTGGGAGTCGTTTTCATAGGTTCGGGGAATTTTCGGGTTGGATTTTTGTCTCAGCCTCCGCCGTTTTCGCGGAGCATTGCCATTCCACTCCGCCCGCCACCGAAGCGCAAGCCTGAAAATGCACCTGCACCTGAAAAAGCGCTGAAAACCTGGACCGCCCTCCTGCCGTCCTGCCCCCCGGCTATCCAGCCCGCACCCCCTCAAAATCAAAACCAGACTTCAACCGGGGCTGCACGTCGATGGCGATGATCGATTCATCGGGGGCCCTGATGAAGTTCCTGTTATGAGTGTCGGCCAGCTCCACACCGTCGTCCCTCTCTCACAGCCTCGTGGATTCATTCAGGGAAAATCCAAGAGCGCCCAGACAGCCGCCTATTTCCTCATCCGTCGGGATGAACCGCACGGCATGCGGCTGGATGTAGCTCTGGGAGGTGACCAGGCTCGGCCCTTCCTTGCGCTGCCAAAATCCCTCAAAGACCACGTCATCGCGAAAGATCCGGTTGCTCAGCCTCAGGCGCCTGAGGTACCCGGCCGGAGTGTAGTGCCCAAACTGGCCGAACCCCGACTGGCCGGGGAAGGTGGACTTCCAGAAGCGGTCGGCACCTGGCGCATGAAACACCTCGTGCTCCTGGCCCGATTTTCCGAAGCAGCGGACCGGGAGATCTTTTGCGCTTAAAGAACAGCCGCGACTTTTGGCAAACGCTTTGAGAGCGGCGAACTGGTTTTGGATGCGTACTTCCCAGGCTGCAACAGGATCCCGTGGCTGACCCACATTTGCCACTCCGCCGCCTGTTCGAGTAGTTTTTGGTCGGCCGGCGAGAGCGGCGCTTTCTGCTTCTGCAAGGTCCATATCCTCTGCGCGTCCTCAAGGCTGATGGGTTGGGGTTCTGTTGAAACGTCCATCACACATTTTAGCCCCTCTCCCCGGCGTGGCAAGGGCAGGATGCGCCCCAAAAGCAAAAATCACGAATCGGCACCCCAGCCAGCCTGGCGCAAAAATCCCCCAGGAATCCGCCTTGCCATCTGCGGAACCGCCTCCTAATTTGCCGCCCATTTTCCACACCCCACTCCATCTGTATGACCGGAACCCTAGTTCGTGACGCCGTGATCCGCCTGGCAGGAAACTCCCAGGACGGAATTCAATCCATTGGTGGCTTTCTTGCCCGCCTCGCTGGCCGCACCCAGCAGGAGGTCATGACCTACATGACCATCCCGTCCACCATCTCCGGCGGCCCCTCCATCTTTCAGGTGCACCTCGGCTCAGGGGAGGTCCTCCACCCGGGGGACGAGGCGGACATCCTCGTCGCCTTCTACCAGCACAGCTACAATGATCACCTGAGGTCCGTGAAGGACGGCGGCATCTGCCTTTACGATTCCGGCGAAGTCACGGAGTTTAAAAGCGAGCGCGGCATCCGCCACGTGGGCGTGCCCTTCACCGCCGCCACCGTCGAGGCCATCGGAGGCTCGTCAAAGGAGCGGGGCAAAAACATTTTCGTCCTCGGCCTGCTCTGCGCCGCGTTCAATCTGGACAAGGAAAAGCTCATCACCATCCTCAGCCGCCAGTTTGGCCGGAAGGACGAGAGCGTCCTGCGCAACGCCATGCTCGCCTTTGATGCCGGATTCGCCTACCCCGTCGGCGACCTCGGCTCGTACAAATTTGAACCCGGCGAAGCCGCTGCCGGCTCACGGCTTTCCACCGACGGCAATACCATGCTCGCCATGGGCTTCCTCGCCGGTGGCGTGCGCTACGGCGCGGCCTACCCGATCACCCCCTGGTCCTCCATCATGGAGATTCTCCGCTCCGAGCTGCCGAAATACGGCGGCATCTTCGTCCAGTGCGAGGACGAGCTGGCAGCCGTCTCCTGCACCCTCGGCGCGGCCTATTCAGGTCATCTCGCCATTACCGGCAGCGCCGGTCCCGGACTTTCCCTGAAAATGGAAGCCCTCAGCTACGCCAGCATGGCCGAGCTGCCCATCATCGTCGTCAATGTCCAGCGCGGCGGCCCCTCCACCGGCCTGCCCACCAGCATGGAGCAGTCAGACCTCCTCCAGGCCATCTACGGTTCCCACGGTGACTGCCCTCGCATCGTCCTCTCCCCCATGGATGTGGAAGACTGCTTCTACACCGGCCTGGAGGCCTGCCGCCTCGCGCGGAAGTATTCCTGCCCCGTCATCATCCTCAGTGATCAGGCCCTCTCCAGCCGCATCGAGGCCTTTCCCGAGCCGGATCTGGAGAAACACTGGATCGAGCCCGAGCTGGACCTCTCCACCCGCGGCGCTGACTTCAAGCCCTACGATCTGAACACCATCACCCGCCACGCTCCTCCCGGTGCGAAGATGGCCGGTGGCAAATACCCGACCGTCACCGGTCTGGAGCATGACGAATGGGGCCACCCGAGTGGTTCCCCCGCCATGCACACAAAGATGACCGCCAAGCGCCGCAACAAGCTCGTCGAGCTGGCGAAGGAACTCCCCCTGCCCGACCTGCACGGCGACGCCACCGGCGACGTCCTCCTCATCGGCTGGGGCTCCACCTACGGCCCCATCAAGGAAGCCGTCGACCGCCTGCGCAGCGAGGGCCAGACCGCCGCCGCCATCCACATGCGCCACCTCCACCCCATGCCCAACGGCCTGGACGAACTCTTCAAGCGCTACAAGCACATCGTCGTCGTCGAGATCAACGACTCCGGCCTCTACGGCTACGGCCAGCTCGCCACCCTCCTGCGTGCCCGCACCTGCAACCCGGCCGTCGTCTCCATCTGCAAAACAGACGGCCTCACCTTCTCCATCCGCGAAATCGTCACGGGTGTGGAAAAGATCATCTCCGCCTCGTAAGGCCAGCCGGCATTCCGAGCTTTCTCGATCCGCGAAACGTCCCTCAGGGCCACGTTTCGCGGATTTTTTGTGTATTCCGCCCGCCATTGACTCGCCCCGAAAGCCCGCCAGGCTTCCCCATGCTCGAAGTCGAAGGTCTTACCAAGTTTTTCGGACAGTTTCCCGCCGTGGCCAACCTGAGCTTCACGGTCGAGCCCGGCCAGGTGCTCGGGCTGGTGGGGTTGAACGGATCAGGTAAAACCACCACCCTCCGCTGCGCCGCCGGCATCATTCCGCAGACGGAGGGCTTCATTCGCATCGCCGGGCATGACGTCTGGACCGAGGCCGTGGCAGCCAAGCAGGAGCTGGCCTGGTTCACCGACGAACCGCGCCTCTTCGACTACCTGACCGTCTGGCAGCACCTCCAGTTCACCGCCCGCCTCTACCAGATCGCCGGCTGGGAGGACCGGGGCAGGCAGCTCCTGGAGGAAATGGAACTCGCGGACGCGCGCGACGAACTGCCGGGCGCCCTCTCCCGGGGCATGAAACAAAAAGCCGTGCTGGCCTGCGGGTTTCTCCACCGGCCGAAGGTGATGCTCTTTGACGAGCCGCTCACCGGACTCGATCCCATCGCCATTCGGAAAATGAAGGAGATCATCCTCCGCCAGGCGGGCGAGGGTACCGCCATCGTGCTCAGCAGCCACCTCATGCACCTGGTAGAGGAGGTTTGCAGCCACCTGCTCGTGCTCCAGAGCGGACAGCGGCGGGCCCTCGGCACACTGGAGGAAATCCGGAGGGACTTTGGAGCCGGCGGCGTGAACCTGGAGGAAATCTTCTTCCGCCTCGTCGGCAAGGAGGCCGGGACTGCCAGCACCACCCAGCCATGAACGCCGCCCTGTTTTTCCTCTTCACCCGGTCGTTCGTGAATTCCGGGCGGGTGAAGCTGCGCCGGTTGCGCGAGCCCAAGTACCTGCTCGGCCTCTTCGGCGGGCTGGTCTGGATGGTCTGGACCATGGGCGCTTTCTTCATCCCGCGGGGCAGAGGAGGCGCTCACCTTTTCTCCTTTGCTGCGGAGTCAGCCGCCATGCCTGCCGCATTCGCCTTCACCCTGCTCGCCATGCTGGGCGGCTGGATCCTCCCGTCCTCGCGCGGGGCGCTCAACCTGGATGAAAACGAGGCCGCCTGGCTCTTCGCCTCACCCCTCAGCCGCAGGACACTCTTCGCCTGGCATTTTTTCAAGCCCCAGTGGGGCATCTTCATCCTCGCCGTCTTCGGTTCCATCGCCTGGCACCAGACCACGCGCCAGCCGCTCGGCCCCGCCTGCCTTGCCATCTGGCTCATCTTTAACGTCCTTTCCCTCCACAATTTCGCCACCGGCATCCTGCGCACCTCCATCGAAAAACAGCTCTGGCTCACACGCCTGCTCAAGGGACTGGCCTGCCTGGTCGCCCTCGGCCTGCTGGTGGCAGCCGGGGAAATCTTTCGCGAGAGCCTCGCCGGCCGCGTGGCGCCGCTCCAGACGCCCAGTGCCTTCTGGCTCACCTCCACCGGGCTCAGGCCGGTCGTCAGCCTCCTCTCCCCACTCTGGGCCGGCAGCTGGACTGCGGTGCTGCTCCGGTCCGGACCACTGGCCGCCCTCGGCCTCGGCTGCTGGTTCTTCATCGCCCGGAGCCGCCACCCCGTCGTCGAGTCCACGCTCGACGCCATCGTCGTCCGGCAGGAAAGACTGGCCGCCTTCCGTGCCGGCCGCATCACCCTGAAAAAGCCGCGCGCCCAGTCCGCCTCCGCAGAGCTTTTTTCCCTGAGCGGCCCCGGCCCGGCGTGGATGGCCTTCCTCTGGAAATGGGGCCTCCACACCGGCGGACGCAGGCGCGTCATCAAACGCTTCATTCTCATTACCACCGCACTCAGCCTGGTGGTGACCGGCGTCCTCCTCACAGACCGTGTGGTTTTTGCAAAAGCGCATGGCGACATGATCGTCCTCGGCGTCTGCCTCTACATCGGCGTCCTCCTGCCCGGCCTCTTCGTCGCACCCGCACGCATCACCCAGCAGTTGAGGATCGATCTCGACCACCTCGACATCCTGCTCACCCTCCCTGTCAGGCCCTCCCGCATGCTGGCCGGGCTGCTCCTCGGTCCGCTCCTCCAGGTCGTCCTCAGCTCCTGGCTCGTCCTGAGCACCATTGCCCTCGTCATGTTGCTGCGGCCCACCTTTCCCCAGCTCACCCCGGCAGTCGTCCTGGCCGGCTGGGCCGGGGCCTGCCTCGCCACGGCGGCGGTCATTCCCACCGCCACCATCATGCAGACGCTCATCGCCCTCACATTCCCCGGCTGGCAGCCCGCCCAGCGCCGCGCCAGTGTGGACAACATGGGCATCGGCCTCCTCGCCCTCATCCTCATCTTTGCCAGCCTCACCCTCACCCTCGGCCTTTCCGCCCTCATCTGCTTTGGCGGCTGGTGGCTGCTGCGGGACCACATCGTCATGCCCGTCGCCGTCCTCGCCGCCGGCCTCATTACCACCCTCGTCGCCACCGCAGAAGGCTGGCTCGCCTTCCGCCTCGCCGCCCGCATGCTCTGGCGCTACGACCCCTCGGAAAAAACCGCCGGGGTCAGGAAAAAACGCTGAGCCAAACGGCGCCCGGTTGAAAGACCGGTCGGCCGCCGCGGGATTTTGGACAAAATCAACGCCGGCACGGGGTGACCGCTGATGTGAACAAGCCCGAGTCCTGACTCAAAAGGCCTTCACTTAGGTCGGAGTTCCGCGAAAGGAATGTTGCGCGAAATAACGACTTCGCTCTGCAGCCCGAGGACTTCAAAGCGGAGGGAGGGATTGGGAGCATCCCAGTCGATCCGCATGAGGCCAAAATTCGAGGAGGTGTACGGACGCTCGTGGAGGCGGTACGCGTTGGGCTGGGGCTTTTTGGGCTTCTCCACTTTTGGGGACTCCACTTTGGGCTTGGATTGTTTATTTTCATCCGGTGCGGGCTTTGGGGGAACGAGCAGGTTGAGCCCGCTGGTGGTCAGTTCATACAGCGGGTAGAGAACTCCATCCGCGGGAGGCAGCGCGGAAAGTTCGGCCAGGTGACGGTCTCCGCTGATGACGACCACGCCCGCAGCCCTGGTGCGCCGGAGCATCTCAAAAAAGCGGTCGCGTTCCTTGGGGAAATTCCCCCACTTTTCAGAGCCGTGCTCGTGCGGTATCAACTGGACGCTGGAGACCACCACGCGGAGTTCGGCGGTTTCGCTCAGACAGCGCTCGAACCACGCCCACTGGTCGGTGCCTAGCATGGTCGCCTCCGGATCGTCGTTGGGGATGGTGACCTTCGGCCTGGAAGGATCTTTTTTAAACGCCGAGCGGAATCGTCTCGTGTCCAATAGAATCAATTGCACCCGTTTACCCGCCGGGCCAAGCGTCACACAGTCATGGACACCGGGTGTGGTGCGCCGGGGCGATGTGTCCGGCAGCTGGAGAAAATCGCAAAACTCCTTTTGTGACGCGGCTGCGCCGGGAAAATCAGCTCCTCCGTCGTTGATGCCGTAGTCGTGATCGTCCCAGGTGGCGAACAGCGGGGTGCTCTGGCGCAGCCTGGCGAACCCCGGCACTGCGGCCAGCAATCCATATTTCCTGCGAAGCACGGTCGGGTCGGCGGAATCGCCATAGATGTTGTCCCCGCATAGAACAAAGGCGTCGCAGTGGGCGGCATTGATCGCATCCAGGATCGGCAATGGCCGGTCCTCATGCGCGCAGGAGCCGAAACCCAGAGTCGTGATGGCAAGTTCAGGCCGTGAGGACATACGGGCCGGCGCCTCTGCTGGCGTTGATGCCGTTTCAGCACTGGAGGCGGCATCCGGCTTCGGTGGAATGGCGGGACTTTCCGCCCCCTGCCCCCCTCCCGGCGAAAGCAGGGTCAGGGTGGCGATGAGAATTCCTATGGATTGTTTCATACAAGGCAGATGGGGTCATGGATGCAGCCTCTCAGTCAGGAAGACACCAGCCCCGCGACAGGAGCCGGTTTTTCCGGGAACGCGGCTGCCAGCGCAGTTTGGAATGCGTGGCGTCCCGGCGCAAGGGTGATCCCACAAAACACCTCCGGGGGCGACGCGGCCGGTTGGCGGACAGACGGGGGTGGACGCAGTGCCGGTGCCGTCGACCGCCGGGGCCTCACCCCTGGTTCCGAGCCAAGTCCCCGTCCCCGCTTCTGATGCGTTGCAGCCAGCCTGTTCAAAACAATTCCCCCTGGCCCGCCTGCGTGCGGCGGAAGTTCTTTCCAGTCACGTCCGGCCGGACCTTGTCGAGGCCGAGCTTGCGGGCGCAGACCTTGAAAAGCTGGCCGATCTGCTCCGCCCGGGTCCCCTCTCCTTTCATGCGAATGAGCGGACGGGAATCATTCAGCCGGCCGCCGTGCACCTCGCGGATGCGGGCGAGAATGCTTTCCTTTTTCGTTTCGGAGACGGCTCCGGTCAGCCAGTTTTCAAAGACGGGAGCCACACTGCCAGGCAGGCGGACGAGGCTGTAGGTAGCGAACTGCGCTCCCGCTTCTTTCACCGCAGACAGGATGGCAGGGATCTCATGATCATTCAGCCCCGGGATGACCGGTGCCACGGAGACCCCCACCGGCACGCCCGCATCTGCCAGAGTGCGGATGGCCCGGAGCCGCATTTTTGGCAGGGAGGCACGCGGCTCCAGGATGCGGGACAACTCCGTGTCCAGCGTGGTGACGGAGAGGAGCACCCCCACCGCCTGCCAGCGGGCCAGCTCCGCCAAATGATCGGTGTCCCGGGTGATGAGATGGTTTTTCGTGATGAGCACGACCGGCTGGCGGAACTCCGCCAGCACCGCCAAGCACCTGCGCGTTATTTCCAGTTTTCGCTCCACTGGCTGGTAGGGGTCCGTCACGCCGCTGCACGACATCTTCACCGGCTGCCAGGATTTCCTTTCCATCTCCGCCCGCAGGAACTCCGGCGCCTTCAGCTTGACCATGATCTTTGACTCAAAATCCAGCCCCGCGCTGAACCCGAGGTACTCGTGGTAGCGCCGGGCGTAGCAGTAGGCGCACCCGTGCTCGCAGCCGCGGTAGGGATTCAGGCTGGCCTCAAAGCTCAGGTCCTCACTGTCATTGCGCGTGATGAGCGTCTGCGTGTCATCCTTGTAGAAGACAGTGCGCGGCGAGGGCGGCTCCCAGTCCGGATCACTCCGGCGCAGGTCGTCCATGGCCTCCGCGTCCTCCGCCAGGTGGAGCCGCTCGAAGGGGTTGGGAGGGTTGATGTCCGTGCCTCGTGTCATGCCGGCCGCCACCATCGCCAGAAAACGCGAACTCTTCAGCGGAAATCGCCCCCCGTTTTGAGGCGGCTGCCCCCCTCCGGGCAAAAAAGTGCAGAATTTTTGTCCGGGCTGCTGCGGGATTCCCAAAAGCACAGTGGAACCAGCCACTCTCCCCCCGATCCGGGGCCGGGGGGGGCTCGGCAGGCTGGATGCCCCAAAACCATCCGCCTAACACCATGAAAATACATACATTACTCAAACCACTGCGGGTCCTCGCCGGCCTGCTCATCCTCGGCTGTGTCCCCGCAGCCGCTCAATCGCCGGGGTCACTGGAGGCCCTGGACCTCGCCCTCGCCGGAGGAGCTGGGGGGCAATCCTACGCCATCGCCCAGGCAAACTTGCCGGACGGCGGCCTCATTGTCGGCGGCAACTTCGCAACCGCCGGTGCCCAGCCGCATGCCAATATCGTCAAAGTCGGCCCTGGCGGGACGATTGATCACAGCTTTACAGCGAATGTCGCCGGGGTGGTGAACTGCGTCGTCGTGCAGCCGGACGGAAAAATCGTCATCGGGGGGTTGTTCACCACCGTCAACAATTACCCCATCGGGATCGACTTCGGTTTCAATAACATTGCCCGGCTGCACCCCAACGGAACGCTCGATACAAGTTTCCACAGCGCCCTGGTTCTTGGCGCTCCATATGCTTTGGGAGGCTTCAACGGTCGTGTGCGCAGCATTGCCGTTCAGCCGGATGGCATGCTGGTCGTGGTGGGTGAGTTTACCAGCTTCACTCAGGCGCCGTTGGGAAGTTCCTCCAGCAGAATCGCGCGTCTCACTGCGGATGGGGCCTACGACCTTTCCTTCAACACCAGCGGCGGCGTTAGCCTCGGCGGTGCGAATGGCCCGGTCTATACGTGCATAGCACAGGCAAATGGCAAGATCCTCATCGGGGGAGATTTCACGACTCTGAACGGCACCGCGGGGATCAACCGCCTTGCCCGTCTCAACGCCGACGGTTCCCGGGACACTTCCTTCAGCGCCAGCCTGAACGGCTCGGTTTTGTCGACGGTCGTGCAGCCTGATGGCTACGTCGTTGTGGGCGGTGATTTTACGAGTGTGAATGGCAGCGGGGTGAGCCCGACTGGCCTGAACAGGCTCGCCCGTCTGACCGGCACCGGGGCCACGGACTCCACCTTCAACGTAGCTGGCGGTGCCAATGCATGGGTTTATGGCCTGGCCCTGCAGAGCGACGGCAAGATTCTGATGGCCGGTGGATTCACCACGCTTTTCGGAGTCAGCGGAGTCGGCAGGGTTGCGCGGCTGAACACCAACGGCACGCGTGACACCAGCTTTGGCAGCGGACTGGTTCTCGCAAACAACCACACCAACTCGGTCACGCTTCAGGCAGATGGCAAGGTGCTGATCGGCTCCATCGCCACGACGATGAACGGAGTTGCCAGAGTGGGCTTCGCAAGGTTAAACAATGATGCCGCCAGCCAGTCCCTGGGCGTCCCGGCCGCGGGGCAGGTCACATGGACACGGGGCGGCTCGGCACCGGACCTCTCGCAGGCCACATTTGAAACGGGAAGCTCCCTCACGGGCCCATGGACGCCTCTGGCCACGGCCAGTCGTGTGGGAACCACGGCCAACTGGACTGCGACAGGATTGACCCTGCCCTCCTCACTTTTCCTCCGGGCACGCGGGCGGACGCTGGGCGGCCACAACGACGGCAGTTCGGGACTGATTGAGCAAATTGCCTCCTTCAATCTGCCGTACGGAGCCCAGCCCTGCGGAAACTGGGTCGCTGGCCGGGACCTGGCGGCGAATGAGCAGGTGACGGCCACGGAGACGCAGAATCCGAATGCCACCGTGCCCGCGTGGAGCTACGGATATCGCACGACGCTGGCTAGCAACACGCTTAATGCGTTCACTCCAGCACAACACACCTCCAGCGTTTATGGCATCGCGGGTTTCGATGGATTTATTGCCAGTGGTACTGCGGCAGCCCCCTGGATTCCACTGGTTTTGGTCAACGGGACTGGGGCGACGATGGCCCGTACCAACTATTCGAACCTATTCTTTCGCGAAATCGAAATGCATCCTGGGGCGTCTAATGAACTCGCAGTGGTCCGCTGGACGGCTCCCGCCACTGGAACCTACAGCATTTCCGCTTCGTGGAGGGACATCAATGCCAGCGGCGGTGATGGGGCTTCGGCGAATATTGTGCACAATGGCACGGTGATTTACAGCCAGGTCTGGGCCAATGGCGGCCCCGGTGTAGCAGCCTCGTTTCCAAGCGTCTCGCTGCAAGCGGGGGATCTGGTGGACTTTGCCGTCGGAGCACGAGGGGATTACAACTCCGATTCCACTGCTTTCGATGCCACCATCGAGGCCGTAACTGCTCCGGCCGCTGCACCGATTGGCTTTGCTCTGGTGCCAGGCGGAGCATTTACCATGGGGGATTCGGTGGAAGGGGTTGCCGATGAAACTCCTCACACGGTCAATGTGAGCGCCTTCTACATGGCTACCACTGAGACGACCAAGACACAATGGGATGAAACCATTTTTTGGATCTCGACGAGCGGCCTGGGCTATGACATCAGCAGTGCTGGCGGGGCCAGCGGTGCCGCGCATCCGATCCAGTCTTTGAGCTGGTGGAATGCGGTTAAGTGGTGCAATGCACGCAGCGAGCAGAAAGGCCTGACACCCTGCTACACCGCGGGTGTGAGCGGGACGGTGGTGCGCAGCGGCACCCCTGCCAACATTGTGTGTGATTTCACCAGAAACGGTTACCGGCTGCCTACAGAATCCGAGTGGGAAAAGGCTGCGCGGGGAGGCATCGCTGGCAGGAGGTTCGCGACAGGGAATACGCTGGCCCATACCACAGCGAACTACTTCAGCGACCATGCCAACACCTACGACGTGAGCGCCACAAGCGGCTATCATCCCAGCTATAGCGTGGGCACTATCTACACGGCTCCGGCCGGCAGCTTCCCTGCAAATCCCTACGGACTCTACGACATGGATGGCAATGTATGGGAGTGGTGCTGGGACTGGTACAACACCTACCCGGCCTCTGGAGCCTTGAATCCCCAGGGGGTCTTGGACACGGCCTACCAGGAGCGTGTGGTCCGGGGCGGATCGTGGAATTTTAACGCCTACATGGCCCGCACAGCCAACCGCGACAGCGGACTCCCAGCCCAGATCACCGGCCACATCGGCTTCCGTCTGGCACAGACGGCCATCGTGCTGCCTCCAGTGAATACCCCGCCTTGCTTCGCGCTGCCCGCGTCCTCTCCTGCGTCTCCGACGGGCACTGCATGGACCGCGCAGTCCGCTCCGGCGGGCTCATGGAGCAGCATCGCCTGCTCGGCGGATGGCCAGAGGGTCATCGCTTCGGTCCAGAACGGAAGCATCTACGTTTCTCAGGACCACGGACTCAATTGGGTGCAGCAGACTGTCACTGTTCCGCTGGCAGCCAACTGGAAAACGGTTTGTGCCTCATCCGACGGAAATACCCTGGCTGCCGCTGCCGCTGGCGGCCGCATTTGGCGCAGGTCGGGTGGCGTCTGGGCTCAGACAGCAGCTCCGATCGCAGCATGGCAGGGTCTGGCCTGTTCCTACGACGGACAAACGCTGCTGGCCTCCGTAGCCGGCGGCGGGCTCTACACCAGCAGCAATGGCGGCACAAGCTGGACATTCCTGACAGGGGCGCCGACTTCGGCGAACTGGAGAGGCGTGGCGTCGTCCGCCTCAGGCCAGCACCTCCTGGCCGCAGCGCTGACGAATGTTTATGCATCCTCTGATTTTGGCGCGACATGGGCTGTCGCCGGCACCGGGACCGCCCTGTCTCTGGTCGCCATGTCATGGGATGGTGGCACCAGATATGCCACGGGATCGGGCGAATCTCTGCTTCGCGGGATCAGCGGCGGCACTATCAACTCGGTCCTCGCCGGTCCCACCACCTGGTCCTCCCTGGCATGCAGCTGGGATGGCAGCGTTTATGGAGCGACGGCTTCTCCGGGCGATCTTGACGTAAGGGACGCCGCCGGTGTGATTCATCACGCTGTCCTGAACGCCACCTGGAGCGGCATGGCCTGCTCTGCGGATGGCAACCGTTTCTATGCCGCGCAATCCGGAGCCACGGGCAAAATCTACACCAGCGTGCCCGGCACGTCCGGCCCCAGTGTCGCCGCCTGTTCCAGCGCGCAGAGCATCCCGAATTTCCTGACCAAAGTTCAGCCCGGCCCGCCTTGTGAGGCATGGCAGAGCGTGACCTTCACCGTCACGAACAACAATAACGCGCTCTTCACCCAGCAGCCCGCGATTTCTCCCAATGGCACGCTGACCTACACAGCAGGCACCACGGCCGGCACCGCATTGGTCACGGTGTATGCCACAGACAATGGCGGCACGGCAAACGGCGGATGGAATCAGAGTATCTGGCAGACCTTCCCCATCACCATCACCCCGGACACCGCTCCCACCATCAGCAACATCGCGGACCAGTCCACGGTAATCAACACGGCCACAGGCCTCATTCCCTTCACCATCGGGGATGTCGATCCCGGAGCCGTGCTGACCGTCACCGCCAGCTCCAGCAACACGACCCTGCTCCCCCAGACCGGCATCGTCCTGACCGGCACGGGAACGAACCGCACCATCAAGCTGACCCCGGCGGCCAACGCCACCGGACAGGTCACCGTCACCGTGCAGGTCAGCGATGGCTGCCTGACCGCCACCGACACCTTCATCCTCTGCGTGAGACCGCTGGGAGGCTTCGGCTGGCAGTCGATCCCACTGCGCAACACCGGCGTGAGCGCCACGGGAGTGCTTCTTGCCAATGGAGCCGTCGATCCGAATTATCCGGTGACCGCCAGTCCTTTCGGGGCCGGCAACGCCATCGTTGGCACCACCATTTATTTTGCGGGCGGCACGGCCTCCAGATGGATTTCCCGCTCGCAGGGAGACGGCAACCCAACCGGCGACTACGTCTATGTCCAGACCTTCGACCTAACCGGCATGAATCCCGCCTCGGCCAGCATCAGCGGGCGCTGGGCCTGCGACAACAGGGGCTCCATCTATCTCAACAACGTCCTCGTGCCCAGCTCGGTGATAACGGGCAGCACCGGCTTCTACGGCTGGAAAAACTTCAGCATCACCGGCGGGTTTCAAGCCAACCTGAACACCCTTGAATTCCGTGTCCATGACAACAGCGGCTACACGGGCATGCGGGCCGAACTCACCGGCAAAGCCGTCGTGTGCAACCAGCCCAAGCAAACCTACACCGGCTGGGCTGCCGAGATCGCCGCCGCGCGGCCCGGGAGCGGCCCCCTGCTCGCCAGCCAGACGGGCGACGCGGACAACGACGGCTACACCAACGCGATCGAGTTCGCACTCGGCCTCGACCCGCTCTCCGGCTCATCCCTGCCGCCGCAGGCCACCTTCGCCGTCGTCCAGCAGAACAACCCGCAAACGGGCTCCCTGGCGAACTTCGCCACCTGGCAGATCCGCTACCAGCTCTTCAACTGCGCCATCCACGGCGAGGCCAGCAACGACCTGCAAACTTGGCGCAACTGCGACCTCATCAGCACCCAGCCGCAGCCCGACGGCACCCTGATCGACACGTACATGGATCCCGTCCCCCTGCTCACACCGGTCACGAGAGACTTCTTCCGCATCAAGCCCTAGCCCCCCGGGCCGGAAGCGAGCCCCCCACTCCGCGAAGGGCCGCAGGATTCGTCCTGCGGCCCTTTTTGCGTCCAGGTGATCATCCCCACCTCTCTCCCCAAAAGGCCGGATGAGAACAGCAGTTGCCCGCTAGGGGGATTCCGCTACCGTTGCCTCATGCGCCTCCTTCTCCTCCCCCTCCTCGCCCTGGCCAGCCTCATGGCCTCCGGCTGCTCCAGCACCGGGGCCAGCACGGACAATTTCTGCCTGGAACCCAACGAAACGCAGGACGGCGCGATCCTTTTTAAGATCCCGTTCGAGCAGCCGCCTCCCACAGCCCTGCCCAGGCAGGGGAAACCGGCCGGGCGCACGTATCGCGGCCGGTAAAACGAAAAAAGCGGGCTCAAGCCCAGCCCTGGACTTCTGTGCGCACCGGGCGGCGCATGAACCAGATGAGCAGGAACACGGGGAGTGCGAGACCGAAAAGCCCACCGCCCACGACTCCAGCCACTGCCGTACTCTGCATCACCGAGCCGGTCACCCCCTCGATCCTTGCCGTGGTCTCGCGAACCCGTTGCTCGGATCGCTCCCGGGCTGCTTTTATTTCCCCACTCTCCGCCGCAGCGCCGTCGGCAGCAGGCACCTCTGCCGGATCGGCCTTTGGATTGGTGATTCTGCCAAACTTGACGTGCTGGCTATTGACCGTCAAAGTCATGATTTCCTGCTGCATCCGGTAGGCACCCGGCAGGAACCCGAGGACACAGAGAATTCTGACCACTCCATAGGCCAGTGCCAGGGGCCGGGCCGCCCGGCGGCGCTTGAGAAGCATGATCCCTGTGACAAGCAGCAGAACTGCCACAACCGCCTCGGTGACGCCCTGCATGATGACCGGGCCTCGAAATTTCTCCAGAACTGCACCATCCATCCCCATTTGCTTTAACAAGGCGGAATTCGTCGCAAGGCCAACCAGGGCCATCGGCGCCTTGCAGATGCCCAGGACGCCAAAAATAATCGTGATGATGCCGAGGGTCTTCGGCCAGTTACTGGTGCGCAGAGGCGGCGGAGGAAAATTAGTGGGGCTCATGATGAATTGAGAGTTGAGCGAGGAACGAATCCGGGTCAAAGGAAACCGGTCCGCCGGCGACAGGCGGCGAAGGCGAAGAGGCCCGCAGGGAATCGAGAAATCGTTCCACCATTTGACAACCCCCGGATTCCTCCTAAAATCCCCCTTCCTGCCTTCCCGCCCACCATTTCCGGCGCGGGCGCTCAGACTTGTTTTTTACCGACTTAGATCATGAAACGCACCTACCAGCCCTCCAAGCGCACCCGCAAACGTCAGTTCGGGTTCCGCACCCGCATGAAGTCCAAAGGCGGACGCGAAATCCTCCGTCGCCGCCGTCAAAAGGGCCGCAAGCGCCTCGTACCCAAGGGCGTCGAGGTTCATTACGCCCGCCACACCGGCCAGTAATCCGCCCCCTGCCCAGCCCGGGCGCGACGCACGTCCGCCCGGCCCGGCATTCAGTTTTCCCCGGTTTTCACCGGAGAGGGATCATGTGCCTGCCCCGGCCCCAGCGGATCACCCGCGGCTCTGAGTATGCCGCCGTCCGCCAGCACGGGCGCTCCCATGCGGGGCGCTGGCTCGTGCTGGGGATCATGGAGGACGCCACCATGCCCGGCTTCAAGGCCGGGTTCATTGTGCCCAAGACGGTCGGTGGCGCCGTTCAGAGAAACCTGACAAAGCGCCGCCTGCGCGAGATTGTCCGCGCGACCACCGCGCGGCTGCCCGAGCACCATTACGTGGTCACCATCGCCCGCCGGGGGGCTGCGGACCAGGACTTCCAGACCCTGCGCCGGGAGTGGCACTGGCTGGCGCGCAAGACGGGGCTCATCCCCCGCGACCCTGCGGCATGAAACTGGTCATTCGCCTCCTGATTCGTTTCTACCAGATTTTCATCTCCCCGCCCCTGCACTGGCTGGCGGGGCCCTCGGGCGGGTGCCGCTACACACCCAGCTGCTCCCGCTACTTTATGGAGGCCGTCGAAATACACGGCGCTCTCCGCGGTTCCTGGCTGGGGGTGAAACGCCTTGCCCGCTGCCACCCGTGGGGCGGCCACGGGCCGGATCCCGTCCCTCCGCTCCGCCCTTCCTGAGCCGCCTCTGCCAAAATTCCCAGGAAATTCTTTTCGCACAACACGTCAACCCGCACTAACGCCAAAATCTCCCGCACCGGTTTTTTCCCGCCTTCGCGCGCCGGCGCCTGCCCACCCTTTCATTTCACTCATGGACCGTACCAGTTGGATCGTTGTCACTCTTTGCAGCCTGGGCCTCGCGGCCTGGTTCCTCACCCGCCCCCCCGTGCCAGTCAAGCCGCCCGCTGCGCCGCAGGTGGTGGACGCCACCGGCTCCGGCACCCCGGCTGCCGCAAAACCGGAAGCAGCCCCCGGCGCACCATCAGCCCCGGCCGCCGCGCCCGCACCAGCGGCTGCCCCCGCAGCTCCGGAGAAGACCTTTTCCGTCGATGACGACAACATCAAATTTACCTTCTCCAACCACGGCGGCGGCATCAAAAACGTGGTCCTCCCGCCCCACCGCTTCGCCAGCGATGCCCCCGAGGTGCTCAATGAATTTGGCCTCGCCAGCATCGGCTCCCTCGGCCGCGGTGCGGGCAACCGCGAAACCGAAGCCTACGAACTCAAGAGCCCGGAAGGCGCCACACCCGTCGTCTACGAGCGCACCGGGCCGGACGGCGTCACCATTACCAAGACGTGGACCATGGTCACCGAGGGCCCGGCGAAGGGCTTTCTCTGGAAGCTGGACATCGCCCTGAAAAACACGGGAACCGTGCCGGTGACGGGCGACTGGTTTCTCTACACCGGAGCGGCCAACCCCGTCGACTCCAGCGGCGGCCAGACCAGCATGACCTCCGTGGTCTGGAATGCCGACAGCGGCTCGGATGAAGTGCTGGTGGGCAAGTTTGCCGGCGGCGGCATCATCTTCAAGGACACCCCGTTCACCATTCTCGAAAAATCCTTCCCGCAGATGCTTTGGGGCGGCGTGAAGAGCCAGTTCTACACGACGCTCATCAATTCGACAAAGCCTGCCGCCGAGATCCCCGCTGGCAAGCTTTGGGCGAAAAGCATCGAGATGAAGGACTTCAAAGGCGCGGACCCCAAGTCCACCACGCCGGTCCACGCCATCGAGGCCGCAGTCAGTCTGCCCGCGCTCGACCTGGCTGCAGGTGCCGAAATCAAGCACCAGTATGAAGTCTACGTCGGCCCGCGGGCCAACAGCATTCTGGCCGGGTCCGGTGCCTACCGCCGGGAGGTGATGTTCTACGGCTGGTTCGGCATCATCAGCCGCATCATGATGTGGGGCCTCACCCACATTCAGGACCTCCTCGCCAGTGTGAAGTTCAGCTGGGGCTGGGCCATCATCATTCTCACCCTCATCGTCCGGTTCATCATGTGGCCGGTGACGCTGAAGAGCACGCGCCAGATGAAGCGCATGTCCCTCCTTTCGCCAAAGATGAAGGAGATCCAGGAGAAGTACAAGGACGACCCGACGCGGATGAACCGCGAGGTGATGCTCCTCTACAAACGCTACGGCGTGAACCCGGTCGGCTCCTGCCTGCCCATGTTCCTCCAGATCCCCATCTTCTTCGGCCTCTACCGGATGCTGCAGAACGGCGTCGAGCTGCGCGGCCAGGACTGGATGTGGGTGAAGGACCTCTCCATGCCGGACACACAGGGTCACTTCATGGGCTACGCCGTGAATCCCCTCCCCCTCGTCATGGCGGCCACCATGTTCATCCAGATGCTCATGACGCCGAAGAGCGCCGACCCGCAGATGCAGAGCCAGCAGAAGATGTTCCTCATCATGCCGTTCATGTTCCTCTTCGCGTGCTACAACTTCGCCTCCGCCCTCGCCCTCTACTGGACGGTTTCGAACCTCGTCGGCATCCTCCAGTCCTACCTGGGAAACAAGATCAACGCCGACGTGGAACTCAAGCCGGTCAGCGACGTCGAGGTCCTGCCCCCGGTCGGGAAAAGCGGAAAGCCGGGCTCCAAGGAGAAGGCGGGCTTCCTGGAAATCTTCATGCAGCGCCTGGAGGCCAAGGGCAAACTGGCCGCCGAAGCCCAGGCGAAAAAGAAGCGTCCGCCGCGGACAGGGGGCTAGCCGCCCGCTGGAAAAATGAGCCCGCCCCGCATCCTCGTCACCCCGCGCTCGCTGACGGCGCGACAGGACCACCCGGCGCTCCAGCCCTTGCGGGAGGCGGAATGCCAGATCGTCTTCAGCACACCCGGCCTCCTGCCTGCCGGGGATGAATTGATTTCCCTCCTCCCTGGCTGCAGCGGCTGGATCGCCGGGGTGGAGCCCGTGACCGCCCGCGTGCTGGACTCGGCGGCCGCCGGTGATCTGCGTGTCATCAGCCGAAATGGCGCAGGCGTGAGCAACATCGACGCCGCAGCCGCAGCCACGCGCGACATCCGCATCCTGAGCGCCGCCGGGGCGAATGCCAACGGCGTGGCAGAGCTGACACTGGGCCTCATGCTCTCGCTCGCCCGGCACCTGGCCGCCGCAGATGCCGCCCTGAAGCGCCGCGAGTGGCCCCGCGAGACCGGCACCGAGCTGCGCGGAAAAACCCTCGCCCTGGCCGGATGCGGACGCGTCGGACAGGAGGTCGCCCGCCTCGCCCTCGCCTTCGGCATGAAGGTCCGCGCCCTCGATCCCCATCCGGCGGCCCGCAGCTTTGCCCAGGCCGGAGATTTCGCGTGGGCCTCAGATTTCACCGGCCTCGTGCGCGGGGCGGACTTCCTTTCCCTCCACTGCCCGCCCCAGACGGGTGGGCCGCTCATCACCGGAGAAATCCTGGCCGCCACTCCGCCCGGACTGCGCCTCATCAACACCGCCCGCGCCGAACTCGTCGACGAAACAGCCATCCTCCGCGCCCTCGATGCCGGCCACCTCGCCGGCTACGCCACAGACGTCCTGCACGGTGAGCCGCCCGCAGACTGGACGCTGGCCGCCCACCCGCGCGTCCTCGCCACCCCGCACCTCGGGGCGAACACCCGCGAGAGCATCGAGCGCGCCACCACCGCCGCCGTCACCGGCCTGATGGAGGCGCTCCAGCTCGCGTAGCCGCCCCACCTACATCGTGCCACCACTCGACCACACGGCTCCGGGCCGGCGGATGTACTTCAGCGTGTCCTCCACAGAGGCAGCCGCCTTGGCGTGGCTGTCGAACGCCGCCAGCCGGTCGCGCCAGAGCTTCCGTTCGCGGTCCGTCGCTTGGTACGGCTTCCCGTGCGGCACCCGCTGGCCGGTCATCATGACCAGGTAGCCCTCGATGCCGAAGGAGTTCGACGGGTGCAGCATCGAGTCCGCCGCGACCACGGACGGCCCGTTTTCCTGGTAAAACTCCACCACCTGCTGCGCTCCGGCCAGGTCCGTGTCATTTCGGCAGGCCTGCCAGAACGGCGTGTCCAGCCGCGTGTTGAACTTGTAGTGAACTGCCAGGAAGTCCCGGATGTCATCCCAGCCTGCCGAGTTGTATTTGTTGTAGAGTTTTTTCAGCGTCGGCGTGGGCTCGCCCATGCTGTCCATGAGCGTGTCCGCCAGCGTGCTCGCCTCCACGCACACGACCTGCAGCGCCGTGGCCTCCAGCGGCTCGACAAAGCCCACACTGTTTCCCACCCCGACCACGTTCCCCACCCAGTGGTCCTTGTACCGGCCGCTGCGGAATTTCACCACCCGCGGCTCGTTGGCGATCTTTGGGTTCTTTGTGCGGAATTCGCGCAGCGCCTCCTCATCACTGATGAAGGCGGACGCGTAGACGTAGCCGCGGTTGATCCAGTGCTCGTGCTCGATCTGCCAGCACCAGCCCGAGTCCATCGTCTCCGCCACCGTGTACGGCTTGATCGGCTCGTCCGTACGCGGCCACCCGGCGATGACCGCCCGGTCGCAGAAGAGGGACTTCGTGTAGTCGATGTGCGGCGTGCCCAGCGCCCGGCCCAGCAGCTCGCTGCGAAACCCGGAGGCGTCCACGTAGAGGTCCGCCGTCACCCGGCGTCCGTCCGTCAGCTTCAGCCCGGCGATTTCCCCGTCCACCACCTCGGCCTCCGCCATCGTGCCATCCGTGATGGTCACCCGCTCCGCCAGACACTGCTTCTCCAGCCAGCCCACGAGCTTCGTGTTTTCGATGTGGAAGGCGTGGTTGTTGTGGATGTGCGGCGTGCCATCCTGTTTCCGGGGAAAGGCCCGGTCACGCGCCATGCAGGCCGAGGTGATGCCCACGTAGCTCGTCTCCGGTTCCACGTAGAATCCCGTGTTCCTCAGCATCCCCGTCCAGCGCTGGGAGTACTCCCGGGAAAAAGTGTAGTTGAACTCCTTCGGCCCCCAGATGAACCGGATGCCCAGCTTCCACGTCGGGTCCGCCCCTTCGTAAAAGCTCTGCGGGTCCATCTTCAGGTACTCAAAAAAGTGCCGCGGAAAAGCCGCCGTCGTCCCCTCCCCCACGCCGATGACCCCTATCTCGGGACTGCGCAGCACCTCCACCTCCATCTGGGGGAGCTTCTTTTTCAGAGTGTGGGCGGCTATGAGGCCGGCGCTGCCCCCTCCGAGGACGAGGACACGCTGGATTTTCTTTGGGGCGGGGTTCATCCCCACAGTTGAAACCGGGGGCAGCGTCCCCCGCAAGTGGAAAGCTGAAAAAGGCAGCCATGGCCGGGTCTTGCACGGGAGACTCCTTGATTTTTCCCCTGCCTCTCATTCGCTTTGATTCGCGTCGCTTCGCGGTTGACCCTGCGCCCCCGGCGCCCGAGCGTGGAGGCTGGGACCGCGCCATGACCTCCCGCGCCATGACATCATTTCCCCGTCTGATAAAACTCGCCGCCGCCGCCACCTGCCTGCTCGCACTGTGTAGCTGCTCTGCCGTCGTTCACCGGATCGGCGGGGCATCCACACGCCCGCCGTCTGAAATGCCAGGCCGGCTCTCCCCCGGGACGCAGGCCCTGGTGCGGCAGGTTTACGCTGGAGTGCGGGCGGACCGCCTGGCCGACTACCACGTCCACCTGGCGGGCACGGGCGAGGGCGGCACCGGCTGCTACGTCAGCCCGCGCATGCTCACGTGGGCGCACCCGTGGCATCACTTCCGGTTTCAGGTCTACAGCAGCGCGGCCGGCATCCACGACATGGCCCGCGCCGACTCCCAGTTTGCCGCACGACTCACAGACCTGGCGCGTACAGCCCCGGGGAAGTTTCTGCTGCTCGCCTTCGACGAGCACTGGTCCCCGGACGGCCGCGTGGTGGCGGAGAAAACAGAATTCCACGTGCCCAACGACCACGCCTTGCGCGTGGCGGCATCCGCCCCGTCGCACTTCGCCGCCGCAGGCTCCGTACATCCGCTGCGCCCGGGGGCGTGCCAGGAGCTGTGCCGCCTGCACGCGCGGGGCGTGCGCGTGATCAAGTGGCTGCCAAATGCCATGGGCATCAACCCGGCCGCCCCGGCCTGCGACGCCTTCTACGACACCATGCACCGGCTCGGCATGGCCCTCCTCACCCACGGCGGCGTGGAGGCGGCAGTGGACGCCGCGCAGGACCAGTGCCTGGGAAATCCGCAGCACCTGCAGCGGCCGCTGGAGCACGGGGTGAAGGTCATTGTCGCGCACTGCGCCAGCCTGGGCGACGGCGAGGACCACGCCGCCCCGGGCAGCCCGCCGGTGGAAAACTGGAAGCTCCTCCTGCGCATGATGGATGAGCCCCGGTGGCGCGGGCTCCTCTTTGCCGACATCTCCGCCACCACCCTGCAAAACCGCACCCCGGAGTTCATGCGCACCCTCCTTTCCCGGCAGGACCTGCACAGCCGCCTCGTCAACGGCAGCGACTATCCCCTGCCCGCCGTGAACATCGTCATCCCGCTCCAGCACTGGGTGCGCGCCGGCCTTCTGGATTCCGCTGACATCCCGGCCCTGCGCGAACTCTACGACGTGAACCCCCTCGTCTTTGACTTCGCCCTGAAGCGCCGCCTCCGCTACATCCAGCCAGACGGCCGCATCCTGCGTCTGTCAGATTCCATCTTTGAGGAGCACCCCGCCCTGCCACTCTCCGGCCCCGGAAACCAGCAGCCGGAATAAAAAATCCAACCGTCCAGATGCGGCGCCAATCCGCATTCCAAAGTCCCCTTCTCCTCAATCATCCTGCCCTCCATCATCCTGCCTTATCTCCCTCCGTCGGGGCGCGCGGCTTGGGGCGCGTCGAGACTTGCAAAGTCTCGTCCCTTGATTTTCCCCCTGCCTCTCATTCACTTCGATTCGCTTCGCTTCGCGGTTGACCCTGCGCGCCCGGCCCCCGAGCGTGGCGGCTGAATCCATGAGCGGAACTTCCGAAAAACCCGGCCTGCACCCGCGCAACCGCTTCCGCGGCGGCTATGATTTCCCGCGCCTCGTCCACGGCACCCCGGAGCTGGCCGCCTTTGTGCGGCCTAACGGGCACGGGGAGGCCTCCATCGATTTCGCAAATCCGGCAGCCGTAAAAACCTTGAACCGCGCCCTGCTCCAGGACGCCTACGGCCTCCGCACCTGGGACATCCCGCCGGGTTTTCTCTGCCCGCCCATTCCGGGCCGGAGTGACTACCTGCACCACCTGGCCGACCTGCTGGCCGGGCCGGCGGGCGGGGAAATCCCCCGGGGCCCCCGCGTCTCCCTCCTGGACATCGGCACCGGGGCGAACTGCATCTACCCGCTCACCGGGGCGGCCGAGTATGGCTGGAGCTTCGTGGGGGCGGAGGTCGATCCCGCTGCGGCGAAATGGGCGGCCCGGCTGGCCGCTGGGAATGCCGCCGTGTCCGGCCAAATCCAGATCCGCCGGCAGGCCTCGCCCCGGCAGTGTTTTTCCGGAGTGGTGAAACCGGGCGAGTGCTTCGATGCCACCCTGTGCAACCCTCCCTTCCACGCCTCCGCTGCGGAGGCCGCCGCCGGCGCGCTGAGGAAACAGCGAAACCTGGGCGCGAAGCCGGCCTCTCCCGTCGTGCTGAACTTCGGCGGGCAGGCGGGCGAACTCTGGTGCGAGGGCGGAGAGGCGGCCTTCATCCAGCGCATGATCACCCAGAGCCTCCCCCTGGCCAGACGCTGCCTCTGGTTCACCACCCTCGTCTCAAAGAGCGCCCACCTGCCCCGCCTGGAGAAGGCCATCCGCGCCACGGGAGCCGCCGCGCTGAGGAAAATCGACATGGCCCAGGGCAGCAAACAAAGCCGCATCCTGGCCTGGACTTTCATCACCCCGCCAGAGCACGCCGCCTGGCGCCAGGAGCGGTGGGGCATGGCTTGATTCCTCCAGTTCGCCGCGTGGGTCCGTGAGTCCGCACCGCCCCTCACACAGCGCCCCCGCCACACCAGGTAGGGCGAGGTTCCCGCCGAGCCGCATCGCCCCAAGCCCCGCAGTTGGCATTTTCCGAAAACCCCGGACCTCACGCCCCAAAGGCCCCCACCCAACTCGACAACCTGGCCATTCCGCAGCCATCCCCGTTTTCCGGCTGCCCCGGCCCCCTGGCCAACTGCGGGACCGGTCATTCCACCTCGAAAACCCGGAGTCCGGGATGAACATCCGAACGCGCCGGATGAAGAACTGAACCGTCCGGATGCGGAACTGAACCGTTCGGATGCGGAACTGACCGTCCGGATGAAGAACTGAACCGTTCGGATGCGGAACTAAACCGTTCGGATGAAGAACTGAACCGTTCGGATGCAGCGCCCGGACATCGGGAAAAAAAGCCCGCAGAGCCGGTTGTCCATCCGGCAGAATGGGTCAGGTAGCTGACTATCAGGGCTGGGCTGGACCCCGGTTCAGCACCGCCCATCACATGAAGCCCCGCCCCCGCCTCACCCTGTGCCCCCAGTGCCAGCCGGCCCGGTGCGATGCGGCGGCTGGAGGACCAGCCTGCCCTGCCTTTCCCGCGACGAACGCGGCAGACCACGTGACGAACGCTGCAAAAAAGGTTCTTGAGCGAAAAGCGTGGGAACAATTCTTTGAACCGGGGCAACCGATCTGTTGGCGCGGAGCGCTTTCTCGGCATGTAGAGCGGTATGATTGACCACGCGCAGTTTGAAA
>JANOAS010000233.1:0-7450 GCA_031411255.1 bacterium
TTGTCCGCACTCCTTTCGTGCAGGCACAGCACACGCAAGCCGGCCGCATGCTCGCACGACAGCCTGTCCAGCGCGCGCAGAATGTTCAGGTTCAGGGTCGCGATTCCACCCGTGGTGGCCGCCGCTCCCGTGATCACCGCCATTATTTCCCTCTTCACTCAGTCTTTTGCCGTCAGCCCATCAGGCAGGCCCGCCGGGATGTCCGGCTCCCGTTTTTCATCGATCAGCCACTGGTGCAGCGGCTTGCCAACCAGTTTTACAATAACCCAGAGGACGATCACATTCATGATCAGCCCGCCCATCAGCTTCGCAAAATTGCTCTCAAAGACGGTGAAATAGCTCACGATCGAAACGATCATCAGCGCCTGCCCCATTGCGGAAGAGGGGGCGGAGGCTTCCAGAAACCGGCAAATACCCCCGAGAATGGCCCCGAAACACACAAGGGCGATGAACATGCCCACGAAGCCGAAATCGATGTAAAACTCCGCCATGTAGCCAATGCCGACCGATGTCCCTTCACCCACGTTGATCCCCGCATACGTGGTGGCAAGCCAGGAATCCGTCCCCAGGTTTTCCTTGTCGGGGAAAAGAATGCGCGGCATCGTGATGTGCTTGATTGCCCTCATCGTCAGTGCCCCATCCTCATGAGCCACCAGTTTCGGCACCCGGTCCAAAACGAGCGAGAACTGGCAGATGCTGTCGATCCGCTCCGCCAGTAGAATGAGGCCCCGCGTGAGGCTGAAGTTTTCCGCCACCTTTTCGGCGACGTTTTGAAGCTCGGACAGCTGGGTCATCGTGCTCCTTGCCTCCACCAAGCCGGCATTCTGCGCCTCCTCGGCCTCCCTGCCCATGGCCCGCCAGGGCGACTTCACCCCCCCCTCCCAGAAGGCTCCCACCACGATCATGAACACTGCCAGCACACCGAGAACCGCGACAAGCGTACGATTCATTTTTTGCTGCAGGGCCCCCGGATCCCACGGCCTCCAGCCCACCAGCGCGGCCACGATTGCCAGGAACACGACCTCCTTGAACTTTGTCTGCGTCGAGGCAAGCGAGGGCACCACGACGAAGAGCAGCGCAAGCACACCGTAGCTGTACCCCTTCCGCTGCCGCATGATGGATATCCACAGCATGCACAACAGCACCGCACGGGCCAGCAGCACATTGTTGATCAAATTTGCAGCCGCAAAGAGGAGTGTGCCACCGGCGATTTGCATCGCCCAGTTGATCGCATACGCCCCCATGGTCAGAAACATCAACCGCCGCAGGTTGTACTCAGGCTCACCTGCTGGATTGTCAGTCAGCGGTTTCCCGGCCCAGGACAGCCGCACGCCCAGCGCCAGCGCCACAAACCCTCCAATGGCCAGTGATGCGGCGAACGTCGTGTCCTCCACCGCCCGCAGCCCGCCAAATCCCTGCACCTGCTGGCTGACGATATCCCCCGTCACGACGTACAGCCACTGGTGCGCGATCGCAAACGGGAAGACGGGCGGCTGGTCTTTGCGCCACGTCATCCCCATGGCAGTGAACAGAGCAACGAAGGCCGACGCCGTGAAGAGGGAGCCGGTGAGTATGCCAGCGATGACACCGGCGACGATGCCGGCAAATAAGAATCGGCTCATGAAAGGCTGGAGGGCAAATTGATGAAGTACATGGTCGCGGGCAGGAAGAAAAGACAATAATCCCGAACAGGGACTAGGGGTTTGAACAAACGGCAAGGAACTGGCCAAACCCCTCAGGCTGGTCGCTGTGGCGGGAGAAGGGATTCCACCCCGCCACTCCGGCCAGCTTCAGCAACCGCCAGCCCACTTTTGTTGAGTAAAAGCGGCTGCACCACGACGGCCAGAAGTAGACCATCCGGACTTTCGTGAAATGCCGCGCCAGCAGGTTATTCAGCTCGTCAGGCTTGAACTCCTGAAAATGCCGCTCGTCCCACTTCCTGTCGGGCCGCCACTTTGGCGTCGTCAGCAGGAGGGTGCCGCCGGGCTTGAGCACACGCCGGATTTCCGACAGGTGCAGGCTAGGATCCGTCAGGTGCTCGATCACGTCTGTTGAGGTCACAAGGTCGAACTCTGCATTTCCGAACGGCACATCGTAGCAGGCGTTGTGCAGCACCCGGCAGTGCGGATGCACGGCCAGCATCTGGGTGGCGATGCGGATGGCCTCCGCCTCCGAATCTATCCCCACCGCTTCTTTCACCAGAGGGGCCAGCCGCCCTAGCAGCAATCCGTCCCCGCAGCCCACATCCAGCAGCCTGCCGCCAGCTGGCAGCTGCGCCGCTTCGCGCACCACCATTTCATAGCGGGCATCGAGGGCGGGATTGTACTCCTTGTATCCGGCCAGGCTGCGGTGGCATTCCTTCCAGTGGTAGGCGCCGTATTGGTCGTACTTGTCGAAGCTGATAGTTTCCATGGTCATTGAGATTTGAGAGTCGCCCGCAGCGCGGCATCCACCCCGTCGGCGGCAGCGGTGCAGCTGTGGCTGGCGTTGATTTTTGCCAGGGCGGCCGGGAATTCCGGAAGGCGGGCGAGATCCAGCGCCTGCGCCATCGCCCCGGTGAGCGCGTCGGTGTCGCCACAGGGAAAAAGCACACCAGTTGAGCCGCCAGCCACCATGTCAGGTCCGCACCCCGCTGCATCACTCACGACCACCGGCAGCCCGCACGCTGCGGCTTCGTTGACCACCAGCCCCCAGGTTTCCGCTCCGTCGGAGCACAGCACCAGCGCCTCTCCGGCGGCGTAGCAGGCCGGCAGCTCGGACTGGTTGCGAAATCCGGCAAAGTGGATCCTCCCCGGCATCGCCGCCGCGAGAGATTCCAGCTCTCCCCGCATTGGGCCATCACCAACCAGCACCGCGTGAACGTCGCTGTGCGATGCCTGCCGCATGAGCGCCACACACGCTGTGATGAAATCCTGCGGCCGCTTCTTCGCGATGAATTTTCCCGCAAACAGCAGCACCCGCGCCCCCGCCGGCACCCCCCATTCGACCCGCAGCGCTGCGCAATGCCCCTCGCGTCTCGCCTCCGCCGCGCGTGTCGAGAAAAAATCCGTGTCCACGAAGTGCGGCGAAGAAAACAGCCGAGCCTCCGGCACTCCGTAGTGGCGGAAGTAGTCGTGGTTCCTTTTTCCCGTACAGAGGTGGCCAGAAAAGCGGGGCAGCAGCAGGCGGTACGGCAGCTCCTTCGCCAGCCGCTTCCACCACGAACGGGGCGTCCCGAGCTGGGAATCCCCGCGCGAGAAGACAGCCACGCCGTTGCTCCACGCCGCCCGGATGGCCTGCTGGTAGCACTTGTGGTTCCATCCATTCACGATCACGGCATCAAAGTTTTTCGGATGAATCAGCCCCGCCAGCTCCGGCGTGTCACACCCGCCCGCCCAGTGCAGGCCGGGTCTGGAGGAAACGTTATTCAGCCACGTATGGTCATAGCCGTCGGTCAGCGGCACATCCCATTCAAAGGCCACGCCAAACCCCGCCGCCGCCTGCCCGGCGGCATCCTGCCGGTGCGCAAAAAACACCCTCACCTCATGCCTCCGGGCCAGCTCCCGGTACAGCGGAGCGTAGTATTGAATCGGGTGGGTGACGACTATGGCGAGACGCGACAAAAAATTGCAGGCAGGGAATTTTCCGGAGGGCCGGGGCGTCAAAAGGTCTGCGACGGCCGGCTATTTCCACGAACTCAAATTCAACCCAGTCATCCGCTCAAGTTCCGTGATTTCCCCGGTGAAGGCAGCGTGCAGGGCGGCCATTTCAGCGGCGGTGGGGGCGGGGTAGCCCTTTTTCATGAAGAGCCGCTCCATGAGCGGGCGGATGCGGAGGCGCTCCTTGAGGGTCGCTGCGCGGCGGGTGCCGAGCGCTTTTTTCAGCGGAGTGTAAACCCAGTTCACGAGAGCGCCGTACGTCATCTTGTGCAGGCGTGCAGCCAGCGCACTACGGGGTGAGGTGCCCTGCCGCACGGCGCTTCCTTTTTCCCGCGTGCTGGGCGGCTGGAATGCGGGATCCACGCCGAGGAAACGGAAGAGGTCCTTCAGCACCCCCTCCGGATCCTGCTGGATGCGCTCAAACAAGATGACGTGGATTTGCTCGCGGGGAAAGAGGGCGTAGAAGCGGGCCAGGCTCGTGGCGTAGCGGGCGGGATCGAGCAGGAAGTCCCGGTGTGTCTCCAGCGCCTGGGCGATGGACTGCGGGCCGGGCTGACTGGCTGGCTGGTTGAAATTCTGCCGGTGCAGATGCCAGAAATTCGACGTCACCTGCTCGACCGGGTTGCGCAGGGCCACGATGAGCTTCGCCTCCGGCAGGTGCGCGTGCAGACGCTCCGGCACGCCCGGCAGAGTCAGGTAGCGGACGGAATATTCGCCTAAGGCCTTCTTCCCCTCTGCGTCCTTGAAGTGCTCCCGGTACTCGTCCAGCCGCGTGGAGGCATCCGCCAGCTTCCAAAACTCGACCTCCTTCACCGCGGCCATGAAGACCTCCGGATGTTCGGACAGGCAGCGGGCCAGCCAGGTGGTGCCAGCCTTCGGCGCACCGATGCCGATGTAGTTGGGTAGCGGAGTGGGCATGTGGTCAGGACTGGGACTGGAGGACTTGATCAAAAAGGCGGCACTGCTCTCCCGTGAGCGCAGCGGCCAGGTGCGGGGCGAGGGCGGCCTCATCGAGCGCGGGTGATGATTCCGGATTTTCCAGCAGCCGGCGGAAAACCGGCAAGAGGCGATGCCCAGCCTCCTCCGCTTTTCCCGGCCTGAAGGTCACGCACTCCGCTCCACCCGTGGCGGCCAGCACTGCAGCGGCTCCACCCGCCTCGTGGCACACGGCGAGGACTGGGCGGCGAGCCAGCAGGCAGCCGGTGAGCCGGGACGGCACGTAGTCCCCCTCGGCCGAGCCGGGGATGAACAAAAACGCAGCCTCACGCTGCAGCCGGAGAGCCGTGAAATAAGGGATGCGGGCGGAAGACTCCATGACCCGGCCCTCAAGGCCAAGCTCAGCCACCAGCGCCGCAGTGGCGGGCTGAGCCCCGGCTCCCGCGTAGCTCGTACCGATAAAATGCAGCCTCACCCGGTCAAAAACTTCCGGCGCTTCGTCCAGCCCGCGCCGGAGGGCATTCAGGAGCAGCCGAACCGAGCCCAGCATGGCCGGGGCGAGCGCTCCAACGCAAACGCCGTGGAGGAGTCCGTCTCCTGTTTCAAAAAAACCATGTGACGGCGCTGACGACTCCGCCACCGACCAGTCCTCCGGTGCCGCGCCGAACCGGATGACGGCCTCGGGCCGGCCCACCGTCACCGGATGCCGGCGGTGCACAGCCTGCAGGTAGCCCGGCGCCACCGCCATCATGCCGCCCGCGCCGCGCATGGCCGCAGGCTCCAGCCGCGCATGCAGCGCCCGCATGAGCCGGTGCTTCAGCCCGGGCCGGGGCGCGTCCTCCTGGATCCACGGGTCCTGAAGGTCCACCACGTAGGGCACGCCAAATTTCCTGAGCCAGCGGGGACCGAGTGTCATGAGCGGAAAGGCCGTTGTGGAGAAAAAAACCAAATCGGGCTGTGCCTCGCGAATCCACGCATCCCCCGCACGCGCCATCGCCCACCACGCCCGCAGCCCGACGGCCCCCAAGCCGAATGGGCGGGTGAACCGGACGGGCAGAGCCTTGACCCGGCGCACGGGCACGCTGGCGGGGATGGTTTCCAAAAGTAGCGGATCATTCCAGTTCAGTTCCATGGAGGCCGGAGCCACCGTCAATACGCGCGGTTCCCAGCCGCACCTCTCGTAGTGGCGCAGACTGGTCCGGATGCGGTGCATGTCGGCTCCGTTCACGGGTGGAAAATGGGCACAAACAATGAGGATGTGGCGCATGAGGCGGTCGAAAAAACTACCCACCCAGTTCGCCGCGCAATTCTTCCGGCACGGCGAAGAGGTTCTGTGCGAAGAGAACACCAGCAGCCGCAGGCTGGCCGGATTCACCAAGCTGGAAAACGTGGTAGCCGGCTTTTTCAAAATGTGCCGCCATCGCTGGATCAAGGGAACCGCTGAGGGACTCGAACATCACGAGCGCCGGACGGTCGATCCGAAGCACCTCCACCGCCCCGCGGAACACTTGATCCTCGTAGCCCTCGACATCGATCTTGAAAAATCCGATCCGCCTGCCCTGCCACAGCGGGCGGAAGGAATCCAGAGTCCGTTGATTCACCATTACCGTGCGATCCGCTCCCGCCGTCGCAAGAATCGAATTTTTTGTTTCTGGATGATCCACGTCAGGCATCTCCACCGCCCCTTCCTCGGGGCCGAGCGCGATCTGGTGCAGATTTGCCTCCGACCATCCGTTCAACCTCCAATTTTCCTGAAGCCGCCGGAATGTGAAGGGGGTCGGCTCGAACGCGAAGATCAATTGCGGGTCCGCCACGCCGGCGAGCAGCAGGCCCATGTGCCCGACATTCGCCCCGGCATCGACCACCACATCACCTTGCTGGAGCCGGCTGCGGATGAACATCAGCTCCGCAAATTCAGGCCAGTCGGCGTAAATGAGAGCCGAAGAAACCACGCAGTCCGGATGAGCCATGAACTTCGCCCCGCTGGCCAGCTGGATGGGAAAACTGCTTCTAAAAAGCCGCTTCCGCAGCTGCCACGCGATGGCGGCCGCAGTCTTGCGCATCTTCTTTCCCCGGTTGCCGGGATTGCCCCAGACGGAACGGCTGACGAGACGAAAACTCATGAAATGTGGTGTTGGAAAGTTTTGCCTGAAACTACCCTCACGCATACGGCGCCTCGCCACGCGCGATGCGGGCTTCCGGGCTGGCGTAGAGTGGGTGCTCTGGTTTCAGGCTGTTCAGCCATTCACTGCGAAAACTGCGGGCCGACTCGCGACTCTTGCGCTCCAGTTTTTGCGGACCGGTCAGATGCCGTTTTCCCTGAACACTTCCGCCTTCGATGCTGGCGATCCAGCCCGTCATCTGGCGGACACAGGAGTCGGCACAGTCGCGAATCTCCTGCATCAGGGGTCTTGCCGGGGCCATCTCCGGGCGGGCGATCACGATTGCGATCATGGATTTCGTCTCGCCCGCAGAACCTCGAGAGATTTCGATGAAGGTAAGGAGTTCCGCAGTGGTCATGCGCTCGAAACCTTCCGCGATGTTGTTGGAGACAGAGAGAGCCGCCCGGTCGATCTGGCCGCGATAGCCCGGAGAAAAGAGGGCTGCATGAGCGGCCATCAGGTCAAGAACCCGGTTGTAAAGCCGCGCCGCCTCCTGCCAGACGGGCAGATCTTCAAAGCATTCGTAACTGGCCATGGAAAAATGAAGGAATGTTGTTGATTTTAGGATTTTAAGAAAAGTTAGCGGCAATCGGCAATCGGCAATCGGCAATCGGCAATCGGCAATCGGCAATCGGCAATCGGCAATCGGCAATCGGCAATCGGCAATCGGCAATCGGCAATCGGCAATCGGCAATCGGCAGTAGGCAATCGGCA
>JANOAS010000234.1:0-43344 GCA_031411255.1 bacterium
GCTCGACTGGCAACAAATCAACGCGGACCCGCCTGCCATCTGCGATCCCGCGCTAGTCACACTCATCGAATCTACCAGCGCATCGCTTGGATTCAGCCACCAGCGCATGATTAGCCGAGCCTATCACGACTCCCTGTTCATGGCCCGTCTCTGCCCCACGGCCATGATTTTCATCCCCTGCGACAAAGGCTACTCGCATCGGCCCGACGAATATTCCTCACCCGAGGCCATCGCCAAAGGCACCACCCTGCTGGCGGAAACCCTGCGCCAGCTTAGTTCCAAATGACGCCCACGCTCACCATCAATGGTCAGCTTGTGGACGTTGCCTCCGCCGGCCTGCACCAGACTCTCCTCGATTTCCTGCGCCACTCCGGCCGCACCGGAACCAAAATGGGCTGCAACGAAGGCGACTGCGGAGCCTGCACGATTTTGGTGTTGGAAAAGCAAGGACCGCCCCGCGCCATTAATAGTTGTCTCGCGCTCATGGGATCGCTGGTTGGAAAATCCATCCTAACCAGTGAAGGTCTGGCAAACAACAACGTCCTGCATCCCGTGCAGCAGGCCATGGTCGAGCAAAACGGCTCGCAATGCGGCTACTGCACGCCCGGCTTCATTTGCTCCATGGCCGAAGCCGCCGCGCGCGGCACGCAGAATAATTCCGCTGCCGTGGCGGATCAACTCTGCGGCAACCTCTGCCGCTGCACCGGCTATCGCCCGATTCGCGAAGTCATGCAGGATGTGCCCACCAGTCCTGTGGAAAACTGCACCGCACCCGCTTCTGTTTCCCTGCCGGACTATCATCGGCCGACTTCCGTGGAAGCAGCGCTGACGCTAAAGGCAACATTTCCAGACGCTCCGTTCATCGCTGGTGCCACGGAACTAGCCGTCCTCATCAACAAACGCCACACGCGATACCCAGCGCTCATTTCGTTGGAAAACGTCGCGGAACTCCACCGCATTCGCTCCACGGATACCCACTGGCACATTGGCGCAGGCGTGCCGCTCACGGATGTGGAAGCTGCCCTAGCCGGTGAATTTCCCGCCCTGAAAAGCATGCTGCGTTTGTTCGCCTCACGGCAAATCCGCCACCGTGCCACGCTTGGTGGAAATCTGGTGACCGCCTCGCCCATCGGGGATGCCGCGCCTGTGCTGCTGGCCTTGGACGCCACGCTCACCATCCAAGCAAATAGGCCCTATGAGACCCATGGGCCCTATAGGCCCTATTCCGTCCCCCTGAGTGAATTCTTCACCGGCTACCGCAAAACCATCCTCCAGCCTGACGAACTCCTAACCTCCATCAACATCCCCCGGCACCTTCCCGGACGCACTGCCTTCTACAAAGTTTCCAAACGTCGGGAAATGGACATCAGCACTGTTTCCGCAGCCTTCCGTCTTACCACGGATGCCGCAGGAAACATCACCGAAGCCCGTCTCGCTTACGGTGGCGTCTCCGCAACTCCCGCCCGGGCCCTAAAAACGGAAGCGGCCCTAACAGGCCTTCCGCTGGCAGAAGCAGGCTCAGAAAAAATCCTGACTCTCCTCGCCTCCGAGTTCACGCCACTCGACGACCTGCGTGGTTCCGCCGCCTACCGCACCGCCCTCATCACGGATCTCTTCCTCAAATTCCTCGCTGGCGAAACCGACGCCATCGAAACGCCCGTCGTTTCTTCATTCGACTATCCATCAGATAAATCCCAATCCCACGAATCCGCCATCGTCCACGTCACGGGCCATGCTAGCTACGTGGACGACATTGCCCTAAAAGCCGGAACGCTCGCCCTGTGGCCCATCCGCTCGATTCACGCTCATGCGAAATTTTCCCTCTACGATCTCACCGCCGCCCGCAACGCCCCGGGCGTAAAAGCCATCCTAACCGCCGCCGACATTCCCGGTCTCAACAACACGGGCCCCGCGCGCCACGACGAACCCCTCTTCGCCACCGACCTTGTGCAATACCATGGTCAGCTCATCGCAGCCGTCGTCGCCACTACACCCGAAGCCGCCCGATTGGCCGCCAGCCTTGTTTCCATCGACTACGAGGCACGACCGCCGTTGCTCGGCATCGAGCCCGCCATTGCCGCCAACTCGTTTCACACGGACCCACATTTCCTAGCGCGAGGCGATGTCGATGCCGTCCTGAAAGAAGCCACGCACCAGTTAGCCGGCACCCTGCACATCGGCGGTCAGGAACATTTTTATCTGGAGACCCATGCCGCCAGTGCCTCGCCCGATGGCGAGGGCGGAGTATTTATTCAAAGCTCCACGCAGCACCCCAGCGAAGTCCAATCCATCGTGGCCGAAGTGCTTCATCTCGACCGTAACCAGGTCGTCGTCGAATGCCCACGCATGGGCGGAGGCTTTGGTGGAAAGGAAACGCAAGGCAACGTCTGGGCCGCTCTCACGGCCTTGACAGCTATGAAAACTCGCCAGCCTGTCAGCATTCAACTTGATCGCGATGTGGACATGGAATTCACGGGCAAACGCCATCCGTTCTTCGCAAGATTTAACATCGGCTATCATCCCGATGGCCGCCTCCACGCAGCGCAGATCGATCTTTACTCCGACGGCGGCTGGGCGCTGGATCTCTCACAACCGGTGAATGATCGCGGCCTGTTCCATCTCGACAACGCCTACTACATTCCACACGTGAAGTTTCGTGGCCAAGTCTGCAAGACCAATACCACCTCGCACACCGCCTTTCGCGGATTCGGCGGACCGCAGGGCATGGTTGTCATTGAAGACATTCTCGGCCGCATTGCACGGGCTCTTAATCTACCTCCCGAAGTCGTGCGGCAGCGAAATTTCTACCATGGCGAAGGCGAAACCAACACCACGCACTACGGTGAAGAAGTGGAGGGCAATCGCCTCGACCGCATCTGGACAGAACTGTTAGTTTCCTCTGATTTCGCTCAGCGAAGGCAGAGCATCGCCCAATGGAATGCTGCGCATCCTTACAGGAAACGTGGCCTTGCGATCACCCCCGTGAAATTCGGCATCAGCTTCACGCTCAAACATTACAACCAAGCCGGAGCGCTCGTGCTCATTTACTCCGACGGCTCCGTGCAAGTGAATCACGGTGGCACCGAAATGGGCCAAGGCCTAGATACGAAAATCCTTGGTGTCGCCATGCGCGAACTCGGTCTGCCCGCCGACCGCATCCGCCTCATGCGCACGAGAACGGACAAAGTGCCTAACACGTCCGCTACCGCCGCCAGTTCCGGCTCCGACCTCAACGGCATGGCCGTGGCCAATGCTTGCCAACAGTTGCGTTCACGCCTTGCCCCGCTGGCCGCTGCGCAACTCAATTGCAAACCTGAAGAGATCACGTTTGTTGATGCAAAGCTCTTCGCGCCTAACGGAGCCGCAATTCTCTTCAAGGACATCATCGCCAAAGCCTATACCGAGCGCGTCCAACTCTCCGCCGCTGGATTCTACGCCACGCCAGATCTGCAATGGGACTGGCTGGTGGGCAAAGGAAAACCCTTTCACTACTACGCTTTCGGAGCCGCCGTCAGCGAGGTGGAGATCGACGGATTCACCGGCATGAATCACATCCGCCGCGTGGACATCCTCCACGATGTCGGAGACTCGCTGAACCCCGCCATTGACCGTGGACAGATCGAAGGCGGCTTCGTGCAAGGTGCCGGCTGGCTCACCTGCGAAGAACTCAAATGGAGCCCTGACGGAAATCTCCTGACTCACAGCGCCAGCACCTACACCATCCCCACCTTCAGCGATGCCCCGCTGGACTTCCGAGTTTCTCTTTTAAAAAACGCCACCCAGCCCAGCACCATCCACGGCTCCAAAGCCGTCGGAGAGCCACCGCTCATGCTCGCCATCTCCGTCAGAGAAGCCCTGCGCGATGCGCTGCAGGCCTTCGGCAAAACCGCAGCGAATATTCCCTCCCCACTTACGCCAGAAGCTATTAAACAGAAGATAGGCCCTATAAGCCCCATTAGCCCCATTAGCCCTATCCCGTAACCACACCTAGAAAATGAAAACGCCACCCACACTCCCACCCTTCGACCACCAGCCCGCCCCCTACCATGGGCCATCAAAGGCGGACCTGCTAACTAGACGAAAAGCCGTCCTCAACCAGGGAATTTTCCTGCTCTACAAGGATCCGTTCATGCCGGTCGAAGGAAAGATGCAATACCTCTACGATGAAACAGGGAAACGTTATCTGGATTGCTTCGGCGGCATTTGCACGGTCAGCGTAGGGCATTGTCATCCGGAGGTGAATGCAGCTCTGATCGCCCAAGTCGGCATGATCCAGCACGCGCCCACCTGCTACCTACACCCGACGGTGGTTGAATATGCGGAGACGCTTGCGTCCACTTTTCCAGAGCCGCTCAAGCGCGTCTATTTCGTGAACTCCGGTTCTGAAGCCAACGACCTCGCAGTGCTCATGGCGCGCCTCCACACGGGCAACCACGACATCCTTTCCCTGCGCAATTGTTACCACGGAGGAAATGCCGTCGGCATGTCCCTAACAAGTCACAGCACTTGGAAATACAACGTGCCAGCCATGCCCGGCTTCCAGCACCTCAAAGCCCCGCATCCCGTCTGGGGCCCCATTTCCTACGACACGCCCGATGCTGGGAAACTCTACGCTGAGGAAGTGAAAGACATCATCAAATTCGGCACCAGCGGCAAAGTGGCCGCCTTCATCGCCGAGCCCATACAAGGTGTGGGCGGCACCGTGCCTTATCCAGCCGATTACCTCACCCACGCCTACGCCCACACGCGCGATGCCGGGGGCGTCTGCATTGCCGATGAAGTCCAGACTGGTTTTGGCCGCACCGGCACGAACTTCTGGGGCTTTCAAAACTACAACGTCGTCCCTGACATCGTCGTCATGGCGAAATCCATCGGCAACGGATTCCCGCTGGCCGCCGTCGTCACCACCGATGCCATTGCCGAGAAAATGGCCGCCAGGATTCATTTCAACACCTTTGGAGGCGATCCCCTCGCCATGGCCCAAGGCAAGGCCACGCTGGACATCATGCTGCGTGATAACACGATGGCGCAGTGCAAAAAAATAGGCAACCACCTCATCGCAGGCCTCAATCAACTGAAGGCAAAATATCCCATCATCGCCAACGTCCGCGGTAGCGGCCTCATCCTTGGCGTGGAATTCGTCCTCGACGGCCAGCCCGCCACTGCTTTTACCGCCAGCTTCATGGAAAGCTGCAAAGACCACCAGCTCATCGTCGGCAAAGGCGGCCTCCACGGCTCCGTCATCCGCATCAAGCCCCCCATGTGCCTGACAGAAGCCGATGCCGATTTCCTGCTCGCAGTCTTCGATCACGTCCTGGCCGAACG
Organism: bacterium; assembly: GCA_031411255.1. Taxonomy (GTDB): domain Bacteria; phylum Verrucomicrobiota; class Verrucomicrobiia; order Verrucomicrobiales; family V1-33; genus JANOAS01. The sequence goes on from JANOAS010000234.1 coordinate 5,326, forward strand.
CACCGCCTGACCATCGCCATGCAATCGCCCACGCTCGATCCCCGCGTCACCATTGCCGAACTCAAAGAACTCCGGGCGCTCACTCAGGATGAAAACGGTGCCCAGCGTATCGCCTTCACGCCCATGTGGCGCACCGCCCGAGCCTGGCTCCTCGCAAAGCTCGACGCCGTCCCTGGCGTCGAAACCCATCGCGATCAGGCCGGCAACCTCTGGGCGACCCTCCATGGCGAGTCGGACCGAGCGCTCGTCATCGGCGGTCACATCGATTCCGTGCCCAACGGCGGCTGGCTCGACGGCTGCCTCGGCACCCTTGCCGGACTCGCCATCCTCCGCCGCATTGCCGCTGAGTTTCCTAACAGCCCTCCCGTCACCGTCCGCATCGTCGATTGGGCTGATGAAGAAGGTGCCCGTTTTGGCAAAAGCCTCTTCGGCTCCTCCGCCTGCTCGGGAAATCTCGACATCGACGAAGCCTCAAATTTAAAAGACAAAGACGGCATCACCCTGGCCGAGGCCCTGCACGCCGAAGGCATCGAACTAGCCAACGTCAAAGCATGCGGCATCGAACTCACCCACGCCGCCGCCTATCAGGAACTGCACATCGAGCAAGGCCCCGTCCTCCTCGACCTCGATCTGCCTCTCGGCACCGTCCTCGGAACCTGCGGGGTCGAACGCCACGCCATCCATTTCCACGGTCAAGCCGCGCACTCCGGCAGCACCCCGATGAACCGCCGCAAGGACGCCTTCCTGGCCGCCGCCCGCATGGCCCCCGAAGCCTATGCCATCACTGATCGCGAGGGTGGCGTCTGCACCATCGGCTCCTGCAAAACCCGGCCCGGCATCGTCACCAGCGTCGTGGAAGATTGCGAGATCACCCTCGACCAGCGCCACCTTGACCCAGCCGCCCTCAGCCGGATGCTCACGCAGGCCAAAGAAGCCAGCCAGCGCTTCGCCACCGAAGCCGGGGCCACCGTCTCCTGGCAGCGCCTCTGGCACATCGCCCCCGCCCCCTTCCACCCCGACCTCATCACACTCTGCGACCAGGCCATCCATGAAACCTCCGGCACCACCCACCGCCTCCCCTCCGGCCCCCTCCACGACGCCGCCGAAGTCGCCATGGCCAGCATCCCCACCATCATGATGTTCGTCCAAAGCCTACATGGCATCAGCCACAACAAGATCGAAGACACTAGGGAAGACCACCTCGAACAAGCCCTAACCGCCTTCGACCGCCTGGCTTCAAAGATCATGCGCTGGATAGGTGACCGCTAGGAACGAGCAAACGCCTCAAAAATGGGTCGGTTTCCGGCGCAGGAATTCCCCGTGGCCCAGGGTGCCTACGAATGCGCCGTTGCGCGCGGCCACTTGGCCACGGACCGTGACCAAGCTGGGGCGGCCTTGGAGTTGGCGGCCTTCGAAGCCGGAGTAGTCGGTGTTCATCATTTGGGTTTTTACGGAAATGGTGCCGCGATAGTCGGGATCGTAAATGACGAGGTCGGCATCGCTGCCCACTGCGATTTCTCCTTTGCGGGGATAGAGGCCGAAGAGTTTGGCGGCGGTGGTGCTGGCGGTGCGGACGAAGGTTTGGAGGTCGATTTTTCCGGTCGTCACGCCTTCGGTGTAGAGCAGGTTGACGCGTTCCTCGACGCTGGGGATGCCGTTGGGAATGGTGGTGAAATTGGCGGGCGATCCCTTTGGGGAGAAGTCTGCGTTTAGGGCCTTGGTGGTGTCCGGATGGCCCATGTGCTTTTGGGTTTTGAAATCAAACGGAGCGTGGTCGGTGGCCACCGTGGAGATGGTGCCATCGGCCAAGCCGGCCCAGAGCACGGGCTGGTTCTTGATGTCGCGGATGGGCGGGCTCATGACGTATTTGGCGCCTTCGAAATCGGGGCGCTCGGCATAGGTTTTATCGAGCACGAGGTAGGGGATCACGGTCTCGATCCAGACGTTGACGCCACGATTCTTTGCAGCCTGCAACACAGCCACGGCTTCTGCGCAGGAGGTGTGGACGACATACACGTGCGCTCCCGTCAGTTCGGCAAACGTCATCAAGTGGCTGCATCCTTCGGCTTCCACTTGCACCGGACGCGAGGGCTCGTGCCACTCGGGACCAACCTTGCCTTCGGCCACCAGCTTGGCTTGCAGCTCGGAGACGAGGTCGGCGTTTTCGCAATGCGCGGTGACGATGGCTCCCAGCTCTTTGGCGGTTTTCAGCGTTTGGTAGAGTTCGTGGTCGTCGATCCCAAACGCCCCTTTGTAGGCGAGGAAGACTTTGAACGAAGGAATGCCCTCGACTTCCACGGCGGTTTTCAACTGAGCGGCGGTTGTTTCATCAAAGCGTGTGATGCCAAGATGGAACGTGTAATCGCAGGCAGACAGTCCAGCCGCCTTGCTCTTCCAGAGCGCCAGTGCTTCCAGCGGATCTTCACTGCGGGCGGGGCAGCACATTTCAATGAGCGTGGTGGTTCCGCCGACCAGCGCAGCCTTGCTGGCACTCTCATAGTTGTCCTTGGCAAACGTGCCCATAAACGGCAGGTAAATGTGCACGTGAGGATCGATGAAGCCCGGGAAAACATACTTTCCCGTGGCGTCGATCACTTCAGCTCCGGCAGGAGCAGCCAAGCCCACGCCGATGCCGGTGATCGTTTCGCCTTCGCACAACACGTCTCGGACAAACGTTTTGTCAGCCGTGACGATTGTTCCGTTTTTGATCAGCAGACTCATAAATTTATTTGTTCACCCAAATGTCGCCTTCGCCAAAACTGAACCACCGCGTGGTCGTTGTTTTCTGCTTGGTGTAAAATTGCACACCTTCCTTGCCCTGCATGTGGAGGTCGCCAAAGAAACTTTGGTTCCAGCCGGTGAATGGAAAATACGCCATGGGGGCCGGGACCCCGACATTTACGCCCACCATGCCCGCCGAAACCCGATGCCGGAACTCGCGCGCGGCCTTGCCGGACGTGGTGAAGACGCAGGCTCCGTTGCCGTAGGATTGACGGTTCGCAGCTGCAATGGCCTCGTCCAGCGTTTTGGTGCGCATGACGCTGAGGACCGGGCCGAAGATTTCCGTGGTGGAAATGTCGTTCGAGTAATCCACTTCATCGATGATCGTGGGCCGCACATAGAAGCCGCCGGGGGCTTCTGCCACCGAGGTTCCGCGGCCATCCGTGAGCACCTTGCCGCCTTTGGATTCGCCCAGCGAAATGAGTTTATTCACGCGGTCCCGATGCGCGGCTGTGATCAGCGCACCCATGTCAGGCTGGCTTTCGATGTCGGTGGGGCCGACTTTCATGCTGCTGATGATGTCCACCAATCCGGGCAGGATTCGCTTCCCTGCTTCGCCAACACACACGGCCACGGAGCCTGCCATGCAGCGTTCTCCGGCACAGCCAAAGGCGCTGTCGCGCAGGGCGGTGGCGGTCGCCTCAGGGTCCGCATCGGGCAGGATGACGAGGAAGTTTTTCGCTCCGCCGGCCGACTGCACGCGTTTGCCATGCAGGCAGCCTTTGCGGTAAATTTGCTCGGCTACGGCGGTCGAGCCCACAAAGGAAATCGCTTTGATGTCCGGATGTTCCAGAATGGCATCCACCACCTCCCGGCCGCCATGGACAATGGAAAAGACGCCGTCCGGCAAACCCGACAGACGCATCAATTCCGCAATCCGCTGCATGGTCATCGGCACTTTTTCAGACGGTTTGAGAATGAAACAATTCCCGCAGGCAATCGCCACCGGCCACATCCACATGGGCACCAGCGCAGGGAAATTGAACGGACAAATCCCCGCCACTACACCCAACGCCACGCGATCCGTGTGACAGTCAATGCCGCGAGCGATGTTCTGCAGGCTTTCTCCCATCAGCAACGTAGGCGCTCCGCAGGCATACTCGACCACCTCGATGCCCCGCCGCAGATCACCCTTGGCTTCGACCAACGTTTTTCCATGCTCCCGCGAAATGCCCCGCGCCAGCGCCTCGAATTCAGCCTCCAGCAACCCTTTCAAGCGAAAGAGCACCTGAGCCCGTTCGTTCGGTGGCGTTTCCGACCAGTCGGGAAACGCCTTCAACGCAGCCTGCACGGCCGAATCCAGCTCCGCAGCCGATGACATGGGCACGGCTGCGATTTGCTCGCCACGCGATGGATTCATCACGGGCACTACATCCGTGGCGGCCGACTGCGTCCACTGACCGCCGATCAAGTTGGGGAGAGTTTCCATGTTAGTTGGTGGCCAGATCGTTGGATTGTTTCACAAATGCATCGCCATCCCAATCGCCATCCTTGGCCACCAGTTTGGCCTTGGCGGCTTCTTTGCGCTCCGCCTGCATGCGCACCAGTTCGGCATGGGTGGTGAAATAATCGAGGCTGTGGCCCTTGAAATCAGCCAGCGTTTCGAAGCCTTTGCCCTCCATGAACTCCAGCAGTTCCTCGCACAGTTGTTTCACCATGGGATAACCAAATTTCATCACGCCGGTGCAAACCTGAATGGTATCGCCACCCAGCAGGATGAACTGCGCAGCATCGCGACCTGTTTCCACCCCGCCAATGGCCGAGAGCGAGCGCCCAGGGAATTCCTTGCGAATCATCTGCGCGATTTCCATGACCATGCGCAGGGCGATTGGTTTCACAGCCTTGCTGGAGTAGCCGCCGGGCGTGGAGTAGCCTTCCACCGTCGGTTCCGGACGCAGCGTTTCCAAGTCCACGCCCATGACGGATCGAATGGTATTGATGGCGCTGATGCCCTCACAACCAGCCAGCAAAGAGGCGCGCGACGGGTCTTCGATGTGCGTGATGTTGGGCGTCATTTTCGCCCAGACAGGAATTTTCGAAACGCCATTCACCCAGCCACAGACCTCGCGCAGAATGTCAGGATCCTGTCCCATAGCCGCCCCCATCTTGCGTTCCGGCAGGCCGTGCGGGCAGGAGAAATTCAACTCAAACGCATCCACGCCCGCATCCTGACAGCGCTCGGTGATCTCACACCAAGCGTCCTTGTTATACTCCTCCATGATCGACGCGATCAGCACGCCCTCCGGATAGGCGTCCTTGATCTGCTTGAACTCCTCCAGCCACTTGTCGAAAGAGCGGTCGCTGATCAGCTCGATATTTTCCCAGCCAATCACCTCCTTTTCATCCGTCGATTTCAGCTTCGCATAACGCGGGCTGACGTTGACCACCTTGGAAGCATCCAGACTGATCGTCTTGGCGATCACCCCGCCCCACCCTTCCTTGAAGGCCCGCAGGATCACCTGCAAATTCGTCCCCGGAGGGCCGGAGCCAATGACAAAGGGGTTGGGCATGCAGAGTCCGTCGACAGTCGTTTTGAGGGTTGGCATAATGCGTGCTTGGCGTTAGTTGTTGATTCGTCCGGTTGGTTCAGAAAGTAGATTCAGCACAATTCCTGCCAGCAGGTCCAGAAGAATAATAAGCCTCCCGTCAGAAGACGCCACTCCCCATGCCCATCATTCGACTCTCCGGTACGGTCCTCAGCGATCAAGATCCCGCCCGTGAACTTCGCGCCGACCTCCTCGGCCTCCTCTTTCGCGCCGGGTGGAACATATTCAACTCCAACGGTGACCAGCGCATCACACTGGGAAACATTGAAAGCAAGATCATAGAATCCAACGCCTTTCTCTTCACTCCCCGGCCCAGCCTTGAGGACATGTTCAAGGCGATTTCCGTTTTTGTCGGCTACCAGACCCTGGACCCGAATCTGCACACCAAGCCCACCATCATCCTGAACGGAGACTCCTCCTGGGACAGCTTTTTCAGCGTTCTTTCCGAACTCCAGCGCCACGGGACGATCAAACAGGACCACCGCCAATTCCTGCTGGCAGCCGCTTCCACCGCCGACGTGCTTCCGTTGTTGAAGCAGGCGCGTGAACAGGCTCCGCCGGATGCCGGCCGCGAGCGCTGCTTTAGCGTCAAGGCTGCAGCCTTTGAGACTCCACGCCCTCCTGAACTGATTGGGAACGTCTGCGTTTTCTGCTCCGCCTCCATCCACGAGGAGGGTTATTTGCAGGACGGGTATGATCTCGGCCGGCTGCTGGCGCAAAACCAGCTCGGCTGCGTCTCAGGCGCGGGCAAATCCGGGATCATGGGCACCGTGGTGCAGGGCAGTGTGGAGGCGGGCGGCTGGACGGCCGGGTCAAACGTGCCGCACATCATCGAACTGGAGGGCCTGCCCGATGGATTGTCCACCTTCTGGCTGCGTCCGGACATCTACACCCGGATGGAGGTGATGATCGAAAACTCCGACGCCTTTGTCATCATGCCCGGCGGTTCCGGGACGATGCAGGAGCTTCTGGCGCTGCTCATTTTCCGCAGCCAGCACGACCGGCTCCTGGCAAACAAACCCATCGTCATCTACAACCGACCCCTTCCCGACGGGAGCGGCTTCTGGGATTCCCTCGTGGCCCTGCTGCACAGCCATGGGCGCGGAGACTCATGCATCGTGGTGGGCGAAGTTCAGGACATCATTCCGGCCCTCACGCCGCACCTTGCGCCTCTCGAAACCGCTACCGCCTGACACTGCCATGGACCCTTTTTTGGAAGCCGCCATCGATGAAGCACGCAAGGGACTCGACAGCGGGGGAATTCCCATTGGCTCGGTGCTGGTTTTTGAGGACCGGATCATCGGGAGGGGACACAACCAGCGGGTGCAGCAGGGCAGCGTCATTCACCATGCCGAGATGAACTGCCTGGAGAATGCCGGCCGGCTGACTGCAGACGTCTACGCGCGCTGCACGCTCTACTCCACGCTCTCTCCGTGCTCCATGTGCTCCGGCGCCGCGCTGTTGTACAAGATCCCGCGCATCATCGTGGGTGAGAACCTGACTTTTCAGGGCCCGGAGGGCTACGTCCGCTCGCAGGGGGTGGATCTCACCATCGTGCAGGACGCCACGTGCGTTCAGATGATGAAGGATTTCATCGCCGCCCGGCCGTCGCTCTGGAATGAGGACATCGGCGTGGAGGATTAACACCCCCGTCGTTCCAGCAACTGCGCGGCGATGCTGATCGCGATTTCTTCCGGATCATTGGAACCCACCGGCAGACCCACCGGGCAGACCAGTTTTTCCAGCAGGGCAGGGTCCACGCCGTCCTCGCGCAGCTCCCGGCAGAGAACGGCCCGCTTGGCCGCACTGCCGATGACGCCGAGAAAGGGAATGTCTGAATGACGACGCAGCACCTCCCGCAGCACCGGGCGGTCCGTCGCGTGGCCCTTCGTGAGGGAAACGATGAAACTTTGCGGCCCCACCCACTCCACACCGGCAGCGCAGTCCTCCACGAGCCGGCGCGTCACGTTGGGGGCCTCCGGCAGCTGCTCCAGCCACTCACGCCTTGTGTCGACCACATCCACCCGGCATGCGAGCCGGCCCAGCACACCAACCAGCGCCCGAGCTACATGGCCGGCGCCGAATATGACCACGTGCCACGCGGGCTGCGCGCGCACCGTTTCAAAGAGGAAACGCATTTCACCGCCGCACGTCATGCCCACGTCCCGCTGGAGATTCCAGCAGTGCTCCACGCAGGCCTCCCCGTCTGCGGCCAGCAGGTTCCGGGCGGTCTCGATGGCACGGGCCTCTACGCGGCCGCCGCCCAGCGTCCCGGCCAGCAGACCATCGGCAGTTACGACAGCCTTTGCCCCGCGCCGTCCGGGCACGCTGCCGCGCACGTCCAGCGTGGTCACCACCACGCAGTCTGTGCCAGCCCGGTGCTGCTGCGCGATGATTTCCCACACGTCGTCCATGCGGTTGGATTACCTGACGATGACCGCCTCGATTTCCCCGTGCGGCTCGTCCGTGGGCAGGAAAATCCTGGTCTGCCCGGGCCGCCCCAGTTTCGCCAGGTCGAGCCCTAGGAAGTGCACGTTTGGCATCTTCAGCTCCACCCGGTTCACGCCGGCGGCCTGCGCCAGGAAGGCCTCCCCGGTTTCAAACAATGTCCGCTGCACTGACGGGCTGTAGCGTCCGGCAAAGACGGCGTAGGCGGTGTCGAGAAATATGGCGTCCACCGGCGAATGGTCCTCCACTCCCGCCGCGAACGTCCACTCTGCACTCAGCCGCGTGGCGAGGATCCGGTCGGCCGTTGGCGGCAGCGTCGTCAGCGGGCAGAGGTTGTATCCTTCAAATCCAGATCCCGTCGTTTTCATGATCAGGTGATCACGCAGCCCGGCCCGGATGACATCCTTCCCGCTGCGGTGAAATTCACACCGGGCAAACCACTGCCCGTTTTCCTCCGAAACAAACGAATGGGGGTGCGCCTCTCCGTCGACCGGCATCCGGCCCCAGCGGCGCTCCCGCACTTCGACAAAGACGCCTTCCAGGTGGCCATACTCGCGGAGGAAGTGACCCCCGAGCACTTTGGCGAATGCGGTGCGGCAGGTTCCGAGGAAATCGTGAGCCAGGGCATGGATGCTGTTTTTCACCGTGTCCGTCGGCACTATCGACGAATTGTCCTCCGAGTGGTACGATCCCTCCAGTTTCCCGGAGAGCAGCACGTCCACCTCCAGCTCGCACACTTCATGCTGTATTTCTCCACGATGCACCCGCAGCACCCGCACCCGGTGCTTCCCGTATCGATTGCTTTCAAGTTTTGCCATGGCAGTTTTCGTATTTGTTCACCCCATCCACACCGGCCCCAATGCATTCCATCAGCAGCATCAATGCCATGAACCTGGACCAGTTCACCGGCACCTTTGCAGGAGTCTATGAAAGCTCACCCTGGGTTGTCAAGCGCGCCTGGCCAGGCCGTCCGTTCCAGGATGCGGCGGCACTCCAGAGCACCCTGCGCCGCATGGTGGAGGAGGCGTCAACCGCGGAGCAGGACGCCCTCATTCGCGCCCATCCGGACCTCGGCGGCAGGCTCGCCCGGGAGGGCCGGCTGACGGCGGATTCGACCCGCGAGCAGTCCCGCCTTGGCCTGGACCGGCTCGGCGAGGCTGAGCACGCCGAGTTCACCCGCCTGAACGACGCCTACCAGTCCCGTTTCCACTTCCCGTTCATCATTTGCGTCGGCCTGCTGGCGGACCGCCGCCGGATTCACCAGGCTTTTCTCGACCGTCTGGGAAATTCACCAGATCAGGAGCGCCGCGAGGCCCTGCGCCAGATTCACCTCATCGCGGCCCTCCGCCTTTCATCCCTCGTGGAGGGATTTGTCCCTCCTGCCGCCAGCACCCTGTGAAAAACGAAACACCCCGCACCAGCCAACAGGGCCGGTGCGGGGTGCTTGTCTTTTTTGGGGGGGTGTTGGGCAAACTTGAATCAACGCCTGCGCACGGTGGCGATGCGGCGGCCGCCGATGTCCGACTGGATGACGATGCTGCCGGGATTCACGGTGACTCCGGTGAAGACGGCGCTGTATTTCCCGGTGGTGCTGCTGTAGGTCAGCGGACCGAAGCCGGCCACGCTCAGCTCCACACTGGGGGCGCCGGTGCTGCTGGCCTGCACGGTCAGCGTGTTGTTGCCGTTTTTCCAGTCAGCCTGGAATGGAGTGATGGTGTCGACGAAATCGAGGACATAGAGACCGTTGTCGGAATCGGTCAGGTAGACGTTCGTGCTGGTGGGCCAGACTCCCCAGCCGCCCCAGACCGAGGTGCCGCCAGTGGTGGGGCGGGTGTCGAACCAGCCCACGGAGAGGAGGCTGGCCGGATTGGAAATGTCAACGATGCGCAGGCCGTCCATGAAATGGGAGACGTAGGCGTATTTCCCGAGGACGCGGATGTTGTGCATGCGCGTGCCGGAGCCGCTGGTATACTGGGCCTGCGGGACCATGGGCGTGGTGGGGGAAACGATGGAGGCGAGATTCCACGTCCGCAGGCCGATGTAGGTCTGCCAGTCCGTGGTGATGACGTGGGTGCCCGCGTCATTGAAAGCCAGGTGCATGGTCTGCGCGTTCGTGTAGGGAGTCCAGTTGATGAGCGTGGTCGTGCTTGGCCATGTAGCCACTGGAGGCGATGTTGCTGACGTTGTGCAGGGCGAGTCCGCCGTCCCACCAGGCCGAGGCGCAGATGCCGTTGCGCACCGTCACGTCATGGGCATGGCCCTTGAGAAATCCGGAGCTGTTGCGCGGCGGGTTGATGGTGTCCTTGTAGACGGGCACGGCGGGGTTCGTCACGTCGAAAACCTCCACGCAGCTCGTGATTTCGGAAGCGCAGTAGACGTAGGTCAGTCCGGCGGCCTCATCCACGCACAGGTTGTCCACACTGCCGGCGAAGTGGTAGCCGCCCCCCGCGCCCCACGTGATGGTCCCTGCCAGTGCCGGGCTCAGCGGGTTTGAAATGTTGTACATGAAGACCCCGGTGTGCGGCGTGGGGCTGCCGTTGGGCACGCTGTTGCTGGCGTAGAGGATGCCATTTTTGATTTCCACATCGCGGATGTCGATGTTCGGCAGGCCGCCATTTGGGACGATGGTGCCGACGATCACGGGTGCGGCGGCGTTGGTGACGTCGACGATTTTAATGCCCGAAGTGGCCTGGGCGACGAAGGCGTAGTTTCCTGAGATGGCGACTTCGCGCACGTCTGCACCGAGTGCGGTGCGCGAGAGCTGCTGGACGTTCAGGGTCTGCGCCGGAGCGCTGAGCAGGGTGGCGGCCAGAGCCAGGGTTGTCAGGAATGCAGGTTTCATGGGTTCAAGGATGGGTTGGTTGGTTGTTTCCGGAGGCGGCCTGCTGGCCCACGTCCGGTCTTCACCCCCTTCCTGAAGGATCCCGCAGCGGGAGTTTTCCGGTTTTTGCTCTTTCCCTGAAAATTTTTACCGGCCGTCATCCGCCCGCAGCATGGAGAGGCCCCTGCCCTGCTCCTGGTGCACGAAGAGAGCGGACCTCGAAAACCCGATCCATGAAAAATACTCGCCCCGCCAGTAGACGCCGAGATCCCGCCATGTGGGCACATTCCAGAGCCTGAGCGTCAGGTCTGCACCAGCGGAGGCCAGGGTCCGGCTGTCTGCCGAGAAGGCGAGCGCCGTCACCTCCGCCCTGTGGCCGCGCAGCTCGGCGAGGAGCGTGCCGGCGGCGGTATCCCAGACGCGGACCATGTTGTCATCACTGCCGGTGGCGATCATCCGGCCGTCGGGGGAAAAGACATGCCTGGAAAGGGTTCCGTTGCAGGCCTCCCAGGCGCGGGGCGGCGCGTCGGTTGCCAGATCATACAGTCGCAGCGTGCGCGGCCAGGCGAAAACGCTGAGCCACCGGCCGTCCCGGGAGAGCTGCACCCGCCCGGTGGCATTCTTCGGCGCCTCCAGCACCCGCAGCTGCCGGCCTGTTTCCAGCGAGTTCATATGGATCTTCCCGCTCAGCAGGGTGAAAGCCACCACGCCTGTCGCGCCGCAGGCGGCACACTCCTGCCAAGCGGGTGAGAGGTCCTGCATCACCACAACAGCCGGCTCCGTCGTCGCACCAGGCGTCCATGTTTCCACCAGCGTCTGGTCGCCTGCACGCCGCACGGTGTGGAAGCCCCGCGCATCACGCGTGAAGTCCAGCCCGTGCCGCGGCAGGTCTCCCGGAACCTCCCAGTTCCTGGCTTCGGCGACATTCCAGCACCGCGTCCGGTCGCCCGCCTGGGCGAGGAGCTGCCCGCCGTCCTGCGATATGGCCACCACGGCCCCAGTCTCGGCCAGCCGCTCCGCTCCGTTCCCCCCATCGCTGATGTTCCAGAGGCGGACCGTCAGATCCGTCCCTGCGGAGGCGATGCGCTGGCCATCCGGGGAGACGGCCAGGCAAATGATCTCGTTTTCGTGTCCCCACAGGCGCCGATCCACCTCGCGGCTCGCCAGGTTCAGTCCCCACACCTTTTGGGACGTCCCGGTCAACATTAGCATGCCATCGCCGGCAAATTCCATCGCCCGCAGCCGTTCGTTGGTGGCGCGGTGGCGCATCAACCGGGCCCCGCCGTGCAGCGCCCACAGGCCGACCTCCTCCCCGCCGTCATCCAGAGTGGCCAGTGAGCGACCGTTCGGGGAAAGGACCATCTGGATGGGATTCGAGTCCACAGGCCAGCTGGCGGTGACGCGCCCTGTGTCCATCTCGTGCACCTCAGCCCGCCCGTTTGCCGCGATCACGACGATCCCGCTTCCGTCCCGGGTGATCGCAAAGGGTGGCTTGACCTGCCCGGTGGCGACCAGTTGCTCCCGCGACTCCGCGTCGACCACGATCAGTTCCGCATCATACGTGCCGCGCCGCCGGCGCGTGAGTACCAGGCGGCGGCCGTCCGGGCTGAACGCCACCTGGGCCACATCCTTCCACGGGAGAATCCACTCCAGCCTCAGATCCGACACACGCCAGACTCTCACCAGCGACTGCACGCTGGCCGAGACGAGGAACTTCCCATCCGGCGACCACGCAAGGGCGGACACCTCTCCGATTTCCGACGGCCGCCATCCCGTGCGGAGGATGTCCGTCTGGCGCAAATTTTGGCGGATGAGCTTGGCCGCCTCCGGGCTGCGCGTCACGCACTCGAGAAATGCAGGCAGGTCCACGGCCTGGTCCGGAAGCCCCGGCGGGGGAAGGCTGCGGCTCAGCGTCCCCCCGGCTGCCGACCACAGCAGGATGCGCCCGTCCCTCCCGCCGCTCGCCAGTGTCTGACCGTCCGGGCTGAAGGCGACCGCCGCCACCGCCCGCTCATGGCCCTTCAGCACGGTGGTCCCGTTTCCCCGGCAAAAGCGCTGGAGCCACCTCCATTCAAAGCCGCGCAGATCCTCCTGGCCGGCCTGCGGGACATGGCGCTCCAGCGCCTTCCGGATCACACCCAGATTTCCCTCATCCAGAGCCTTGTGGATGACCAGCATGTCTGCTGCGTAAAGATTCAGCCGTGTGATGCGTTCGCTGGCCCGGGCCCGGGCGGCTTCGGCCACTGCCTTCGCCTCGGAATTCACGGCGGCGTTCTTTTCCTGGCGAATGGCAAACTCCCCCGCCACCACCAGGCCAAAGATCAGCCCCAGAGCCGCCAGCCCCAGCCCCAGGGAGGAGGCAACGACCGGCCGGCGCTTCGCCCACTTTACGCACCGCTCGTCCCATCGCGCGGGGCGCGACTGGATGGACTCCCCCCGCAGCCACCGCCCCAGCTCCTCCGCCAGCTCCCGGGCGGAGGCAATCCGCTTCTCCGGTGCTTTTTCCAGGCACTTCAGCGCGATGACTTCCAAGTCGCGGTCCGCCTCCGGATTCAGTGCCCTCGGGCGGTCCGGCTCCTCCGCCTCCAGACGTCGCAGCACATCCATGGAGCTGCCCCCGGTGAAGGGCGCCCGCCCGGTCAGCAAAAAGTAAAGCAGCGCCCCGAGCCCGTAGACGTCCGACGCCGTCGTCACCCGGTCCGTGTCGCCCCGTGCCTGCTCCGGCGCCATGTAGCCCGGCGTGCCCAGCGTCGCCCCCGTCATCGTGTGCTGGCCGGACTCCGCCAGCTTCGCCAGGCCAAAGTCCGCCACCAGCGGCTCCCCCTCGCTGCCCAGCAGAATGTTCGCCGGCTTCAGGTCCCGGTGCATCACTCCACGCTCGTGCGCGTATTGCAGCGCGCGGGCGATTTTTTCCATCATCTCCGCCGCCGCCCGGTTCTCCATCGGCACCCTGGCCTGCGCCAGCGTCCCGCCCTCCGCCAGCTTCATCACGAAATAGGGCCGCCCGCCCTCCGTCCCGATCCCCAGCACCGGGATGATGTTCGGATGGTCGAGTTTTGCCGCCGCCTCGGCCTCCACGCGGAATCTCCGCACCTCGTCCGGCCCGGCCAGGTCTGCGGAGGCGATCATCTTCACCGCCACCTCCCGGCTCAGCCCCGCCTGCCGCGCCCGGTAGACCACACCCATGCCGCCGCGAGCGATCTCAGACACCAGCTCATACTCGCCCGCCCGGCGCGGCACGGACGGCCCGCAGTCCGGCTCCTCCTCCATCCCGCCGCGCGCCAGCACCCCGCCGATCAGGCACGCCGGGCACAGCCCTTCGCTCGCCGTCGCCGTCACGCGCGAACCGCACTCGGAGCAGACTGGGTCGGGCATTGTCGTCATGGATGAGGAGAGGTGAAGAAATTCCGCCCGAAAGTTTTCAAGAAAATCACGCCATCAGTGCGGCCAGCAGGCAGCGGAGTTCATCCTCCACCTCGGACGGGTCCTGCACCGTCTGGGCCACCTCGTAGCGCAGGATCTCCCCGTAGCGCTGCCGCAGCTTGAAGATGGCCGACTTCACCGCCGCCTCGCTCAGCCCCAGCGCCGCTGCCGTCTCCGCGTAGGACACCCCGCTCCGCCCGCCCAGCAGGTAGCCCTTCAGTTTTTCGAACCGGTCCGCCTGCCCCGCCGCCTCGTAGTCGCCCCGCAGCCGCTGGTTTGCCTGCGCCAGCAGCGTCTCCGCCCAGCGCCTGTCGAAGAGGCTGTCCGGAGACGCCTCATCCCTCGGCTCCACCGCCTCCCGCTCGTAGGTCTCCAGCGCATCCAGGGAAAAAGGGGCCTTCCCTCCGCCGCGCTTCTGCGCCTGCCCCTTTTCCCATTCATTGTGCAGGAAATGCTTCACCGACCCCAGCAGATACGACCGGAATCTGCCCTTTTCCCGCTCCGCCTTCCCGATCGATCCGTAGCCCAGCAGGCTGGCGAAAAAATCCTGCGTCAGGTCCTCCGCCGTCGGCTTGTCATGCCCCTGCCGGCGGATCCACGCATAGACTGGCGGCCAGTACGCCCGGCACAGCTTTTCCAGCGCCTCCGCCGAGTCCCGCTCCCCGCCGCCCGCCCGCATCACCAGACTCCACCGCGTCGTCAAAAACGCACCCCCGTGAGTACTGGGACGCAGACTGCGGTGGGACGGAGGGCGGCTGCCCGGTGGTGTGGAAGGGTTGGACATGATCAGAATGGCCGGAACCCTACCCGCTCCCGGGGCGGCTTCAATCCAAGGTTTGCCCCGCCTTGTCACCCTCCCGGCTGCACCGGGACGAGTGCGGGGATCTCCCACTGGTCTCCTGACGGGAAAACAGGGGCTCTGGTTTTTGAAACAGGGCTTTCTGCAGCCATGGGGGGCTCCGCGGGTTTTGGAAGGGGCCTCCCCGGCGTGACAATGGCGGGTCCGCATTTGCGGAGCGGGCATTGTCACGCGTCAAAAGTCGATTCGCATTTCGGGAGCGATTATTGTCACGCGTCAAAGGCCGGTCCGCATTTCAGGATCGAGCACTGTCATGCGGCAAAGACCGGTCCGCATTACGGGAACAACCATTGTCACGCGTCAAAGGTCAATCCGCATTTTAGGATGGCGCATTGTCGCGTGACAACAGTCGGTCCGCAGTTCGGGAAGCCATTATGACGCGTGACAACAAGGGGTCCTCTTTTTCGGATCCACCTGCGACGCGTCTGGCAGGCGGGTGCATTTTTGGCAAAATGGGGGGAACGACGCCGGATTCCCGGCCCGGATTTCTCGGGGTGACCGCGCCGGGTTACCCCCCCACCCCCAGCCCCGCCAGCGACCGGTCATGCGCCCGGCTGAGCAGGAGCAGGGCCGCGCTGGAGCCGATGAGGGCGAGGGCCATGTCCCACTGGGTGTCCCAGACGTCGCCCTGGGTGCCGAGGAAGGACTCGGCAGCCTCGCCGGTGATGACGGCGGTCTGCCATTCGAAAATCTCGTAGCACGCGCTGAAGGCGAGGCAGACGCAGACGACGAGAAAACTTAGCCACGCCCCGCGCGGCAGCGGGGTCTGGCGCAGGAGGAGTTCGCGGACAAAGAGGGCCGGGATGAACCCTTGGGCGACGTGGCCGAGGCGGTCGTAGGGATTCCGCGAAAGGTGGAGCCATTCCTTCACCCAGTGGCCGGCCGGGACCTCCGCATACGTCCAGTGGCCGCCCACCGCCAGGATGACGGAATGCACCGCCAGCAGCCAGAGACAGAGGCGGGAGAGGGGAAAGCTCCGCCATTTCCACACCAGCAGGCCGAGGCCGGTCCAGACCGGGAAATTCTCCAGCGCCCACGTCAGCCGGTCCGCCGTCGGCGCCCAGCCCAGCACGATCTGGACGAGGAGGACAAAGGCGGAAATCGCACGGGGAAAGGGCGGGCTGGCGTTCATGGCGGCCACTTTTAACCACGCGGCGGCCCGCAGCGCATCGATTTTTCCCGGCGGCCGCATCGGTTTTCCCGATGACCGGCCCTTGTTCTTTCCCCCGCGCCTCCTACACTGCGGGCCATGAGCACGATTAATGAGAAGATCATGGCCGACCTGAAGGAGGCCATGAAGGCAAAGGACCAGGCGGCCCTCGGGGCGCTGCGGGCGCTGAAGACGGCCCTGATGAACGCGACCATCGAGAAACTGGGCGCCGGCGGCGAACTGCCCGAGACGGAGGCTATCGCGGTCATTCGCAAGCAGATCAAACAGAGGCAGGACTCCATCACCAGCTTCGAGGGGGCCGGACGGGCCGACCTGGCGGACAAGGAGAAGGCCGAGATCGTCACCCTGGAGAAATTTCTCCCCGCCGGGCTCAGCCAGGCCGAGGTGGACAAGCTGATCGACGACGCCATCGCCGAGGTGGGCGCCACGTCCAAGGCGCAGATGGGCGCCGTGATGAAGCTCGTCCAGGAGCGCTGCGCCGGCCGTGCGGACGGAAAAACCCTCTCCCAGGGTGTGATGCAGCGGCTGGGTTGATCCCGGCCGGCCCGGTCTTTCCACGGCATGATCCGCCACTCCGTCATCATCGTCGCTGCGGGCAGCAGCTCGCGCATGGGTTTTGACAAACTCTACGCGGACCTCGCCGGCGCACCCGTCATCCAGCGCACGCTGGCGCAGTTCCAGGCGTGCCCGGAGGTGGACGAGATCATTCTCGTTTCCAGCCAGGCGCAGCTCGCCCGGCTGGAGGCGCTCGTGGCCGGCGGCCCTTTCAGCAAGGTCGCCCGCGTCATCCCCGGCGGGGCCGAGCGCCAGCACAGCATGGCCGCCGGTCTGGCCGCCGTCTCCCCGGAGGCGGTGGTGGTGGCCGTGCACGATGGCGCCCGCCCGCTCGTCACCCCAGGGGACATTTCCCGCGTCCTCCTGAAGGCGCGGGAAACCGGAGCCGCCACCCTCGCCCACCCGGTCGTGGAAACACTGAAGCGCACCGATGCCGAAGGCCGCATCATCGAGGCCGTGGACCGCACCCACCTCTGGGCCATGGAGACCCCGCAGGCCTTCCACACCGCCCTCCTGCGCCAGGCGTCGGAGGCCGCCCTCGCCAGCCGCCTCTCCGCCACGGACGAGGTCACGCTCGTCCAGCAGCTCGGCCACCCGGTCGCCCTCGTCACTGCGGGCTCCCTGAACCTGAAGATCACCTACCCGGCCGACCTGAAAACCGCCGCCGCCCTGCTCCGGGCGTGATCCGCCGGTTGAAATCCCCCGCGCCCTCCTCCACAGGTGCGGCATGGCATACGACTTCGAGACGGTCATCGACCGCCGCAATACTGGCAGCTTGAAATGGGCCCGATACGCCGGGACGGACATCCTCCCGCTCTGGGTGGCGGACATGGATTTCGCCTCCCCGCCGGAGGTCATCGAGGCGCTGCACCGCCGCGTGGATCACGGCGTCTTTGGCTACTCCCGCCCGCACGCCGGACTGGTGGAGGCCGCGCTGGAGTACATGGACCGCGCCCACGGGGCCAAAGTGGAGGCCTCCTGGATTCACTGGATGCCGGGTCTGGTGCCCGCGCTCTCCATGGCCTGCGGGGCCGTCGGCGAACCCGGAGCCTCCGTGCTCACCCTCACGCCCATCTACCCGCCCTTCCTCATGGTGGCGGACGACACCCAGCGCCGCACCATTTCCGTCCCGCTCGCTTCAAACCAGGAGACCAATGGCGAGTGGCGCATCGATTTTGACGCCCTCGAGGCCGCCGTGACGCCGGAGACCAAAGTCTTCCTCTTCTGCAACCCCCACAACCCCGTGGGCCGCGCCTACACCCGCGCGGAGGTGCAGGGCGTCGTCGACTTCTGCCTGCGGCATGATCTGGTCCTCGTCTCGGGTGAAATCCACTGCGACCTCGTCCTCGATCCCGACAAGACCCCGCACATCTCCCTGGCCACCTTCGAGGGGCCCATCCGCGACCGCATGATCGTCCAGCTCGCCGCCAGCAAGACTTATAACATCGCCGGCCTCGCCAACGCCTGGTGCGTCATCCCGAATGCCAAACTGCGCACCGCCTTCATCCGCGCCGGAGGGAAATTCATCCCCGAGATCAGCCCGCTCAGTTTCCACGCCACCGAGGCCGCCTACCGCCACGGCGAACCCTGGCGCCAGGAGCTGCTGGCCACCCTGCGCGGGCATCGCGACTTTCTGGCAGACGCCGTGCGCACCCGCCTGCCCGGCATTAAAATGGCCGAACCCCACGAGGCGACCTACCTCGCCTGGCTCGACTGCCGCGACCTCGGCGTGGAGAATCCCGGAGCCCTCTTCGAAAAACACGGCGTCGGCCTCTCCAACGGAGCCGATTTTGCCGCGCCCGGCTTCCTGCGACTGAACTTCGGCTGCCCCCGCGCCACCCTGGCCGAAGCCCTGGACCGGATGGAGCGCGCCGTCGCCTCCCTGCGGTAGAAGGAGCGACCACCCGGGCGGGACGAAAACCGGCGGGCGGCCTACTTGTCCTCGTCCACCCGCTCGTCCCGCTGGTAGATGGGAAGCTGTCGGTAGGGCACGGTCATGGAGAGGGCCATCATGCTTGTCGTGTAGATTTTCCCGTAGTGGTTCCCCTCCCAGGAGCCGTCCTGCTTCTGCTTGGCGAGGTAGGTTTCATACATCCACGCGGCATACTGCTCCCAGTATTTGCCGCCCAGCTGAAACATGGCCTGCGCGTTGTAGTAGTTTCCGTAGTACTCGAACTGGTCGCCCGGCAGCTGCTGCTTGCTGTTGGCCAGGACGTAGTCGCCGGCGCGGGCCAGCATCTCGTCGCCGTGGCTGCCGCAGAGTTCCAGGCACAGGATGGCCATGCCGGTCAGGCTGTCCTTGTGGTCGCTGTCGCCCTGGTAGCCGAAGACGTTCTGGCGCTCGTTGTGGCGGCGCTTGATGTATTTCACCGCGTCGTCGATCGCCCTGGTCGGCACCGCCGCCCCGTTGAGCTTGGCGGATTTCAGCGCCATGAGCGCCCAGCCGCTGCAGGAGAGGTCACTGTCCGTCGAGTTGGGGAAATACCGCCAGCCGCCCTGCTGGTTGTCGTCCTTCTTCACCGCCTGCGCGTCCAGCAGCACCTTCAGCCCGGCGCCCAGCACCTGGTCGAGCTTTTTCTGCCGGGCGGGGTCGATGATGCCCGAGCACTCCGAGAGAAAAAGCGTGCTGATGTTGTGGGCGTACATCGGGCCGTGGCCGTGGTCGCCGGATTCGATGAGGCCGTTGTCCTTCGCGTTCTTCAGGGCAAAGTCGATCCGGCGGTTGATCGCCTCCCCGTATTTCCCCGATCCGGGCCGGTGCCCCGTGCTCAGCAGCGCCATGCCCACGAGGGACGAGATGCCCGTCGAGCGCCCGTAGCCCTCCGGGAAGGTGCCGTCATCGGTCGACTCCTGGCTGATCAGGAAATCCAGCGCCCGCGTCACCGAGGCGGTCACGTCCTTCTCATACCGGGCAAAGAAGTCATTCGCCACCTGCCCCGAGACCGGGGACACGAAGACGAGGGCGAGGGCCAGCAGAGAGAGGAGTTTCATGGGAAAAATGGTCTGGTGGCCGATAACCGCCATCGGCCCTGCTGGCTATCAGGCATTCGCCTCAAGCCACCGGTCAAGGATCACCCTAAGGTCAGCCGTGGTTTGCGCGGGCCAGAGGGCGCGGTCCGTCATGATCGCGTGGTCCAGCGCCCGGTGCTCCGGCCAGTCCGCAGCGAGCGGGATGCGCGGGATGACGGCGGAGAGGATCTCCTTGGCCGCAGCAGCATTGGCCATCAGGTGGCCGATGACGTGGTGCGCGCTCACCGGCTCCTCCTCCACCTTCCAGCAGTCGTAGTCCGTGATCATGGCCAGCGTGGCCAGGGCGATTTCCGCCTCCCTCGCCAGCTTCGCCTCCGGCAGGTTTGTCATGCCGATCACGTCGAAACCCAGCTGCCGGTTCGCATTTGACTCCGCCCGGGTGGAAAAAGCCGGGCCGTCCATGCACACGTAGGTCCCGCCGTCGTGCACCCGCCGCCCCTGCTCCCGCGCTGCAGCCGCGAGCAGCGCACGCAGCCCGTCACTGATGGGGTCCGCGAACGAAACGTGCCCGACGATCCCCCGGCCAAAAAACGTGTGGTGCTCCCGCCGGCTCGTCCGGTCGAAGAACTGGTCCGGCAGCACGATGTCACGCGGCGCGTACTCTTCCTTCAGCGACCCCACCGCCGTCACCGCGATGATGAACCGCACCCCCAGCGACCTGAGCGCCCAGATGTTCGCCTGGTGCGGCAGCTCGTGCGGCAGCAGCCGGTGCCCGCGCCCGTGCCGGGGCAGAAAATAAATGCGCCTCCCCGCCAGCGTGCCACCAATGATGTTGTCCGACGGCCTGCCGAACGGCGTGTCAATTTCCAGCTCCTGCCGGTTTTCAAACCCCTCCAGGTCATACAACCCGCTCCCGCCGATCACGGCGATGGCGGCATCTTCACTCCGGGCGGCGGCTGGGCTGGGCTGGCTGGACATCACGCCCACCATGCCAGGATTTTCCACCCGGGCAACCCTTGTGAATGCGGAATTCGGTTTGCGGATTTTTTTTCGGGGGGGGCGAGGCTCAATCGCCAGGGTGCAGCCTCCCACCCTGTGGCCATCGCCAGTCCGAACAACTCCCGCCGCGTGACGCAATTTTCGACTTTGCACGGGCCGCTTTCGCCCTACCCTCCGCCATGCCGATTTACGTCAACCAGGAGCGCATCGACCCCGACCTCATTGAGCAGGAGTTCAGCGCCATCAAGGCCCACTACGAGAGCCTGGGCCGGTCGTCCTGCTGCGAGCGGGACGAGGAGTTCCGCACCCATGCCCGGGAGAACATCATCGCCCGCGTCCTCATTTCCCAGGAGGCCAGGCGCCGCGGGCTGGACGTGAGCCGGGCGGAGATCGACGAAGCCCTGGAGCGGCTGAAAACTGACCACGGCGGCGAGCAGCAGTTCTACGAAAACATCGGCGTCCAGCCCTGCCAGGTGGACGAGGTGAAAAAGGACATCGAGCACGGCCTGCGCGTGGAAAAAACCCTCAAGGCCTCCATCGGCCCGGTCATCGACCCGGACGAGGCCGCCGTTCGCGCCTTTTTCGACGCCCACGTCACCGACTACCTCACCGAGGAGGAGCGCCGCGCCAGCCACCTCTTTAAACAGGTGGAAAAGGTGGAGGAGCGCCAGCAGATCTACGACCTCCTCCGCTCCCTGCGCCAGCAGGCCCGCGCCGGGGCCGACTTCGACGCCCTCGCCCTCGAGCACACGGACAAGGACGACAAAGTCATCGACCTCGGCTGGTTCAAGCAGACCGATTTCATGGACGAGTTCGGCGTCATCGCCTTCAGCCTGGAGGAGGGCGAGGTCAGCCCCGTTTTCGCCAGCTACTTCGGCTTTCACCTCGCCCGCTGCACCGGCATCCGCCCCGCCGTGCCCCGTCCGTTTGACGGGCTGCGCGACGAGGTGCGCAATCGCATGATCCAGGAGGACCAGCAGGAAAAGTCCCGCGCCTTTGTCGCCCAGCTCCAGGCTGCGGCGGAGATCGAGGAGCGCGAGGATGAAGAACCCGCCTGACATGAGCGCCCCCGAGCCCGCAACACCCGTCATCGAAACGCGCGAGGAGGTCATGTTCTTCGACACCGACTGCGGCGGCGTCGTGCACAACATCGCCTACCTCCGGTTCATCGAGACCGCCCGCACCCGTCTCGCCGCGCAGATGGGCCTCGGCCTGCGCGAAATGGCCGCAGACAAGCGCTTCCCCGTCGTCTGCCGCACGGAGATCGACTACCTCAAGCCCGCCGTCCTCGGCGACCACCTCGTCATCCGCGGCCGGCTGGAGCGGCTGGAGCGCGTCCGCTTCTGGTGCTCCTTCGTCGTCCACCGCCCCGCCGACGACCGCACGCTCATCACCTGCCGCCAGAGCCTCGCCCTCGTCGCCATGCCCGAGGGAAAAGTCCTCCGCCTCCCCGCCGACTGGCCCGAACGCTGGCCGCACCTCTTCTTGAAAAAGAGCGAAGACTGAATCGAGCCCCCACGGGAGCGTCACCCCTCCCGCACCACCAGCACCAGCTCCGGGGAAATCCGCACTGCCGCCGCGTGGCCGGGTTCGGGGAGTTTCCCGGCAGCCTTTAGGACGTGGAAAATGGGGCGCTCGACGGAAATGGGGACGGGCGGTTTGTCTTTGTTGCCCTCAAGCCGGTGGGCGTCGCGGCCCCAGTAGTATTTGGTCGGCAGCGTGTCTGTGATGATCGGCGGCGGGGCATGGGTGAATGGTGCTCCGACGTTTGGGCAGCCGTGATTATTCACGATCAGCGGAAAAGGCCCGCTTATTTTTTCACCGGGACGAAGCTGGTGCGCTCCTCCGGCGTGAGGCTGGAGGAGGACTGGAGCCAGCGCAGGGCGGCGGGTTCGTCCTTTTTCAGCCAGCCTTCCACGCCGCGCTTGAGGTGTGTTTTGCGCTTGTCGGCATCGCCGATGGTGGCAGCCCAGGTGACGGCGGCCTCGGGGTCGGTGGAAAAAGTCTGGCCGGCCATGGTAATGATGCCTTCGTCCTTGCTGGGGCCTTCGGGCTGCTGGGCCAGCCAGGTGGAGGCTTGGGCGGGCTGGGCGGCGGTCCACGTCCACATCAGCTGGCGGGTGGCCTCCTCCTTGCCCTTGCCCTCGGCCTGACTCTGCAGCCAGGCGGCGGCCTGGTCGGGCTCCTTACGGCTCCAGGGGCCGGCCACACCGGCGAGGAGTTTGTCCCGCTCCCCAGAGGTCGCGGACTGGCTGACGTAGGCGGCGGCGGAGGCCGGGTCGTTGCCGGCCCAGCCTTCCAGGGTTTTGGCCAACGCCTTGGTGCGCTCCTCGCCGTTAAGGGTGGCGGCCCATTTCATGGCCTCCTCGGGTGCGCGGGCGCCCCAGCCCTGGGCGAGGCTGTCGATGACGCGGTTTTTGTCGTCTCCGGATTTCAGGTCCGAAATCATGCCGGCGGCCTTTTGCGGGTCCTGCACGGCCACGGAACCGATGATGCTGGCCATGGCGCCGCCGCCGAGCCCTTCGCGCAGGCCCTTTGCCCACGTCAGGGCGCCCTCGGGGTCCTGGCGGGCCCATTCCTTGGCCACGGCACCGGACATGAACCCGCTGATCTGCGGCATGTTGAGGGCGGCGTTGTTCTCGTCCTTGAAATACTCTGCGGCGGCCTTCGGATCCCGGCTGGCCAGGCTGGAGAGCACGGTGGACATGCCGAAACCCTGGGTCCACACGTCCTGCCCCTTCAGGTAGGCGAGCGCGCCCACGTGGTCCTCCTGCCCGTAGCGCGTGAGGAGCAGGTGGGTGGCGAACATGGACTCCGGGTCAAACCGCCCCTGGGTGAATTTTTTCATCTCCTTGAGCGCGGACTCGATCTCCCCCTTTGGCATCCGCTGCACGCGGGCCATGATGGCCTGAAACCGCTCCATCGGCCCCGCCGCGTCCAGTATTTCCGGCAGCGTCATCTTTTCATAGCCCGCCGGAAGGGTCACGAGTCCGGCCTCCGCTACAGGGGCCGGCTCCTGGTTCGCTACAACACTCTGCTTCACTTCTCCCTGCTGTTGTGAACTTAGGGCGGCAATCCTCCGCTCCGCCGCTACACGTCCATCGGATTCACCTCTATCGTGGCCGAGCCAGTAGCCTGCCGCGAGTCCGCCACATCCTGCTAAAATAATTGTAACCAACGAGCCAAGTTTCATGGTCCGCTACAAAACACCGGCAGGGAGGGTCAGGCAAGACCGCATTGAAGCCTTTGCACTTTACACGCCCGTTTTTCTGGGCCAAAGCCAGCCCTCCCCCACGCCGATACTGCATTCTTACCACAAATGAGTTCGTCCCCTTCAGGAACCATCATCGTCACAGGCGGCGCCGGCTTGATCGGCAGCGCCCTCGTCTGGGCTCTCAATCAGAGAGCCTCCTCGAACATCCTGGTCGTGGACCGGCTGAAAACTGACGAAAAGTGGAAGCACCTCCCCGGGCTGCGTTTCGCAGACTACATGGAGGCGGAGGAATTCATCGAGCGGGTGGACAAAAGCAGTTCGCAGTTCGGCAGCGTGACCCAGCTCTACCACCTTGGCGCCTGCTCGGCGACGACGGAACGCGACTGCGGCTACTTGGTTCGCAATAATTTCGAATACACCAAGACGCTCGCCCAGTGGATGGCTTCCCGCCGCGGGCGATTCATCTACGCCTCCTCCGCCGCCACTTACGGGGACGGGACGCACGGGATGGACGACAAGGACGAAAACCTGAGCCAGTACCGCCCTCTGAACATGTACGGCTACTCGAAGCACCTCTTCGACCTCTGGGCCAAGCGTGCCGGACTGCTGCAGAGCATGATAGGCATCAAGTATTTCAATATTTACGGCCCGAACGAGGACCACAAGGGCGAGATGCGCAGCGTGGTGGCCAAAGCCTACGAGCAGATCCTCTCCACCGGGCGGATCAGCCTCTTCAAGAGCGACCGCCCGGACTACGAGGACGGGAAGCAGATGCGTGACTTCCTCTACGTGAAGGATGCCGTGGACATGACCATCCACCTGGCCAACTCCCCGGCCGCCGGCGGCCTTTACAATGTGGGCTCCGGCGAGCCGCACACCTGGGTGGACCTCGCCAATGCCATTTTCGCCGCCCTCGGGCGCGATCCGCAGATTGATTTCGTCGACCTCCCGGCCCACCTGAAGGGGAAGTACCAGTATTTCACAAAAGCGGACGTGACCAAACTCCGCTCCACCGGCTACACCCGCCAAGCCACGCCGCTGGCAGAAGCGGTGCGCGACTACGTCCAGGGCTACCTGGCCACGGGCCGCTTCCTGGGTGACGAGGCCGTCGCCTGACAGCCGGCAGGACAGCAGTCCCGCTCACGCAGCCGCATCCCGCTCCACCGCGATGAGTGTGATGTCGTCGTTCTGACGCGTCGTGCCCATGAAGGTCTTCACGTCGGCCATCAGCGCATTCACCAGGCCCGGCGCGCCGGTGGACATGGCGCTGCTCATCGTTTGCTGCATGCGCTCCTCGGTGTACTCGTCGCCCGCCTTGTTCAGCGCCTCAGACACACCGTCGGTGAAAAAGAGCAGGCAGTCACCCGGATCCAGCTGAAAGACAAAATCCTTCGTCACGCGGTCAAAGACATTTCCCCCGTCCACGCCGATGGCCAGTCCCGGGGGTTTCAGCCGCTCGATCCCGCCCGTGGCGCTGCGGAAAAGGAACGGCGCGTCATGACCGGCGCGCGCCATCGTCACCCGCCCGCTCGCCCGGTGGAGGACGGCGTAGGCGAGGCTGACGAACATGTCCTCCCGGATGTCACCGAAAATGAGGCGGTTCACGCGCCGCAGCACCTCCGCCGGAGAGGTCACCCCCTGGGCGCTGACGCGGATGAGGCTGCGGCAGGTCGCCATCACCAGGCTGGCGGGCACGCCTTTTCCGGAAACGTCCGCGATCACGAACCCGAGGTTCTCCGCGTCGATCTCCAGAAAATCGTAGTAATCGCCGCTGACGATTTTCGCCGGCTGGTAGGCTGCGGCCAGGGCATACCCGGGAACAACCGGCGGGGCCGAGGGCAGGAGGATGCGCTGGATTTCCGCCGCCGAGCGGAACTCATCCTCGTAGCGCCTTTTTTCCAGCGCCTCCTGCTGCACCCGGGCACTGCCCAGGGCGAAGGCAGACTGCTCGGCAATGGAGACAAACACGTCGAAATCGTGACGGGTGAAGCTCTTGGCCGCCTCCGGCCGCGCCACGACAAGCACGCCCAGCCGCTTCGGCCCGTGGTTGAGCGGGGCGACCATCACGGCAAAGGACTTCCCCGGAGCCGCAGGCAGGGCGGCAAACATGATGTGCTGGCGCAGGTCAGGAATGGACACGGGCTGCTGGGACTGAAAGCACTCTCCGAGAAAACCCGCATCCACCGCCTGCGTCTGCAGCTCAAAGTGGCTGCGGACGGCCTTCGGGTTGGTCCGCACGGAATTCAGCAGGGACTCCGGCAGCTCGATGAGGGGCGGGCAGTCCTTGGAAATGGCGGACGGGACGAGCTTGTTTTTCACCGGGTCGAACAAATACAGGGCCCCGCCCCGCGCCTGCACGACATCACTCACCCCATTGACAATGCGCATGTGCATGCGCCGCGCCGAGGGGTCCTGGTAGAGCGCCTCCCCCAGCTGGTGAAGGAAATCCAGCATCCGGTGCTCCTCCTCGCCATATGCGGCATGCTCCGCCTCCACCACCGCTGTTCGGTGCACCTGGCGGCGCCACGCCACGGTCAGCACCGCAGCGGAAATCAGAAGGAGCACAATGGAAATCGCCTCAGGCATGAATGCTCCCAACGTCCGCAAAAAGTGCGGATTTTCAACCACGATGCGGAACTAAAACGGCCGCCCGGTCACACGGGGAGCGCCTCCATCTCCCGTTTCAGGCAGTCGATAACGTCTTGAAAACGGGGGACGTTCCCCTCGCTCACGCGCGCCAGGTTCTCATGAGCTTCCAGCATGCACTGGCACTGCTCCTTTTTTTCCCCGGGGCCGGCCACGGCCAGCTCTTCCTCCCGCTTCAGGCAGTTGGAGATCATCTCCCGCTCCTGCATCCACGTGAGCCCCTCGGCGTCCACTTCAAAAATGTTGTCCAGCCCCAGATTGCTTAGCAGCGTCTGGTTGCGCGTGTTCGGGTTCACCACCTGAAGGCGGCCGCCGGGCTGGTCCATGAGACGGACGGCAATGCCTGTGAGCGTGCCCATGAAGGTGGAATCCATGGTCGGGCATTCCTCAAGGTCGACCACGAAATGCTGTGATCCAGAAGCCATGCGGTCGCTGGCGAACCGGTTGAGCTGGGGGCTGATCTGAAACGAGCCCTTGCCTTCGACCCGGAGCCAGATGACGCCGTTCAAGTTTCCTGCCAGAATTCGGGGGATGAGATTCACAGAGGTGCGGTGGTTGCGTGCTGAACCGCACAGTAAACTCGATCACCCCGCCGCGCAACCAGTGGAAACAAAAGTCGGAAAATCCTCCGCACGCTGCGGCACGGGAAGGGCTTCCGGGCTTTTCACAGGGCGCGGAACATTTCCACACCCGCCTTCATGTCCGGAGCGCCGAACAGGGCGGTGCCGGCGACGAGGACGTTAGCCCCGGCGGAAATGACCTGGCGCGCGGTGTCCTCGTAGATGCCTCCATCGACCTCAATGTGATAGCCCAGGCCCCGCTCGTCGCGAACCCGGCGGGCCTCGTCGATCTTCAGCAGGGTTTCCGGGATGAGTTTCTGCCCGCCGAAACCGGGAACGATGGTCATGACCAGGAGCAGGTCAATGAGATGAAGGTAGGGCTCCACCGCCGCAAAGGGCGTGGAGGGGTTGAAGGCGAGCCCGGCGCGCACCCCGGCCTCCCGGATGCGGCGCAGGGTGTCCGCCACGTCGTGGTCCGCCTCCACATGTACAGTGATGTTGTCCGCCCCGGCCTTCACATAGCGGGACAGGAAATGGTCCGGCCGGGTGATCATCAGGTGGACGTCGAGGAATAAATCGTTCGTCCGGTGGATGGCCTCCACGAGCTGGGAGCCGAAGGAAATATTGTCCACGAAGTGGCCGTCCATCACGTCCAAGTGCAGCCAGTCAGCCCCGGCGTTGATGGCGCGCGAGGTTTCCTCCGCCACCCGGCTCCAGTCTGCGGCGAGGAGCGAGGGGGCGATGATTCGTTCATGGCAGTTGTTGTATTTCTTCATCGGCAGGGGACTATGCGGTGCGAATGCCCGATGGTCAAACCCGCCCCGCCCTGCATGTCTCCCGAAGAAACGCCGCTCATTGATCTCCAGTCAGACACTTATTTCATGGCCCAGGCTCTCCGCCAGGCCCAGCGGGCGTATGACGTCGGCGAGGTGCCCGTGGGCGCCGTCATCGTGCAGGCGGGCCGCATCATTTCCCGGGGGAGCAACCAGGTGGAACTGCTGAAGGACGCCACCGCCCATGCGGAAATGCTCGCCCTCACCGCCGCCCAGAGCGTAGCCGGGGACTGGCGTCTGACGGACTGCGATCTCTACGTGACCAAGGAACCCTGCGCCATGTGCGCCGGGGCCATCGTCCACTGCCGCATCCGCCGCGTCATCCTCGGCTGCACGGATCCCAAAAGCGGCGCCGCCGGCGGCTGGATCAACCTCCTCCAGAGCACGAACCTCAACCACCGCTGCGACATCACCACCGGCGTCATGGGCGAGGAATCCCGCTCCATGCTGCGCTCTTTCTTCGCCGAGCGCCGGGCGGAAGGGTGACTTCCCCGGCTTCTCTCACAGAGCCAGAACGTCCCGCAGGGCCGCTTTTACGGCCTCCTGCTTGTCTCGTGTCAAGACTCCCATCTTTCGTGCAAGCTTGTGCCGGTCGAAGCTGGCGAGGCCCTGCACGTTTACGGCCGAAGGTTTCGGGAGCCAGCGGGGCTTGCCGAGGTCCACCGCGCCGCGCATCCCGCGAATCTGGGATGTGAGCGGGGCAACGATCACGAGCGACCACGCATCCGCTGGCCGGGGCACAGCCAGCACAAGCACGGGACGGCTCTTCTCCGCAAGACCAAGGTCCGCGAACCAGACCTCGCCGGGTTGAGCTTCAGTAGACACCCAGGGACTCCTTCCATTGGTCGGCCTGCTCGTCCGCATTCAGCAGAGCGGGCGGGCGCGTCGTCACCTCAAACGGCAATCCTTGTCGCAACTCAATTTGAGCGAGCAGCATGTTCAGCGCATCCCCCGGCTTCATGCCGAGGCGGCTCAGGATTTTTTCTGCTTTCCGCAGTCTCGCCATGGGGACCCGGGCACGGAAAAGAACGGTAGTGTCTGTGGCCATGCTCAAAAGTGCTCGAAACGGCTCAATTTGTCAACCCGGGCCGCAGACCGGTTCCGCAGGTTTCTACCTCCCCGCTTCCTTCCAGTCCGCAGGCAGAATTTTCCAAATCTCCGGCAGCGCGGTGGCGAGTTCGGCCGGGGCGGTGGATTTGCCGGCGAGGGTTTCGAGTTCCTTGGTGACAGGGGGAGCGTTGCTGGAGGCATTGTGCTTCGCGGCGAAGACTGCGAGTCCGTAGAACGGGGCTGCCTCCGCTGTCTTTCCTGCGGCGGTGAGGGAGCGGGCGCGGGCCTCCAGAATGAAGTAAATGGCAGTCGGCTCGGAGTCTCCGGGTTTCAGCGCGGGCAGGAGCGTGTTCAACTGCTCGAGGAATCCGGCAGTCGATTCCAGCTCCGGGGCGCCAAGCGGACGCTTTGCAGTCACGTGCGCCAGGAGGCCGGTGGCGCGGAGGGTGAGGGCGGCGTTGTTTTTCGCGGCAGCGGCGTCGGACACACTCCGCGTGGCAAAGGCCATGGCGTCGTCGAGCTTTCCGGCAGCCAGGAAAAGCTGGGCGAGATCGAACGCGGTGCGCCCCTTCGCCGGAACGAGAGGGACGATGTCCGGCCCCATGGCCAGGTACTCCTCGTGCGTGAACCATTTGTTTTCCAGCATGTCCGCCACACCGGTGAAGGTGCGGAAGGGGATGCCCGTGGGGTTCGAAAGCAGGCTGCGCATGACCTTCAGGCGGCGTGTGGAATCGTCGCCAAAGAGGGTTTTGACCTGGGCCGGGTTGAACCAGTCTTTCGCACTGCCGAAATTCTTCATGCCGCTGATGTATTCCTTCCGGTCCTTCGCCAGGCCGTTCCACCACGTGGCAAACTCTGCGTCCAGACCGGGAAAGGAGTGGGCCCAGATGACGTACTTCACGGCGTGGGAAGGCGTGCTCATCATGCGCGGCAGGTCGGGCCGCTCGATGACCTGGCACCACAGGGCGGCGCTGCGCTTCTGAGTGGGCAGGTCCCACTTCTGGTGGTTCCAGAAGAGGGCGCGCATGCACTTGTTGAGGTGGTTCGCGAAGTCCTCGCGCAAGTCTGAGTCCGTACTGCCGGCCAGCACGGTGCCGTAGACGTCCACACACTCGGTCAGCGCCTCCGCACGGCCGGCACGGATGGCATTGTACGAGTACGCCCGGTGAATTCGCAGCTTGGCCCGGCGCACCTCGTCATTCGCAAACGTGAGCACGCGGGCGAGCGGCTGTGCGATCGTGTAGGCCTTGTAGGCATCGTCCAGCGGCATGCCGGTGTCCCCGTCTCCAGCGAAAACTCCGAGCACCTTTTCCATGAGGGCAGGCTCGGTGAAGGCGGCTGTGGGAAAGCGTCTGGCGAGCGCCTCGAGCCGCACGGAGCGCTTCTCCTTCGGCGCGGGCAGGCCGGAGTCCGGCAGCGGATCACTCAGGCCCGCGAGCAGCACCTCGATGGAGTAGCGCACGGCTTCGTTGTCGAATGCGGCGAGAAACGCGGGCTGCGCGGTCGCCACCGCCTCCGTCCAGCGCACGGCGGTGCTGGAGCTGCCAGAAAGGGCGGTGAGCATCGTGGACAGGTTCGCATCCACGTACTTTTTCCCCATCTCATTTTTGTGGTGGAGCACCAGCAGGGCGAGCGAACTCACACTGCCATTCTCCTGCCGGGAAAGCAGCCGGTTGATGGCCGCCGTGTCGTCGATCTTGAACGACAGCTCGCGGACGTGGTTGAGGAGTTCCGCCTCCTGGTCAAAGGCGGACTGCACCCTGGCTGAATTGAGCACCGCACTGATGGCGGTGCGGCCCGGCTCGTCATCCGGCAGCTGCAGCAGCGCGTGAAGCACCCGCTGTGCCTCCACCTCGTCCAGCGGCCCTCCGGCGCGAATGCCCTCGACCAGGAGTGCTGCCGCCGCACGGACCGCCTCCGGGCTGGCGAGGCGGGCGTCAGCACCGAAATGACCGGCCGCCACCGAAAGTCTGGCCGCCCACGGAACGGTGGCATCCGTCAAAAGCGCCACCACCGCCTGCTGGTCGGGAGCCTTCTGTTCCGCGCCCTTGGGCTGGAGCTGGAGCGCCCGCGTGCGCAGCATCGCGTCCAGCACCGGCCACTGCGGCGCACCATGCGCCGCCAGCGCGGGCGGCAGCCCCGCCTTCGGGTTGATGACCTCCACCAGGCAGCCGCTCAGCAGGTCGAACTGCCGGCCCGGCAGGGCGGCCCCCAGCCGGGCGAGAAATGCCCTCCACTTTTCCTCCTCCGGGGCCGGACCCTTGCTCATCTCCTCCTTCCACAGCCGCTGCCACAGGGCTCCGATGCGGCTGCGAGCAGACCCGCCCAGGCGGATGAGCGGCTTTTCCGGCACCAGCATCGCCGCGGCATAGAGCGAGAATGGAACAAGGCTGTCCGGCTTTTTCCAGTCGATGGCGGCATCCTCCGCCGGCAGCAGGTGCTCGACCACATCCGACACCGCTGAATTGAAAATGCCGCCGTTGTTGCTGTAGGGATTTTTCCGCGCCGCCTCCGCGAGCAGCACGCGAGTCTGGGCGATGACGGCCGGCACGCGGTCCACCGCGCTCCGCCTTGCCAGCAGGAGCATGCGGCGGCAGTCGCCATCCGCATCTGAAGCGTCCAGCTTCAGCTCGCGCAGGGATTTCCCCGCCAGGAAGGGCGCCAGAGCCTCCACCCCACCGCCGCCCTGGCCGTTGAGAAACTCCAGCATCGCCCTGTCATCGGGCGTCAGGTCCTTTTCCCGTGCGGCATCAAACACGGAGGCGATGTCCTCCGTGAACATGACCGTGATCTCCCGCAGCCGGTCAGGCGGCAGCGCGGCAAGGGCGTCCTTTTGCGCCGCCGCCCGGACGAGGAAATCATGGAGCGGCAGCTTGTCCAGAACGCACAGAAAAAGATCGCGCCCAAAAGCGGACGGGCGCGAGCGCAGATGCTGGACGAGCTTGTCCCGGTCGGCCGCGCCGAGGTCCCGGGCATGCACCATGAGGTGGCCGCAGAGGGTGTCGCCCTCCTCTTCATCCGTGAACCACGCTCGGAACTCGCCCGCACCAGCAAGGAACGGGGAGGCGTCCAGAAAGGCGAGCGCATCCTTGTCCAATCCTTCGAGGAAGCTCGGATCGTGGTGGGGGCAGTTGTTCAGATTGAGCACGACTTTTTTCCCCGCCGGCTGTGCGGGGTCCGCAGCAAAGGGAGCCAGCTCCGCCTCATACGCAGCCATGACAGCCACCAGCGCCCCCGGGGCCTCCACACAGGTCTGGAGCAGCGCGGCGAATGAGTCCGGCCCAGCCGTCTTCCCCGTGGCGAAGGAGCGGGAACCGGTGAGGTGCTTCTTCACCAGCTCCGCCCGGCCCTCCCGCGGACCGAGCAGGGCGCCCGCCATGCTTGAGAAAAGGGCGGGCAGCTCGCCCCCGCGTCCGTGCACGGCGAGGTAACGCGCATAGGAGGCGACCGTCTGGAAATAGGCGTAGGCCGGCTGTGGCGGTTTTGCCGCCGCAGCCGCGAGGGCGGGAGCGAGGTCGCTTTTCAGGTCACGGTCCCGGTAAACCCCGAGGATGCCATCCAGGGGCACCGCTGCGGCCTTGCGCGATGACACGGCCTGCGCTGCCATTTCTGCACGCAGGAGGCCGGGAAAATCCGCCTCCGGGCAGAAATACAAATCTGCCAGTGTCTTCATGATCGCAGCCTCGACCGGGCGCTTCGCCTCGGTGAGGGCGGGGATGAAATCCGTGTCGATGGAGGAACGGTCCTTCGCCCGCCACGCCTGCTCGATGAGGTAGCGTCCCGGCATGGGCTTGGCCGTGGACTGCCCGTCCCGCGTGCGCTGGAAGAGACCCTCGCCAGAAAGCGGCAGGTCTTTTCGCAGCAGCAGCTCACGCGCCTGGATGGCCAGGACGGGATCCTCCGCGCCCGCAGGCCGCGGCAGCCCCGCGCGGGCGGCAAAGGCGGCAATGGCCGTGCCGGGGAACTGAAGCAGCGCACCGCACATCCGCTCGTAGGCGGAGCGCTGCTTCTCGCGCCAGGGCTTCACTTTTTCACTCTCCTTGACCACCGGAGTCACCTTCACCTCATCCTCGGGCAGGATTCGGTAGTCCAGCGCATTGAGCGTCTCCCCCTCGACCTCGGCATTGCCGCCGATCAGGGCGAAGAAATAGGTCAGCGGCTCGGCCTCCCCCTTTTTCGGCGGGGGAAAGCCGGGCAGCGACGTAAGGAAGCTCTCCGCCAAGGCAAGGCGGAGCGGCAGGCCGCGCTCGCGGTAGAGCGCATAGATGATGGTCCGCCAGAAGATGAACGGGTTCGCCGGAGGGGACTGGGCCAGCAGGGCGGCGGCACGATCAGGCTGTTTTTCGATGAGCAGGGTGAAGAGCCGCGCGCGCCACAGGTCCTCCTTCGGCTTGGCCGCGAGCGCCTTTTCATACGACTCCACAGCCCGCTCCCGCAGCCCCAGGCTCTGGCAGGAAAGGGCGAACTGGGCCAGCCGCAGTGGGTCGGAATCAGCCGGAGGCTCCATGGCCTTGATCACGGCGGGGGCGAGGTTTTGTGATTCTGTAATGTTCACGAGCTGCTCCGAGGCTGAGTTCCTCACATCGCTCGTGAGGGCGGCCCCGGCCATGCGGCGAAACTCGGAGACCAGGAGCTGGACGGCCTCGTCCTTTGAATCATGCGCCAGGAGCTGGCTCACCCGGCCGCCCAGCTGGCCTGCGGGCTGGTAGCTGCTCCGGCTGCCGGAGCCGCCGCCTGCGCCTGTGGTGGCCGCGGTTTGCAGTTTCTCCGCCTCCCCGCCCAGGCCGAGGGTGTCGAGCGCGCTGATGAGGGCCATGCGCTGGTCCCGGCTGAGCACGCCCTGCTTCAGGCGCAGCGCGGCCTCCCGGCCCGCCTCGATGAGCGGGGCGTTCTCCGGAGTGGAGGCTGCAGCGGAGGCCAGGCCGAGCATGAGACAGTCGATCATCGTGCGCGCCTCGCGCGTGGCGGGCAGGTAGCGGGCCTTTTTCAGCCAGTCCCCGGCCGCGAGCGGCTGCTCCTTTCCGGCGAACCAGGAGGCCAGCAGCACGCACTGGTCCACGGTGAGCGAGGCAGAGGCGGCCAGCTGGGCGACACCCGCAGCGGTGGCGGCCTCATCTCCGGAGAGGCGGGTCAGCAGCAGCCGCAGGACCGGGTCCTTTGCAGAGGGTGCCGCAGTTTTCAGCGCCGCCTGGTTGTCGGGTCCGCCCAGCTCGGAGTCCTCGCCGAGCAGGCCGGTCACCTCCTGCGGCCAGGAGGGCAGCTCCGCCGGCGGCCATTCCAGCTCCAGCACCATCTCGTCCCGGCTGCCAGCCCC
Organism: bacterium; assembly: GCA_031411255.1. Classification (GTDB taxonomy): domain Bacteria; phylum Verrucomicrobiota; class Verrucomicrobiia; order Verrucomicrobiales; family V1-33; genus JANOAS01. The sequence continues at coordinate 39,516 of JANOAS010000234.1, forward strand.
GGTGGGCACGGGGCGGCTGGCGGCCATTTCCACTTCGTGGTCCAGGATCTGAATGAGCCGCGTCCAGTCTTTCCGCTGGGTGAGCAGCATCGTCATTCCGCGGAGCACGCTCTCGTCCCACGGGCTGGTCTGCGTGGCGGTGAGCACCCCGCGCACCAGCTGGTCCAGCGCGGCACCGGCCAGATCGGGAGGCAGCTTGGAGGACGGGTCGATTGATTCGAACTCCTCGTTCATCCCGAGCGCGCGCAGCAGGGCCACCGCCAGCATGTCCCCGGGGGCCGGCAGCGCGGGCAGCAGCTTTTCCAGCGTCTCGCGCACGGCGGCGGTTGACTCGGGGGTCAGTTCCGCGCGGGCGAGGGCCATGCCCGCAGTGGCGGCGAGCCTGGGCCGCGCCTCCTTGAAGCGGGCGAAACATTCCAGCAGGTGCGCCGGCTCCACCCCGTCCCGGAACGAGGCGACAAACCCGGCCAGGGCGAGCAGCGTCTCGTCGCCTGGCGATTTCGCGAGCCACTCGGACACCTGCTCGGGATTTCCCCAGATGTCCCGCGGCCGCCCGTCGCCCAGGTAGCGCGCCCAGCCCATGCCGCGCGCGGCGAATTCACCCGGCAGCGCGTTCCGCGTGGCATCGTCCATTTCAGGCGCCATGCGGACGAGGTGCGCCACAGCGTAGCGCTTCAGGTCCGCCAGCGTACAGGGCAGCGGGATGCGCGCCGCCGCCTGGTTGCGCGCCGGTCTGCCGTAGCCATTGCGCCGGCCTTCATCCCGGTGCGCGTAGGCCACCTCGATCACCTGGTCGTCAAAGGTCAAAAACTCCACCGCACCGGCCGGCAGCAGCTCGGTCATGTGCCTGACCCATTCCTGGTTTCTCCCGGGCGGCGCCGGCGGCAGACCGGTCATCTCCTGGTCCGCAGCCAGGAGGCGGCGGAAAACCTCAAACGCCTCCCGTGTCGCCCCCTGCTCCTCCAGGACGAGGGCGTGGAAATACTGCACCCGGTAGTCGTCCGGGAAGGCCGCCGCATGAGGGCGCAGAAACGCCGCCACCCTTTCCCAGTCCCCGCCGGTGCTCAGGCTGTCCGCCAGGGACTCGATCTCGCGCGGGTCCGGCTTCCCGCCGCCCGCCAGGTCATTCACCAGCTTCGTGCCCTCGTCATCCCGGCCCGCCTCGAAGAGCGCCCGTGCCAGCTGCCGCCCACTGCGCGGTCCCTTCTCCACAGCCATCGCTTTTTTCAGCGTCTCGATCGCCCGGTCCGGCTCACTCTGGCTCTGCTCCACCCGCGCCACCTCCAGCAGCAGGTCCACGTCGTCCGGTTTCAGGCGGGACGCCTCCATGAGCGCGTCCCGGCGCTTCTCGTAGTTGTCGGAGGTCCGGTGGATCTCCGCCAGGGCCAGCAGCGGCAGCGTGGAGGCGCGGTTCCCCCGGCGGCGCTCCTCGAAGCTCTCCACCAGCTCCCCCGTCTTCCCCTGCATCTCAGCCGTGGTCGCCAGTTCGGCCACCCAGCGCAGCTTCGCGCCCGGGTCCTTCCCGTCCTCGAAGAGCTGGTCAAACAGCCGCTGCGCGTCCGCCAGTTTTCCCTCCTCGCGGAAAAGCCCGGCCAGCTTTGCCTTCAGGTCGTCATTGTCGGGAAACTGCTGCGTCGCCATGCGCAGCGCCCGCAGCGCCTCGCCGGACTTCCCCTGCGCTCCCAGCAGGGATGCCTCCTCCAGCCACGGCTGCACGCTGCCGGGCGAGAGCCGCTTCCATTCGGCGATCCACTTCAGCGCCTCACCCGGCTGCTCCGCCCGCTGGAGAAATCCCACCAGCCTCTGCACGGCTGAGGCCTTTTTTCCCTCCGGCAGCTCGATCTGCCGCCGCAGTGCCGCAGCGGCCTGCATCCAGTCCGACCTCAGGACAAAGAGCCGCACCTGCAGCTGCGCAGCGAGCCCGGGCCGCACCGCCGCCACCTTTTCCAGCACCGCCTCTGCGTCCTTGCGCCGCCCCGCCGCCTCCAGCAGCGCGGCCAGCAGGCACTGGTCCTGCGGATCGCCGGCACTGCCCTCCACTTCGCGCAATGGCGCCGCCGGATCCGCCGCTTGGGCAGCGATCTTCACCGCCTGGTCCAGCGCCAGCTCTAGGTCCGCCGGAGCCGCCGTCAGCCCCACCCGCCGCCGCGCCCATGGCCACGCCTCGGCGGACTTTTGCAGGCGCACCGCCACGTCGCACAGCTCCGCCAGATAGAGCGGATCATTCTTGAACTCCTCCTCCCGCTCCCGCAGCAGCGTGTAGGCCGCCTCCTGCTCGTCCCGCGCCGTCATCAGTCGCGCCACCTGGAGCAGCCGCGCCCGGTCCGCCCCGGCGGCCAGTTGTTTCCACGCCGCCACGGCCTCCGGCTTCCGCCCCAGCTTGTGCAGCGTGGCCGCCTGGGCTTCGCGCAGCGCTTCGCTCTTCGGGTCGGCGGTCACCGCTTTTTCAAAGAGCCCGAGCGCCAGCTCCGGCAGCCCGTAGCGCTCGCCCAGACCAGCGATCCGCAGCGTCACGCCTTCGCTCACGCCCGCCTTCGCCAGGAAATCCTCCAGCACCACCCTCACTGCCACCTTGTCCCCTTGTTGAAACCTCAGATCCGCCAGACGCAACAGCTGCTCCAGGTCACCCGGGTTCTTGGAGATCAGCTGCTGCAGTTGCTCCACCGCTTCCGGCAGTTTTTTCAGCGCCGTCAGCGTCTCGATGAACCCCTCCCGGATGCCCCGGTCCCCCGGCGTGAGCGCCAGCAGATCCTGCCACGCCTTCACCGCCTTGTCCCCCTCGCCCGTGGCCGCCAGCAGCCGCGCCTGCGCCACCCGCGGGGCCAGCCGCGCGGGGGCGGCGGCGATCAGCTTTTCATACTCCGCCCGCAGCCCCGTCATGTCGTCCTCCCGGCGAAACACCTGGTCGATCTGGTTCAGGATCTCCTTCTCCAGCCACGAGTCCGCCCCCACTCCGGCCAGGCACGCCGCGTAAGTTTCCACTGCGTCACTTTTCCGCCCCGCCCGCTGCTGGATGTCCCCCAGCCGCAGCTGCCGCAGGATCTTTTTCTGCGCATCCTTCGTCAGCGCGATCAGCTCCTTCGCCGAAGCCTCCGCCTCCGGCAGCAGCCCCTCCGCCACCTGCAGGTCGATCAAGTCCTCCCGCAGCTCCTCATCCCCGCCGCGTGTGGAGAGCAGCCCCTTCCACAGTTCCACCGCCTTTTCCTGCTGCCCGCTGCGGACAAACAGCCGCGCCTGCATCTGGCGGATGCGCCCCTCCAGGTCCGCCTCCGGTTTCGCCCCCGCCGCCTTCTCCAGGTCCTGCAGCGCCGTCTCAAAATTCAGCGTCCGCGCCTCCACCACCGCCTTCTGGAACCACGCCTCCGCCGAGCCCGGGTTCTTCTCCAGCGCCGCGCGGAACTGCCCGATCGCCTTCACATTGTCCCCTTGCTTCGCGTGGAAAAAAGCCAGCAGCAGCCGCCCCGCCGTCGTCTCCTCCGCCGCCACCCGCGCCGTCAGGTATTTTTCCAGCTCCTCGATCGTCCCCGTGTCCAGCCACGCATTGTAGAACCGGTCAAAGAGGTAGCCAGGCACCGGACGCTTCACCAGCGCCTCGTGATACTTCAGCGCCTTCACCGACGGCCCGGATGCCCCGGGCTCCTGCGCCCGCATCCGGGCCGGGGTGAGGACAAGCAGCCCCGCCAGCATCAGCCGGGCCGGGGACACGAGGGAAAATCGCAGCGGGTTCATTCAGGGATAATGGTGAGTCAGGTCGCCGCCCCGCGCCAGCGGAATCAGCCCCCCGCCTCATACGCCCCAGCGCGGCGGATTCTTAGCGGGAAATTTCCAA
>JANOAS010000235.1:0-33242 GCA_031411255.1 bacterium
TCAACAGCGTGGTTCAACAGCTCAAAGCGGCGGCCAGGGGGTTCCGCTCCTTCGCCAGCTATCGAGCCAGGATTCTCTTCTACTGCGGCGGGCTTGAACTCAAACCCTCCACAAAATCCCACGGAATTGGTTGAAGAGCCTGCTGTTTCCCCTGCTCTGGTTTGGGGCGGAGTGGCTGCTCGGGCAGTACGAGGCCACCTCCCTGGCCGTGAAAAAACGGCGCGAAACCCGCCCCGTTCCCGCCGAAACAGACCGCCCCGCCTCCCCGGCTGCCCCCTGAAAACCAGAAGTCCCGCCCTCGCCCGGTCACCGGGGACGCCGGGGCGGGAGTTCCCGCCTTGCATTTAGGAAAATTTTCGCTTTGCCCCCCCCAAGCCGCGTGCATAATGCGCCCGTTTTCCCATGCATAAAACCCACATCCAACAACCATGAGTCAGACAGACGCCAACAAACCAAACATGGCCCTTTTCTGGGGCTGCTTCATCGCGCTCATCACCACGTCCTACGCGTTCTTTTCGCGGATGTACTTGTGTGATGTCCGCTTCGCCACCGACTTCGCAATCGACAAGGTAGCCATCGGCGGCCTCAAGGGTGCCGGCGTCTGGCCCTTTGCCATCTCCATCATTGTCTGGAGCTTGTTCATCGACAAGGTCGGCTACAAGGCGGCCATGATCTTTTCCTTCCTGTGCTACACCATCTACGCCGTCATGGCGTTCATGGCCTACAGCGCCATTCAGGGAGTGGAGGGCGCAGCTCTCCACGCCGCCCAGCTCAAGGGCCTGAACCTTCTGACCACCGGCAGCATCATCCTCGGTCTCGGCAACGGCACCGTGGAGGCCTTCATCAACCCGGTCGTCGCCACCATGTTCAGCAAGAACAAAACCCAGTGGCTCAACATTCTCCACGCCGGATGGCCGGGCGGCCTCGTGGTCGGCGGCATCTGCACCATCGCCCTCGGCGACGTGGCGGCCAAAGGTGACTGGCGGATCGTTCTCGGTCTCGTCCTCGTCCCCGCCGTCATCTTCCTCGCCATGCTGATTGGCGCCAAGTTCCCCGCCAACGAGCGCGAACAGGCCGGCGTCTCCTACCGCGACATGCTCAAGGAACTCGGTGCCTTCGGTGCCTTCGTTGCCTTCGCCCTCATCTTCGCCCAGCTCGGCCAGGTTTTTGGCTGGTCCATGCTTGTTTCCGTCATCCTGAGCGTCGCCGTCGCCGGCGCGTTCTTCGCCTACACCGGCAGCTTTGGCCGTCCCCTTCTGGCTTTCATGATCATCATCATGATGCCCCTGGCGACCACGGAAATCGGAACGGACGGCTGGATCGGCGGTCTGATGGAAGGACCGATGAAGGACGCCGGCCACGACGCCGGGTGGGTGCTCATCTACACCTCCGCCATCATGTGCGTGCTGCGCTTCTTCGCCGGCCCGATCATCCACAAGCTCTCCCCGGTTGGCCTGCTCATCGTGAGCGCCATCCTCGCCATCGCCGGCCTTCTTGCCCTCTCCAAGGTGGGCAATTCGGGCATCGTCGCCATCTTCGCCGCAGCCACCATCTACGCCTTCGGCAAGACGTTCTTCTGGCCCACCATGCTGGGCATCACCGCAGAGCAAAGCCCCAAGGGCGGCGCTCTCACCCTGAACGCCATTTCCGGCATCGGCATGCTGGCCGTCGGCATCCTGGGCTTCCCCTACATCGGTTACCTCCAGGAGAAGACCACCACGGGCATCCTTCAGGAGAAAGCTCCGGCCCTCTACCAGACCGTCACCAAGGACGCGGACTACGTGCTCGGTGCCTACAAGTCGGTTGATCCCGAGAAGGCTGCCGCCGTGACGGCTGCGACTGAGAAGGCCACTCTGGCCGAAGTCACCAAGGCCGGCCAGTTCGGCGCCCTCGGCAAGATGGCGTTCTTCCCGATGTTCATGCTCGCCTGCTACATCGCCATGGCCATGTACTTCAAGGGCAAGGGCGGCTACAAGCCGGTCGACATTAATGCCTCCTCCCATTAATCCGGTACGGTAGAGAATTTAACGCAAAGGCGGCCCTGGAAACGGGGCCGCCTTTTTTGCGCCCTCCCGGCAGTTGTGGCGGCGGGAGTTCTGGGCTTCATTGGCGGCCCGATTCCACACCATTTCATGAAGTACCTCTCCACCCGCGGCCAGACGCCGCCCCATTCCTTTTCAGAAGCCGTCGAGATCGGCCTCGCCCCGGACGGCGGTCTGTTTCTGCCCGCAGAGCTGCCGGACCTCGCTCCGCACCTCCAGCGCTGGGCTGGACTCGGCTACGCGGAGCTGGCTGCGGAGTTTCTCAGCCTCTTCGCCCCGGAAATCCCGAAGGACGAGTGGTCCGCCATGACCGCGCAGGCCTACGGCAAATTTGAAAGCCCGGACGTAGCCCCCCTCGTCACGCTGGACGAGCGCACGTTTGTCCTGGAGCTTTTTCACGGCCCCACCCTGGCGTTTAAAGATTTCGCCCTCCAGCTCCTCGGTCTCCTCTACAAGCGCCAGGTCAAGCACTCCGGCCGCCGGCTGGCCGTGCTGGGCGCCACCTCCGGGGACACCGGGTCCGCCGCCATCCACGGCTGCCTCGGGCAGGAGGGCATCGTCATTTTCATCCTCTACCCGGACGGGCGCGTCGCCCCGCTCCAGGAGCGCCAGATGGCCTGCACCGGCGCGGCCAACGTCTTCGCCATCCCGGTGCCCGGCTCCTTCGACGACGCCCAGCGCGTGGTGAAGGAAACCTTCGGCGACCACGAGTTCTCCTCCGCCGTGAACCTGAGCGCCGTGAACTCGATCAACATCGCCCGCATCCTTGCCCAGTGCGTCTACTACCTCTGGGCGTGGTTCCGCCTGCCAGAGGCCGCCCGCGCGAGGCAGGTCGAGTTCGTCGTACCCACAGGAAACTTCGGCAACATCCTGGCCGGATGGCTCGTCCAGCAGATGGGCGCCCTGCCCGGAGCCCTCTTCCGCGTGGCCACGAACCAGAACGACATCCTCCACCGCTTCTTCCAGTCCGGCAGCTACCGCCAGGGCGACGTCCACCCCAGCTTCGCCCCGTCCATGGACATTCAGGCCGCGTCAAATTTCGAGCGCTTCCTCTATTTCCTGCTGGATCGCGACCCGGCGCGCGTCCGCGAAGTCATGGCCCGGCTCAAGGCCGGCTCCCCCGTCGACCTGCCCGCCGCGCAGACCAGCTTCCTCTCCTCCCGCCTCGCGGATGCGGAAATCCAGGAGACCATCGCCCGCATCTGGCGCGACTTCCATTACGTGGCCGACCCCCACACCGCCTGCGGCTTCACCGAACTCGCCCCGGACCGCACCAGCATCATCCTCGCCACCGCCAGTCCCGCCAAGTTCCCCGAAGTCGTCACCCAGGCCACCGGCACAGAGCCCCTCCACCCCACACTGGAGGCCCTGAAATCAAAATCCCTCACCCGCCACCCCCTCCCCGCCACGACTGAGGCGGTGAAGGAATTCATCCGGGCTCGGATGTGAGGCGTTCAGCCATTTGAAACGGCCGGGTTCCATGCTGCCACCCGCATGAAAGCAACGCCGATCCCGCTGTTCCTCCTTGCCGCGCTCCTGGCCGGGTGCAGCGCCACCCCGCGTCACGAACAGCAACAGTCGCCGGAAGAGCGTTTTTGGACATCCCCGGCCAAGACGACGCGCGTGCCAAATCGCCCTCGTGCCGTAAAATCCACGCAATACGGTGGCAAATCCCTAAAAGCCCCCCTTCTGGTGAACCTGGACTCCATCCGGATTCCCAGCATCGAAATTGCTGACGCCTCAATCGATGAGCTTGTTTTTTGGGTCGGCGTGAAAATCTCCCAAAACGACCCTGATCCTCCCAGTAGACGCGGATTCAGCATTTTTTGCACTATCCCAGGTTCAGTAATCGACAAAAAATTCGACTTCAAGGCATCGAACATTTCAGCGGGCCAGCTCCTCGCCGACCTTGCCTGTCTGCTGAACCAGGACATTCACTTCACCAATGTGGGCATCTTCATCGTCAAAACAGGTGTGCCTGCATTCCCCAACGGCAAAGCAGCCAGCGGACTCACCCTGAGAACCTACCACGGCGGAACAACCAGCGGCTCGCTTCCAAGAAGCGGATGCGAAAGCACTTTTTCCCGCTCCCGGGCACGAACCAAAAACAACAAAGGCACGCCGGGATGAACCGGCGTGCCCTCGTGCGTCCCTCGACGGAGGGGGAAAATCAGGCCGCCGGTTTGGTTGGCTCCGGGGTGCCGCCGTTATTGGCTGGGGTGGTGTTATTCTGGCTGGTGCCCGCACTGGAGGCGCCGGAGTAGGCCTCGGAGGAGTTGTCCGCACTGCTGCTGGAGTCCAGCAGCTTGAGCGCTGCATTGCCGAACAGCCGGTTGAAAAAACGCTTCGGGGAACTCTTGCCGATTTCCTCTTGGGCGATCTCCTCCGTGGCCTCGGCCTTGGCTGCCTCCCAGGCGGGGGCGAAACCGGGGGCGCGCACGACCATGCGCTTCTCTGCGCGGGTCAGAATTTCCAGATCACGCAGGATTTTCTGGTCGGGTTTTTCCGCCAGCATGCCGACGCGCAGGCGAAGGTTTTCCGCCTCCTTCAGCAGGGCGTCCTTCTCCTTTTTCACCAGTTCCATCTGGTGCGCGTCAAGCTCAAGCTTGTCGCTCAAATGCTTGCGATAACGGCGGAACTCGCGCTTGGTTTTGAAATGCCCCCAGAAACTGAGGACAAAAAGCAGCAGGCCGAGCAGAAGCCCCCAGATGAAGGGCTCTTTGATTAATTTCCAGACTTGATCCATGGGTGTGTGTTTGGTGTGAGGCGGGGACTATACGCAGGCGTTCCCAGTCGTCATGGGAGTCTTCGATTTTTTTGAAGGTGTGATTGCTAATTTATCCGAAAAGAACCCTTGTTTTTTGCAATTTTTGGAAAAATAATACTTTCCTTCCCTCGCCACTGCGTCCAGATTGTCTCGCTGGTGACAATTTTTTCCAAACTGATACGCGAGAATGAGAAATCCGTTTAGCGACGACATTTTTTCGGGCGAGGTGGCCGCCAGCGGACTGGTGGAGTCCCTGCACGGTGAAACGTTAACCCAACTGGGAGAGGCGCTGCCCGAGGGCGGCGCTCATGGACTGGGGCGCACCGTCGTGCTGGCAGCGCCGCGGGCGGGATTTGGGAAGAGCCATCTCGTGACGCGCTTTGCCTCCCAGTGGCTGGGGCGGGCGCTGGTCATCCCGCTGACGATCGATCTGGAGAAGGAAGCGCGGTGGGGCACCATCCTCTGGGATGTGGTGGAAAAGCTGCACCGCGACGGCGGGCACCGCAGCGGGCTGACCATGCTGGACGAGGCCGCGCGTTTCCTCTTCGCCCGCATCAACAGCCGGCTCATCGAGGACAAGAAAATCCCCTGCGCTCATCCCGAGGAGGCCATCGCCGCACTGGAGAGGAATTTTGTCGAGATGTTTGATTTCACGAATCCTGGCCAGGCCGTGGCCAAGTGGTTTGGCGATCATTTTGAACGGCTCAGCGCCATGACGGCAGGCAGCCTGGCACGGGAGTCTGACACGGAGCTGAGCGCGGCCAGCCACTGGCTGCGCGTGCTTGTCTCCTACAGCCAGGGCGCGGAGGAGGCCCCGGAAAAACGGCTCCAGGCTCTGCGCTGGGCGATGAATTCCCCCTCGGCCAGCGCCATCGGCGGCGGTGGCGGCATGCAGATCATTCAGGAATCCCAAGGCGGAGCGGAGCAGCAGGCAAAGGAGAAGTTCCGCGACCTGGCCCGCATTCTCAGCCAGTACCGCCCGCTCGTTTTTGTGGTGGACCACCTGGACGTTTTTTACCGGGACGGAAAGGCTGGGATGAAAATCGCCTGGATCATCACGGAGCTGGCGCGCTTGATTCCAAAGAGCCTGAGCGTGGTCTGCGTGAACCAGGACATCTGGGAAACGACCTTCCAGAGCCAGATCCCCAGCGCGCTGGAGGACAGGATGACGCGGGAGTTCATCAACCTGCGCGGCGTGCGCCCCCCGGAGGCCCGTGCGCTGATCGACAGCCGGCTGCACACCGCCGGGGTGCCGGCTGAGCAGCGGGAAAAATTCGAAGAAGTCCTGCGCATGGGCGATCTCTTTGCCCTGCACTCCGGGCGGTCCATCTCCCCCCGCGCCGTGCTGCGCTACGCGGCTGAGCGGTGGGATTTCATGCTGCGCCCGCAGCCACCCTCCCTCCCCGGCCCGCCAAAGCTGCCACCCCTGACGGTGCATCCCGTGACCGAGCCGGTGGTGGGCGCGGAAACGATGGACTCCATTTCCCGCGCCCTGGACGCCATGTACGCACCGCCCGCTCCGGCCCCGACTCCCGTGGTGGCTGCCCCGGCAGCGCTGGCATCGCCAGTGGAGGAATCCAGGGCCGCCTTTCAGCGCCTGAAGGACCGGCTGGAGGTGATGCGCCAGCAGCGGCGCGGCCTGCCTCCGGAACCGACCGCCCCCACCCTGCCGCTGACCACCCCGGTCAACGGCCAGAGTGCTCCGCATTCCTACCCGATCAATGACAGGCTCGCCGACCAGTTCGCCACGAACCGCGCCGGTGCCGCCAGCGCCACGCTCGACCAGGCCAAACTCGCCCGCCTCGTCGAATTTGCCGGCCGCCACTTTGCCGCCGTGCGCCACGCCGGACTGCCCCGTCTCGCCGGTGGCGGGCTGGGCAGCCAGTGGATGACGCCGGATGCCGAGATCTTCTTCGGGTTTGAGTCTGCGGAAAACCGGGAATTCTGGCGCGCACTGTCCAGCTTTGCGGACTCCCGCGCCGGCAGCCCGGACGGCCAGGCCGTGAAGGTGGTCGCCTTCACCACCGAGGGCGCACCCGAGCATCCGGCGAAACCCGGACACGCCGTCCTCGATCTGGTGGCGCTCTCCAGCGGAGACCTGGCCTCCATCGCCGCAGCCAGTGCGCTGGATGGAAAAGCCCCCCCAGCCGAACTCGCCGGCCTCATCGCCCGCGAACTCGCCCCGCTCTGGAAACGCGTCACGCGCCTGCCATCACGCTGAGCGAAGGGCACGCCTGCCGCCTACGGTTTCTCCTGTCGGATCGGGAGAACCGTGACCTTCACAAAGGCCGCCTGGAGGATTTCCTTTCCGTCGAAGTCCGCCGTGCCGGTCGGCTTCCACACACCCGCCAGCCGCCAGCTGCCGCTCAGCAGGGGGGTGGAGAAACTCAGACTGACGTGGTGAAATTCCGTGACCGGAGCCTCCGGCCGGAGCGCTGCGCCGGCTGCCGCCTCGGGACTCGGGCGCTGGGTGGGCGGCGCGTAGTCGTAGTCGAGCTGCATCGACAGATCCACCATGTGACCGTCGGCTCCAATGACGGGCTCCACCTCCACTGTGGTGCCGATGTGCTCGCGCTCCACAGTGGCTGAGATGATTTCGTGGTCCCGGCTGGCCACCACGACGACCGGTTTTGCCTGCGGCGGCGGTGGGTTGGGCGAAGGCACTGCGCCACCCTTGTTTTCCTGTGGGGGCGGTGGCAGAAGGGCGGGCTGCTGCTGGGTCGCAGCGGCGGGCGCATCCTCCGTGCTCTTCGATTCGGAAACGGAGTAGTCCGACTCGGCAGTCGAAAAGGTCGTGCCCGCCTCAGCCTTTGCCTTCTGGCCGCTTCGGGTTTCCAGCCAGGTCATGTCCACCACGCTGGCCTTTTTTTCTGCGACCGCAGCCTGGGCCGACTTCCACGCGCCGGAGTGGTCCGCCACCGGGCGGCTCTCCCGCTGCCACTGCCGGACGAGCGCCGCATCCGCCTGCACGATCTGGGTGGTGACGGCGAGGTATTTTGCGACTTCCCCCTGCCGCCTGATGGAAAATGCCTGGCGGACAAATTCAATATTTTCCGGCGTGTTGCGCACGAGGAGAACGTTCAGCCCCTGATTAAACGTGGCGGAGGAACCTTCAGGAAACGGCACGCCCAGGGACTTCAGAATGTCGAGCGCGGAGGCCTGAATGCTGAGGCGTGGTTCAGAGGCGGGGGAGGCCGGAGCCGCGAATGGGTCGGCGCCTCCAGCCGTGTCGGAATAACTTCCGGGCGAGTTCACGCTTCTCAGCATGTCGGAGGTGACGTGAAAAAGCCGGATGATCATGCCCTCCGGCAAGCCTTCGGGACGGGGCGGGGCGGACTTGGGCGTGGGCAGCGCCAGCTCCCCGTGGGCGCTCATCCACGCCGCCAGTTGCGGATTTTCCAAGGGAAGGACGCGCACCGCATCCATGGTGAGGAAGGCCGCCTGCAAAACCTTCGCCGGCCCGGCCGCCGGGCTCCAGACGCTCAGCAGTTTCGTCTGGCCCGTCAGGAGGGAGGTGTTTGAATTGACCATGGCAGAGCTGAAATCCATCGCCCGTGCCTCCACCGGTTTGGTGCCGAGCCGGGCACCGGCGGTGATCCAGCTCTCCACAGGCGGGGCAAAGTGGTGATCCAGAAAGAATGCCACGTCGATGGTTTCGCCGTCCGCCCCCATCGTTGGTTCCAGTTCCAGCGTTGTGCCCACCGGATTGCGCTCCAGATTGGTCACGCTGGACGAGTCCGCAGCGACATCAAAATCTGAAGCCGCTCTCCGGTCATTGGTGCTGCCCACCTTCACCTTTTGGCCGCTCCTCGTCTCAGCCTGCTGGTCGGAGACGATGCGCGCCTTCCCCGCATCCACCAACGCCGTCAGTGTGGCCAGGAGCGCCGCATGGTCCGGCCGCTTGTCCGCCTGCGCCACGGCGTCCCGCACTGCGTCAGCGTCCGCCTCGATGATCTGGACCGTGGAGGCCAGACGCATCGAACGGCTGGCCAGGTTTTCCCCTGACACCGCCTCCAGCAGGTCGTGAAACTCCACCGTGGTGCGGGCCACAAGGGTCGCGCTGTCCGGATCGAAAACCAGGAGCGAACCGGCAGGCGGCGCGTAGCCGAGCCCGGTGAAAAAGGCGGACAGGCACGCGTGGCTCTTCTTCAGGAAAACCGCCACCTTTTCAGCGGAGGCGTCCGCCGTAGGCAGCACGGGAGCCTTCAGCCGCCCCTGGTCCTTCGTGTCAAATCCGGCGACGAGCGAATCCGAGGGAAAGCGGTAACTGCGCACCGTCCATGGCTCGGCTGCGGGAGCAGGGGCAGTTTTTCCCGCCTTCGCCGCTTTAGCCGGGGGCGGTGTCTTCGGCGGCTTCGCGAGAGTGGTTCCGGCGGTGGCGGCAGCGGTGAGCAGGCAAAGGGTGAGGCGCAACATGGCCGAAACCTACCATCCAGGCCGGTTTCCAGCAAGACAAATGAATCACCCAGAACGAGTGCGCCCCGCGCCGCACGGACGGACCGTGCGACGCGGGGCGTGTCTCTCAACCTTGCTCAACAAACTCAATCAGGCACCGTGAAGACAATGCGGCCGTAGTTCCGCGGGGCCGAGGCGGGCAGCTCGAAGCTCACTTCCTCCATGCCGCCGGGCTGCGCGGTGATGCTGGTGGGGAGCAGGCGGCCCTCGTGCTGCCAAACCGAGAGGTCCGCCGTCGGTTCGAGCAGTGCACCGACACCGGAGAGCCCGGAGGGATGCAGGAACGTGATTTTCACCACGGGCATGCCGCCGCCCTCGCTGGAAACCCCGGGAGCCAGGCTGATGGCCGGGCTCTCGCTGGCGGCCTGCGGGTTCAACCCGAAGGCGTACTCCAGCAGATTGTCGATGCCGTCGAAGTCCGGGTCGGCGTGCAGCCCACTGACGGCCGGGTTGGCCAGCTCGGCGGGGGTGAAGTTTGAGGCGAGGAAGCTCGTCACGCTGGACACGCCGGGACCGGGCGAGAGGACGACCTGCGGGAGCAGGCGGCCCTTGATGGTGAAGCTGTCGATTTTGGAAATGCGGGCCACTCCCCCGAGGGCGAGCAGGCGGATTTCCGCAGCGACAACCGCCTGGCCACCAGGAACGGTGACTCTGACTTTGTGCAGCGGATCGAACGTGTAAAAGAAGCACGGGGTGCGGCCAATGCCGCCCGGCAGTTTCCCACACCCGCTGAGGCGCATGCCGCCAGCCGCAGTCTCGGGAGCGATGGGCACCGGCATGCCGGCCTGAACCACGAAAGAAGTGAGGACGGCCCCCGCTTCATCCGCCAGGACGACGGTGACAAAGGGCGAGCCGAGGGCGCTGAAGTCGGCCGTGCAGCGGTCTCCTGCCGTGCCGTCATCCCGGATGATCCTCGCCACACCGAGCGGGCCACTGCCTGCTGCGGGTGTCCCCGTGGTCGTGCCGGTGGCGTAGAGGCCCCACTCGCAGACGGGCGGCAGATCCCCTCCGTCGCAGGCGAAGCCGACCTTGCCATCCGTGTTCAGATCGAGGAACGAAACGCCGTCCTGGCCGCTGGAGCCGATGTTTGCCACGCTGATGCGGCACGGGCCCTCGCCCTTGATGTTGGCTCCGCCGGTGGTGGCGCAGCGCTTGAGACCTTTTTGAGTGATGCCTTTGTAAGTGAGAAGCGGCTCAATGCCGCTCTGCTGCCCGCACTCTGCGGCGGCGAGCGCCTGGGCGGTGATGGTGACGGGCACCGCAGTGCACTCAATGCCGGCCCAGACGCGACCGGGGCGGCACTCGATGGAGCGGACGGCAAGCGGGGTGACGCCGACAAAATTCGTTCCTGGACGCAGGCGGACGCGGTAGCCTGCATAGACCTGCGTGCTGTTCGGCGGACTGATGAGGCCGGGCACGTCGAACTCCAGGAGGAAACCAGGCGGGCTGTATTTGCCGGGGCCGGCGGTGGCAGGCTCCATGGCGCAGCGGACGAGGTCCGGGTCTTTCCCGCCAGGCCCCATCGGGGCGATCATGCCGACGGCGGCGGCGGGCATGGTGAAGGTGCCGGTCACCGTCGCTCCATCGCTGACCTCGACGACCACCTCATTCGTGCCGAGCGCGGTGAAGTCCGCCCCCCAGCAGTCACCGGCGAATCCCCACTCCTGGGGCGAGCACGCGCAGCGGCCCAGCAGGACGTTCGACGCGGCAGGCGTGTCCCCGTAGGCGTGGACCATGACGCCGCCCATCGTGACGGGGTCGAGGTCGCAGCTCCACCCGTCGGATTTCCCGAGGTCAACACTCACGCCGTCCTGGCCACTGGAGCCGAGGTTGTCCACATGCAGCCGGCGCTCCACAGCACTCCAGCCGAGCGAGGCCCCGCCGAGGCCGGAGGTGGCCAGGCCGTGGGACTGGACGGGGCCTTCGGTCACTTCATTGATGACAAAGGAATCGCACCCGCCCACCTGGAGGTCGCAGCCGTAGATGCGGCTGACGGGCAGCCCTGTGCCGGGAATGCCGGTCGCGGGGATGAGCGGAACGATCTCGATCATGTCGCCCTGCACGGTGCTGGCGCCGACGGTCATCGGGTGCAGGCGGGAGAGGGCCACGCTCATGCAGGGGTCGCTCACGCCCTCCTGGTGAAAGCCCCAGTAGATGGCGGCAGCGCAGGAGACGATCTGCGGCGCGCGGGCGCACGAGTCATCGGCGATGCTGACGAGCTGGGCCGTCGCGGGCAGGATGGTTTCGAGTTCCAGTTCCTTTTGCCCGCCCCGGTGGGAGGAGATGACCACCTGGACAAAGCTGGCCCCCATGGCCGAGACATCCGTCGTGCAGGTGGTGCCGGTAGTGTCGCGGCCCACGTGCACGCGGCCCGAACCGACGCCACAGCAGGTGAAGGTGTCGATCTTGAAGTCACACGAGGCTCCGGCAGCAGCCATGGTGATGGGCGTTGTATTCACGCTCATGCCGAGCGGAGTCTCCATCTCCACATGCACCGTGCCGGTGCCCGTTGCGGGCGGGGTGATGGCGTAGGCGAGCTGGTTTGAGTGCTCCCACATGTCGAAGCAGCCACCAGTGGCGGGCGGGAGGGCGCGGGCGTTTCCCTGGGAGGCCCTGGTTGGACTCTCCCTGATTGTCCAGCTCTGCTTGCTAGGACTCTCCCTCAGCATCCCGGAGAACGAGTAGACCCGGCCTCCGAGTTCGGTGCTCCGCGAGGTGATGGTGCAGGAGCCGCCAGCCACCGAGGCGCAGCGCACTTCCGCATGATCCAGCGGCCGGAAGCTCGCGCCCTGCGCCAGCAGACGGATCTCCGTGGCGGGCACGGGCTGCATCGCCAGCCCCTGGAGGCTGATGTTTACGTGCTTGATAAACCGGATGCGGCCGCACGAGACACTGGCACGAGAGCTGATTTTCCCGATGGACCCGACCGGGCACGGCTCGCCCGGAGGCAGGCCGTTCAGGAAAATGGTGGCCTGCTGCGCGGGGACGGTGGAGCTGAGCACCCGCGTCGCTCCATCCCACCACTCGACGATGACACCGGTGGCGCCCGTCTGGGTGAAATCCGCAGACACCTGGTAGTTGGACGCGGCGTTCGGCTTGGAAACGCGGACGGCGCCCGCATTGGTCGCGCCCCAGCACCAGGAGCTGACGTCGACATAGCCCCCGGGATTCAGCGAGAAGGGCTCAAAGCCGAGATCGTAGCCATCCACTCCCCCGAGGGTGCAGGACACCCCGTCCTGGCCGCTGGAGCCGATGTTGCTGACGACGAGGTTTGTTCCCGCCGTGGTCGTCGTCTGGCTGAGCTGGGCCACGCCGAGGGCCGAGTGATCCGCGCCGGCAAAGGTGGCAGCGGGGCTCACACTCGGCAGCAGACGGACGGGCGCGGCCTTCGTGGCGCTGAAGGCGGCGAGAGCGCTTCCTTGTTTCCCGACGAAGCTGAAGGTGCAGGACACGTCAGCGGCGACGGTGAGGCTGTAGCAGGCGTTCGTGACACCGGGCAGACTCAACTGCGATCCGGTGATCTCGCCCGTGCCGTCGGTCAGGCCCTCGAGGCTGCCGGCGCGGACGGTGAGCAGGTCGAAATCAGGATCGCCGCCTGGCAGGACAGCGGCGATGCGCTTGATGAGGACGGCGTCCTTGATGTGCGTGCCCTGGGCGCAGTGGCGCAGCAGCTCGACAGTGGCAGGCAGGCAGGACGTGCGGCGATAGGTGCCGAGGGTGCCGGAGCCCGCGCCCTCCATGGTGCACTCCAGGTGGCCGGTGGCGGTGATGGTTTCATCGCCGGTGGCGGAGTTGAAGGTGCTAGAGGTGCGCAGGAGGTCCTTGAGTTCGCAGCGAACGTGCAGCCCCTTCGTGGCGGCGGCACCGCCGGCCACGCCGTTGTCCAGGTCCACCGCGCGCTCGAAGGCGATGCGGTCCGGGGGCGGGTAGGAAAAGGCATTGTAGGCGCCGGCGGGGCTGGCCGCCACGCAGGCGGAGCGGGTGGTGAAGGTCTCCGGCCGCTCGAAGTCGCACTGGACAGTGGAAAGCGAGCGTCCCGTCACCGCGAGGCTGGAGATGCCGTCCACCGCCGTGGCCAGCGCAGTCGGGTAGAGCCGCAGCTCCGTCCCGGTGAAACCCGTAGTGCCGCTGGGCGTGATGAGCGTGGCGCGGTCAAAGACGACGCTGAAGTAGGGCCGCAATGGCACCGGACGGCGGACGAAGCCCATGCTGACGATGCGGGGCTTCGCGGACTGCGCCAGACCCGCCGGGCCGATGCGCGTGGTCTTCACCGTTTGCGTGGCCAGCATGAGCCGCTGGCCGACCAGCACGCCCTGGGCGTTGTGGACAGCGGCCCGGAGTTCCGTCGTGGCTGTGGAACCAGCGGGCGCGACGTATTGCACATCGCACGGCGCAGCGTCGACCACCGTGCAGTGCAGCGCCTCTATTTTTCCGAAGCTGTGGGGGGCCGAAATGCCGCCGCCGGCACCAGACGCGGCGCAGGCAAGCGCGGAATCCGGCGGGAAGGGATTGTAGGGCGGCGGGTTGCCGTCGGGGATTTGAATTTTCACGCGGGCGGAGTCGCATGCGCGGGGCCATTTCACCTCCACACCGTCCTGGCCGCTGGAGCCGAGGTTGCTCACGCGCAGCCCCGGGTCCGAGCACTGGCCGGACGCGCAAGTGCCCACGATGGCGACCGTGGCGCTGCCGAGCACATGCGGGTTCCGGCAGCCATCCGTGATGTCGCAGCCGCCCACAACGAACGACGAGAGGCCGGCGCCGAGGACGTCGAGTTGGGTGAAGCCGTCGCAAGCAGCCGTCAGAGGCATGGCCATCCACTCGATGCGGGTGGCTGGATAGGCGGTGGTTCCCTTGTTTGGAATGGTGACCTGCACCGGCGAGGCCCACTCCATGAAGGCCACCTGCGACCCAGGCGTGGCGAGGTCCGCCAGGCCGTCGCCGCAGACGTCACCTGTGGCCACACGCACACCACAGGAGGACGGACTGGTGGCGGAATTCGTGATGACCCGGCCGGCGTTCGCGGCCAGAGGCCAGATGGGCCACGGGTCGGTGATGCAAATGATGATAGAGTCGTGGACAACAACGCGGCTGGAACCATTCCATACCGAGATTCGCACACTCTGCGTCCGGGCCGGTGTCGCCGCCGCCGGGAAATCGGCCGAGGCCTCGATGCCCTGCGCCGAACGCCCGACCAGCAGGCTGACCGGACCTTTCAAAGTGCCCGCCTCGTCACCGCTGGAGGCTTTGATGCGCAGGTTTGCGTCCAGCGTGAGTGGCGGCGGGGTGATGCGGAATCCGGGGGCGGCAAGGAACTTGTTCAGCTTCCTCTGGAGGTATGGTTTACTGAGGGCGAACGAGACCCCGTCCTGCCCGCTCGAGCCGATGTTGCTCACGGTGACGGCCTGGGTGGCGTCGTCCACCGTCACCGCTGCCGCCGTTCCCGCAGGGGAAACATCGAGCCCGCCGGAAACAGATTTGCCCTGGGTGAGGCGGACGCGGACCTCGGCCTTGCCGGAAACCGCGGCCCAGGCCGTGCCGGTGCGGCCCGCGCACTCGACCTCGCAGAACACATCGAAAAACGAGGCCGTGCGCCAGCTTACCGCGCCCGTGCCGGGAGCCGTCACGCGCTGCAGGCACGAGTCGCCCGGACACGCCGGCAGTCCCTGCCCCGCCCCGGCGCGGACGCGCACGAGCGAGAAATCCGCATCCGTTGTTTTCTCACCGCCCAGCGTCCGCAGCTCGGTGACGAACCGCTGCGCCGGAGCGCCGGCAGTCCGCGGACCGGTGTGCGTGACACCCTGCACCGGCAGGCTGATCACGCGGCGCGGCAGCGTCGAGCCCGGGGCGCACTGGAGCGTGAGGGTGAGCGTGGATGTCCACGTCTGGTCCTCCCCGCCGTCCGCCGTCGGCACGCGGACCGCCCCTGCGATGCCGTCGATCTGAAGATAACAGTCGAAGGCCGACAGCGCCGTCCCACCGTGGAACTCGACCGGCACAGGCGACGCCATCTGCATCGGGCACGGGTAGGGAAACGGCGGCAGGCCCGGTGGATTGCTGTCGGGCGGAAAGCAGCCGGTCTGGCCGTGCAGGGGGAGCGAGAGGGCGGCGACCGCGAGGCCGAGCCTTCCCACCCACCAGCCGGCCCGGAGAGCGGGCAAAAAGTGTGAACGTTCAGGAGTTTTCATGAGGAGTCTTGTTTTGGTTGGAGATTGCAGGGGGTGAATCGCGCGATTTTTCCCCCTCTGGCAAAAAAGAGAAAAATACCTGCGCCCCTCCCGCGGGACTACCACAGCTGGTTCCGGTCTGTGGGGCCATCCCATCAGCTTTGCCGCCGGAGGTCAATCCTTTTCGAAACCGAAATCGAACGCCACACGGGTGTCCGGCCCGGACATCCCGCCTCGTGTCGCCCCCCCCGAAGACTCCCCCTTCTACTTCTTCCGCAAATCCAGGCACACCACACTCCCCTCGGCATTCCGGCAGTAGAGCAGGCCGTTGGCGAGCACGGGCACGGTCCAGCACTTCCCGGTCAGAACTTGGGCTTTGGCCGCAGGTTTGAACCCGGCCGGATCCGCAGGGGCGATGAGCAGCTCCCCCTTTTCACTGAGGACGATCAGTTTACCATCCGCAGCCGTCACGGACCCGGTGCCGGTGGATTTTTCACTCCAGAGCGTCTTCCCCGTGGCCAGTTCCAGACACTTCAGCTGGCCCTCGCCGTTGTTTCCATCCATTCCGTAGAGGTGCCCGCCGATGAGGACGCAGGGGTTCATCATATTGCGCATGTCCCGGTTCTCCCAGACTTTGGCCGGTTCGCCCGCGCCTGGCTGGAGGAGCGCGCAGCCTTTGTTGTAGCCGGAGGAAACAAAGAGTCGGCCTCCATCCGCGATGGGGTCGGCTGCATTCACGCCATAGCTGGTGCTCCACGTGCAGTCCCACGCCTTCTCGCCCGTCCTCGGATCGACCGCCACCCAGGACCGCCCGGAGCCAAGCACGACGAGCTTTTTCCCGCCCTGATCAAACGGATACGGCGTGGAGTACCCCGCGTTTTTATCCGCAGACTTCCAGACGATCTCGCCCGTCTCCTTTTTCAGCGCCAGGCCGGCCTGACCGACGTTCAGAATGACGAGGTCCTCCCAGACGAGGGGGGAGCCGGAATAGCCCCAGTCCGGAATGCGGATTTCCGTTTCCTTCTGGACGTTTTTTGACCACACCACCCTGCCCGTGGCCGCCTCCAGGCACAGCGCATCGCCCCAGCGGCTCAGCTGGTAGACGCGCCCGCCTGCCACCGTCGGCGTGCCGGTCGTGCCGCCTTCGAAATACTTGTCGCCCAGCTCCGCCGGGTATTCGTGCGTCCAGAGCGACTTCCCCGTCACCGCGTCGAAACAGAAGAGCGTGTCCTTTTCATCCGCATTGCCCGTGGTGAAGACGCCGCCCTCCGCCACGGAAAACGTGGAGAACCCGACGCCCACCTCGGCCTTCCACAGGACTTTCGGCCCCTTGTCGTCCCACTGGGCCGCCCATTCCGTCTCCGCAGAGATGCCCGTGCGCGCCGGCCCGCGCCAGTGCGGCCAGTCGGCGGCGTGGGTGGCGGCGGCAGCGGTCAGGAGGAGGAGGGTGGCGAGGGCGTATCTTTTCATGGCAGGTGGGGCGCAGTCTGCAGCGCCGCCTGCCTCTAGCGTGCCGGGGGGAAAATTTCAACCTGAAGCCCCGCAGGGCGCGCCATCCTGCGCGGGCACTTGCACGCGATGCCCGGCGGGGGTAGGAGCAGCGTCGTGACCCATAAACTCGACACCATCCTCGAAGGCGACGCGGAAACGCAGTTGCGCAGCCTCCCCGCGTCCTCCGTGCAGGCCATCATTGCCGATCCTCCGTATTTCAATGTCCTCGTCGAAGCGGAGTGGGACAGCCAGTGGGAGACGCCCGAGGCCTACCTGGCCTGGTGCGCCGGCTGGGTGAAAGAAGGCTTGCGCGTGCTCAAGGACGACGGCCTCTTCTTCATCTTCGGCCAGCCGGGAAAGCGCGAGCACACCTTCATCCACCTCATGTCCCAGCTCTGCCGCATCGGCCAGTTCCATGATCTCGTCATCTGGGACCGCGCCGTGGGCGCGAACGAGCGCCGGGACAGCTTCACCCCCCAGTATGAAATGATGCTCGTCCTGAGGAAGGGCGACGAGGTCAAGTTCAACAAGGAGGCCGTGCGCGTGCCCTACGATCAGAAGACCATCGACGTCTACATGAAGGACAAGCGCTACAAGGACCCCAAGGCCCGCATGGCCCACCTGGAGGCGGGAAAATTCGCCACCAACATCCTGCGCGTGCCCAGCCTGAAGGGCATCTCCAAGGAAAAGATCGGCCACCCCAGCCAGAAACCCATCGAGTTGATCCGAAAGCTCGTCCTCTGCTCCACCGATCCCGGCGACGTCGTCCTCGACCCCTTCCTCGGCTCCGGCACCACCGCCGCCGCCGCTCAGGAGCTGGGCCGCCGCTGGATCGGCATCGAAAAACACGCCCCCTACATCCAGATGGCCCGGGACCGGCTGAAAGCCGCCGCCGCCAAAACCGACGCCGAGCGAACGTTGTTCGATTTGTAGCCCGCGCATGGTGCGCCAGGTCAACCGCGAATAAACGCCAATGATCACGAATCAGAAGGCAGGAAAAATTCGCGGGGGGAACCATGCGGCTTACCGGGCAGTAGGCAGGGCAGGCCGGTCCTCCAGCCGCCGCAGCGCACCACGCCGGACATGCCAAACCCGGGAGAAAGACCAAGTAAAGCGGCCCCGGGTCAATCGTGGTGCGCGACGAGGACGGAAATCCGCTGGATCGAACGACAGAGACCAGTGAAATCCTTGTCCTTCGTCGCCACCCGATCCACCCCGGCTTCGTCCTGCGCCGCCTCCACGGCTATCATCCCATCCCCCGCTCCGTGGCAGCAGTCACCGAGGAAATTCTCTCCTTGCACTGCCAGCAGATGGTCGATCCCTTCCACGCGCCTTTTTCTTTCACCCCGTTTGAAAATGGCGCGGCTCCTGGCTGACTCTTCGCGGATCTTGTGCAGCGGGCCGGCGTTCGCCCGAACGAATTTGAGGACGTCGCAAGTCCCGGCCTTGCCGCATTCTGTCCGGGGCAGTTCATGTTTGATGTGGCCATTGCTGCTGTCCAGCCGGGGCTCCGGCAGGTTCGGCCGGCATCCGCAGGGGTTTTCCACAGGACCGGTGCCCAGGGTCGCCGTCCATCCTGCAGTGATGACCTTGCGCAGATGCACCCGGAATAAATTCGGAAGCAGCTCGTCCCACGGCGAGTCGATCTCACCACTCTCAGCCCCGACTTCTATTGATTCGAAAACGTCCTGGTAAATTGCCATCCACGTCGCTCCGGTGCGGTGCTTCCCCCGGCCTTTCGCCGTCAGCATTCGCAGCAGTTGGAACCGCTTCGTGCACTTGAAGGTCTCGTTGTGCATCTCGCACAGGCGTGCCACGAACCCCCGGGCCAGCTCAAACACCACGTAGCGGGACACCACCACTTGCGCGTCCGGGTGCTCACTGAGAAGCTGCGCGCGATAGTCGTCCCGCAGACGCC
The DNA here is from genome assembly GCA_031411255.1 of bacterium. Taxonomy (GTDB): domain Bacteria; phylum Verrucomicrobiota; class Verrucomicrobiia; order Verrucomicrobiales; family V1-33; genus JANOAS01. Next base: position 18,838 of record JANOAS010000235.1, read on the forward strand.
GGCTCGGAAAGTGGAGCGAGGCGACCATCGACGTGTCCAAGTACAGCTTCATGCTCTATTTCCGGGTTTAAAATCCGCCCCGCAGGTCCACACCCGCTCCGGCAAGTTGTACATCGATTGTTCGAACGAGTTCCGCCGTGTGCGGCTCCCTGACCATCTGTTCCAGACACCCGAGCACCACGTCGAACGCACCCGGAGGAAGCGGGCCATCCGACCATTCACGCTTGGCCATCAGAAGCGACCCGATCAGGTCGTCTGCACGGTCCGATTTCCCGAAGTGGGCATGAAGCCCGTGCACGCTCTTCCACAGCCGCAACGCTGCCGTTGTCACATCCCCTTGCGCTGCGCCCTCTGCTGCTTCGCGACGCATCCGGTCCAGTTCGGCACGCAGCGCCGCCTCAGCGGGGAACTCCAAGCGAGCCGACGACTGCAGCGGGGCCTGCATGTAGAGCCGGCTCCGCATGTCGGTCAGTGACGATTTACTCGCCACGGTGCGCACAAGCACGCGACCGCCGCCCTCAATCGAGCCTTCGAGTTCCGCGATCACGCCTTCCCCTCCTTGTAGTCCCGGTCCCACGGTTCCGGCGGTTTCGACACTCCACCGAGCAGCCCGCTAAACCACAAGTCGCCCAGGGGAACCTTGTCCTTTTCCGTCGCGTAGCCGAGCCGCTTCAGGCGGTCATCCATGTTCGCCAGCCGGCTGACCCCGTCCTTCTTTTCCACGATGACCACGTCCGCCCAGTATTCCTCCTCCTGGAAACAATCCAGCATGAACGGGCTCTGCGTTGTCATGATGAACTGCACGCCGTGCTTCTTCGCCATGGCGCGGATGATCTGCATGAGCGGCTCCAGCCCCTGCGGGTGGATGGCGTGCTCGATGTCCTCGATCAGGATCAGGTCCGGCCTACGCGGCTGGTGCAGGATCGTCAGCAGTGCCAGGATCGTCCGCGATCCGTTGGAGAGTTCTGTCACTGCAACCGGTTCCTCCACTCCTGCCTCCGAGACCGTAACGAAGTGCTTCCCTTGCTCAGCCCGCTTGAATTTCACCTTCTCAACCTCGGGCACGAATTCACGAAACGTGGCCTCGATCTCTTCAAAGACGTCCCGATCATTCATGAGGAGCGCCTGCAAGACCCTGGTGGTCCCCTCCCCGTTGCCATGAACAAACGGGCTTTCACTGTCCATCTCAGGCCCGCCAATTTTACTTTCGTCGAGCTGATAGAGGTAGACTTCACGCAAATCCAAGCCATTCGAACCCGACCCCTCGCCCTCAGGTCCGGAAGCCGAGGGGTCAACGCGCCTGGTTGTCAGATCAATCGAGTCCATCCTGCCGTCCTTGGTCAGGCCCTTGCCTCGGATTCGCACATCCTCAGCTTCCATGCCCTTTCTGCGGTGATGGGCATCCCAGATGTCGGCAAATTCGCCCTCCGGGTTTTTCTTGAAACTTTGAACCAATGCTCTGATCCCCCTCAAAAAATTACTCTTCCCCGCATTGTTCGCGCCGATGACCAGGGTGACCGGGCTCAGGCGGCACTTGGCGTCGAGGAAGGAGCGGTAGTTTTGGAAGTGGACTTCGGTGAGAAAAGGCATGAGCGGCGGGCGGGCAGGTGGGGAAACTTGGGCGGTCTCAGCGTCCCCTCATCCTGCGCCCCGTGCAAAGGGAAAATGCCGGAGGCGGCAGGCAGAAAGTGGTGCGGGTTTTGCCTCCGGCTAACCCGCATCGCGCCCCCAGCCACCAGCGCCCTGGACGGAAGGGCCGTACCACCGTCAGCCACCGGGCAAACGGCTCAGTCCACGCAGGCGGGTTAGGCGGAGCCAAAACCCGCCCCACTTTCTCCCCGCCTCCGTCACGGCACCGGCGGCGGCTAAGGGGGCGGCGGGGTGTCCTCCCCGTCAGCGGGGTCGTTTGGGCGCATGAGCGTGCCCAGGTCAAAGTAGCCCGCCGCGGCGAACTGCGGGTCTCCCCCGTCGCATCCAGCGTGGTCCCCCTCCGGCAACAGACACCCGCGTGTTGGTAGGAATTGCCCACCTTTCCGCGACAGACACGACGCAAATTCGTTCCCCCGTTTGGGGGATGACCAGCGGATCAAGCAGCAGCCAGCCCTTTGGAAACCCCAGCCCGGTGCCCCGCCGCTCGGGGCGATGCGGCTCGGCGGGAGCCTCGCCCCACCTCGCGTGACGGACGCGGCAGGGTTCGAGGTGGGGCGAAGCTCCGCTGAGCCGCGACGTGAGACACGGCCCCCGGACGCCTCCACGCCAGCTCTGCGGAACGGGGCGCTCGGTGACGGGGGCGTGTGCCTCGACAAGTCTCGGGCGGAAAAGCTCCGACAAGTCGCAGCACTCCAAAGGCTCCGCCCCCCGCGCGCGCCCCGCCACCCCCACTAACCCCTCTCATCTTCTACTTTTTCTAATCCTCTACTCCGTCTCCCCTTTTCTTCCCGCCATTCCTCCCTATCCTCCCGCCCATGCCAACGCCAGACATGACGCCAGAGCAGCAAGAGGCCTACCGCACGGCCCAGGAGAGAATCGAAGCCTGCCGCCGCAGCGGGCAGCCGGGCCTCAGTTTGTCCAACCTCGCTCTGAGCGCCCTGCCGCCGGCAATCGGCCAACTCTCGGCGCTGACGGAGCTTTACCTTCAAAGCAACCAACTGAGCGCCCTGCCGCCGGAAATCGGCCGACTCCCGGCGCTGACGGTGCTTTACCTTTCGGGAAACCAGCTGGTCGCCCTGCCGCCGGAAATCGGTCGACTCGCAGCGCTGAAGGTGCTTAGCCTTTCGGAAAACCAACTGCGCACCCTGCCGCCGGAAATCGGCCAGCTCTCGGCGCTGTCAGTGCTTCTCCTCGACGACAACCCGCTCGCGACGGTGCCGGAAGAGCTGCGGGGCTGCCAAGCACTCGAAAATATTTCCCTGGAGAACACGAAACTGACACGGCTGCCGGGATGGCTGCGGGAATTGCCGAAGCTGACGCACCTGCTGGTGGCCGGCAACGCGGGGCTGGGGCTGCCGCCGGAGGTCGTGGGGGAAAGAAGACACGACTGGGGCGAGCCGGACGCCCGGCAGATCCTCGACTACTATTTCTCCCTCCGGGAGCAGGGGGAGCGCCCGCTGAATGAAGTCAAACTGCTTTTCCTCGGGCGCGGGGGGGCGGGGAAGACGGCGACGGTGAACCGGCTGCTGGGCCGGGGGTTTGTGCCGGGGACGAAGGAGACGGTGGGGATCGACATCACGGACTGGAAGATGGACTGCCCGGGCGGGGAAGCGGTGACCGTGCACGGGTGGGACTTCGCGGGGCAGACGGTGACGCACGGGCTGCACGTCTTTTTCCTCAGCCAGCGCAGCGTGTACGTGCTGGTGCTGAGCGGGCGTGAGGACACGGCGGGGGAGGACGCGGAATACTGGCTGAAGCTGATGGAGGCCTACGCGCGGAACGCGGAGGACGGGGAGGTGCCGCCGGTGCTGGTGGCGCTGAACAAATGGGAGAACGGGGAGCAGCGCCCGCTGGTGGACCGGCGGGGGCTGGAGGAGAAGTACCCCTTCATCGCGGGCTGGGTGGAGACGGACTGCCGGACAGGGCTGGGCTACACGAGCGGGGCAGTGGGGCTGCCGGACCGGCTGCGGGAGGTGATCGGCCAACGGCAGTGGGTGCGGGCGGCTTTTCCGAAGGGGTGGCATGACGCGAAGGAGCACTTCTCCAAGATGAAGGAGGACTACCTGTCCTTTGGGTCCTTTCAGGCCCTGGCGGTGGAGAAGGGGGTGGAGCCGGAGAAGGTGCGGTCCTTTGCCCGGACGCTGCACCAGCTGGGGATCGCGCTGAACTTCGCCGAGGACGAGCGGCTGAAGGACACGACGGTGCTGAACCCGCACTGGGTGACGGGGACGATCTACAAGGTGCTGCGGGAGGGGCCGAGGCCGGGGGATGCGGTGCTGACGCTGGACCACGTGGCGGAGGTGCTGCCAAAGGAGGAGCCGCACATGAGGGCCTTCGCGGTGGAGCTGATGAGGAGGTTTGACCTGGCCTTTCCCCTGCCGGAGCGGGACAACGCGTGGCTGGTGCCGGCACGGCTGCCGGAGGAGCAGCCGGAGGGAATCGCGGAGGGGTTCGGCGAGGGGGTGGCGGGGGCGACGCGGGTGAGGTTCGCGGTGAATCCGCTGCCGAAGATGATCCTGCCGGGGTTCATCACGCGGACGCACATCCTGAGTGACGACCTGCCGAAATGGAGGTGGGTGAACGGGGTGGTGCTGGCCCTGGACGGGGCGCAGGCGCTGGTGCGCGCGGACCACGCGGACCGGATGGTCTCCATTACCCTGACGGGAAAACCGGAGGCGCGCCCGACGCTGGCCAGCCTGTGCCGGCGGGAGCTGGCGAGCCTTTTTGATGCGATCCCGGGTCTGGAACCGAAGGAGGAGATGGAGGTGCGCCCGGGCGCCTGGACGCCGGTGGCGCTGATGGAGGAGCTGGAGCGGGACAACCAGGAGAAGCTGCCGGTACTGCTGGCCACCGGGAAGGTGGAGATGGTGCAGGTGCGCACAGAGCTGGACCGGATACGCCCGCTGGCAGCCCGGGACGAGGGGGTGTGGAAGCCGTCGATTTTCATCAGCTACGCGCACCGGGACAGCCGGATGAAGGACGAGCTGGTGATGCGGCTGAAGATCATGCAGGGCGCGGGTCTGGTGGGCGAGGTGTGGCACGACCGGATGCTGGAGCCGGGGGAGGAGTGGAGCGCGAAGATAGAGGACAAGCTGAGGAAGGCGGACCTGGTGATCCTGCTCGTGAGCACCCCGGCGCTGGCGAGCGACTACATCCGCCAGCAGGAAATGGCGCTCACCTTTTCCCTGGCCAAGGAGATGGTGCCCGTGGTGCTGGAGCCGTGCCAGTGGCAGCTGGTGCCTGAACTCAAGAAAGGCCAGGTGCTGCCCACCGACGCGAAACCGCTGCGCAGCTACAAACCGCAGACAGCGGGCTGGCACATCGTGATGGAGGCGCTGCACAAGAAGGTGGCGGGGCTGAAGCGGCGGTGAGGGGGGAACAACATGACGAAGTGGGAAGCGACCGAGGCGCACGCCGAACGCAGCGTGACATGGACGGGTTGTCTCGCCCATTCAGGGCTCCGGATTTCGGTGAGGGAACCTGGGGTTGCGCCTCGTGCCTCGGCTTACCCCAGGCTTGTGATGTGTCGTCCTTTCAGGACTTCGGACTCGGAGTTCCGGGGCCTCAGTTGGCCTCCTTTCTCACCATGACCGCCCCCTTCCTCCGAAAAATCCCCCTCTTGCAAGCCGCCCGCATGGTTCCACTGTCCGGGACGATGATCATTCGCGAAGAATCCGCCACGCTCGACACGCCCACGGGGCCGATGCAAACGCACGTCTTCCGCCCGGTGGCGGAGGGGCGCTATCCGGGGCTGCTGCTGTACTCGGAGATTTTCCAGGTGACCGGGCCCATCCGCCGGACGGCTGCGCTGCTGGCCGGGCACGGGTTTGTGGTGGCGGCGCCGGAGATTTACCATGAGTTCGAGCCCGCAGGCACGATCCTCGCCTACGACCAGGCCGGGGCGGACCGGGGGAATGAACTGAAAACAGCCAAGGATCTGTCCAGCTATGACGGCGACGCGAAGGCGGTAGTGGACTTTCTGAAGGCTCACCCGGCCTGCACCGGGAAACTGGGGGTGGCGGGCATCTGCATCGGCGGGCACCTGAGCTTCCGTGCGGCGGTAACGAACCCGGAAATCAGGGCGGCGGCTTGTTTCTACGCCACGGACATCCACAAGTCCGGCCTGGGCAAAGGCATGAACGACGACACGCTGGCCCGCTGCGCGGAAATGAAGTCGGAGGCCCTCATGATCTGGGGCCGGCAGGACCCGCACGTCCCGCTGGAAGGCCGCCGGAAAATCCACGCCGCCATGGAGGCGGCGGGCCTGCATTTCACCTGGCATGAATTCAACGCGCAGCACGCCTTCATGCGCGACGAGGGCCACCGCTACGACCCCGAGCTGGCCCTCAAGTGCTACGGGCTCGTCCTGGAGCTGTTCAAGCGCAAGCTGGGCGAGGGCGACCTGCCCGCCGCCGCCGGTGCTGCCGGGTCCCGCCATTGACCCGGGCTGCCGGATTCCCCCCGGCGGAGGCCATTTCCCCCCTCTCCCGGACGGGGGTGAATTACCCCGTGGAAACTCTTGCCACGGGCCTCAGATTCGCTTGATTGAGCCCTTCCCCGGAATGTCTTTTTTCCGGGTTCCTGTCAGCCGTATTCCCCATTCATCGTGAGCGACCAGCCTACCCGCATCGAACCCATCAGTGTGGCCGAAGAAATGAAGACCTCATTTCTCGACTACTCGATGTCTGTCATCATCTCCCGTGCGCTGCCAGATGCGCGTGACGGCCTGAAACCCTCGCAACGGCGCATTCTCTTCGCCATGAGCAAGCTGGGGGTCTGGGCAAACAAGAAGCACGTGAAGTGCGCGAAGATCGTGGGGGAGACGATGGGCAACTACCACCCGCACGGCGACATGGCCATTTACCCGACGCTCGTCCACATGGCGCAACCGTGGTCGATGCGCGAAATGCTCATCGAGGGGCAGGGGAACTTCGGTTCTGTGGAAGGCGACCCGCCGGCGTCCATGCGTTACACGGAGGCGAAACTCCGCCACCTGGGCGCGGTGATCATGCAGGACATGGACGAGGACACGGTGGATTTCGTCCCGAACTACGACGACACGCTGGAGGAGCCCACGGTCTTTCCCGCTGCTTTTCCGAACCTCCTGGTCAATGGCGGCACCGGCATCGCGGTCGGCATGGCAACGAACATCCCGCCGCACAATCTGGAGGAGGTGATCGACGGCCTCTGCGCCCTCATCGAGAACCCGGACATCACCATTGACGGGCTCATGCACTACATCAAGGGGCCGGACTTCCCGACGGGATGTACGATGTTCGGCACGCGCGGAGTGCGCGAGTATTTCCACACCGGCCGGGGCTCCGTGAAGGTGCGCGGCAAGTGCATGGTGGAGGAGACCAAGACGGGCCGGGAGCAGATCATCATCACGGAAATCCCGTACATCGTGAACCGGGCCACGCTGGTGGAGCGGATCGCGGACCTGGTGAATGAGAAGATCATCACGGAAATTTCCGCCGTGCGCGACGAGTCCGACGAGAACACGCGCGTGGTGATCGACCTGAAGAAGGACGCCCGGGCGCAGGTGATCATCAACATGCTCTACAACCACACGGCGCTGGAAACGTCCTTCGCCGTGAACATGCTGGCCATCGACAACCGCCGGCCGCGCATGCTGAACCTGAAGGATGCGCTGAACATCTACCTGGAGCACCGGCGCGAGGTGATCATCCGCCGCACCCGCTACCGGCTGAAGATGGCCGAGCGCGACGCGGAAAAACTAGAGGCCTACCTGCTGGCGCTGGCACGTCTGGATGAATTCATCAAGATCATCCGCGACTCCGCCAACCGCGACGAGGCCCGCGAGCGCCTGAAGGCGTATGAATTCACCTGCGAGGCCGCCTCCGCCATCGGCATCCTCATCCGCGGCCAGGCCAGCGTGGTCGGGGACAAATACATCTTCACCGACCGCCAGGTGGACTGCATTCTGGAACTGCGCCTCTACCAGCTGACGGCGCTGGACCGGCAGAAGACGAAGAAGGAGTACGACGAAATTCTGGCCACCATTATTGATTTGATGGACATCCTCCAGCGCGAGGAGCGGGTGCTGGCCATCATCCGGGACGAGCTGCTGGAGGTGAAGGCCAAGTACGGGAACGCGCGGAAGACGGACTTCGCTGCGGACGAAGGCGACCTGAGCGTGATGGACCTCATCGCAAACGAGCCCGCCATCGTGACCCTGACGCACCGCGGCTACATCAAGCGCACGCTGACGAGCGAATACCGCGCGCAGCATCGCGGGGGCCGCGGGCTCAAGGGCATGGAACTCCGCCCCGGCGAGGCAGTCAATGAGCCTGGGGACTTCGTCGAGCGCCTTTTCACCGCCAATGCCCACGACGCGCTCATGTTCTTCACGAACACGGGCCGCGTCTACGTGGAGCGGGTCTACCAGATTCCTGAAATGAGCCGCGCCGCCAAGGGACGCAGCATCAAAAACCTGCTCAACCTGATGCCGGAGGAAAAGATCGCCGCCGTGCTGCGCCTGGAGGCGGCCTCGGACGGGGACACGAGCATCTGGCGCGAGGACCGGTACGTTGTTTTCGCCACCCGCGTCGGCGTGGTGAAAAAGACGACGCTCAGCGACTACAAAAACGTGCGCAAGGCGGGCATCAACGCCATCAACATCGAAGAGGGCGACTCCCTCATCGGCGTGGAGCTGACCACGGGGGAAAACGAACTCGTTTTCGTGACGAGCGAGGGTCTGAGCCTGCGCTGCTCCGAGACCGACATCCGCGCCACCGGGCGGAACTCAACCGGAGTCTGGGGCATCAAACCGGATGGCGAAGACTACGTCGTGGGTCTGGCCGTGGTGGATGAATCCGGGATGCTGCTCGTGGTGGCCGAAAACGGCCTCGGCAAGCGGACGAAATTTGAAGAATACCGTCTCCAGAGCCGCGGTGGCAAGGGGATCATCACCATGAACGTCACGGAGAAGACGGGCAAGGTGATCGGCGCCCTCTGCGTTCACCACGAGGACGACCTCATGTTCATGACGAGCAAGGGCCAGAGCGTCCGCATCCCGGCCGACCTGGTGCGGGAGACCGGCCGGAACGCACAGGGCGTGAAACTCATCAACATGAAGGACAACGAACGCCTCCAGGACGTGACGCGCGTGGTCAAGGAAGAGGAGGGCACCACCAGCCCCGATGGCAGCGATGCCCCGGCTGAAGGTGGAGCCCCGGACTCTGACGACGGCACCACACCCGGCACGGCCGAGGGCGGCGAGCCCACAGCGGCGGAATAAAGAACCGGAAAATATCGAAAGTGAGCGGCGGCCGGGAACGGCCGCCGCTTTTCGCGTCTACCCGACGAACTTCTGCGCGATGGGGATGCGGCGGCCGGTTCCGAAGGCCTTGCTGGTGACGCGGAGCCCCGGGGCGGCCTGGTGGCGCTTCCACTCGTTCAGGTCAACGCGGCGGACAATCCACTTCACCGTCTCAGCGTCGTAGCCCTGGGCGATGATGTCCGGCGTGCTCAGGCTCTGCTCGACGTACAGCTCGAGGATGGCGTCCAGCAACTCGTAAGGTGGGAGCGTGTCCTGATCCTTCTGGTCGGGCCGCAGCTCGGCGCTGGGCGGTTTGTCGATCGTCGAGACTGGAATGATGACGCGCTTCCGGTTGATCCAGCGGCAGAGGCGGTAGACGGTGGTCTTCGGCAGGTCCGAGATGGCGGCCAGCCCGCCGCACATGTCGCCGTAGATGGTGCAGTAGCCCACGGCCATCTCGCTCTTGTTTCCGGTGGTGAGCAGCAGGTGGCCGAACTTGTTCGAGAGCGACATGAGGATGATCGCCCGCAGCCTGGACTGCATGTTTTCCTCCGCGAGGTCCTCCGGCCGCCCGGCGAAAACCGGAGCCAGCTCGCCCTTGAGTGTGGTGAAGAGCTTTTCGATGGGAATGGTCTCCAGGCGGATGCCGAGATTTTTGGCCAGCGCCACCGAGTCGTCCACGCTGCCCTTCGAGGAAAATCCACTGGGCATGGTGACGCCGACCACATTTTCCGGCCCCAGCGCCGCTGCCGCCAGGGTGGCGACGAGGGCGGAATCAATGCCGCCGCTCAGGCCGAGCACGGCGCTCTTGAATCCGGTTTTTCGGCAGTAGTCGCGAATGCCGAGGACGAGCGCCTCGTAAATGTCCGCACTCTTGTCCTCCGGGTGAAAGATGAGCGGCCTCGCTTTGACGAAGTCCACCACATTCAGCACCTCCTTGAAACCTCCCAGGCTGGCCAGCAGTTCCCCACCAGGCCCGAAGGCGAGTGAGTTGCCATCAAAAACCAGCTGGTCGTTTCCACCGACTGCATTGCAATACGCGACCGGCACGCCAAGCTCGTGGGCGATGCCGGAGATCATCTCCACTCGCTCGGCAGGCTTGCCCGTGTGAAATGGGGAGGCGCTCAGATTCAGCAGCATGTCGATTCGCTGGCGCACCAGATCCCGCGCGGGACTGGGGGCGTAGAGGCGGCGGTGGAGGTATTTTTCCGTCCAGATGTCCTCACAGATGGTGATGCCGATGCGGTGGCCGTCGATGACCACCGGGGTGCAGCTGGAGGCCGGCTCGAAGTACCGGTCTTCGTCGAAAACATCGTACGTTGGCAGCAGCGTCTTGCGGACGACCTGGCGCGCTTTCCCCCTCTGGAGTACGGCCGCAGAGTTGTAAAACGGGTTGCCGGTGCCGCTGGTGTTTGGCTCCACGAAACCCACCACCAGGGGAACCGCCCCGACCGCCGCCTCCAATTCCTCAACAACTTTGAGATTGTCTGGAACAAATCTTGATTTAAAAACCAGATCACGCGGTGGGTAGCCCGTCACCGCCAGCTCGGGCGTAACGACCAGTTCCGCGCCACGGGCGACCAGTGACTCGTAGGCTTCCCGGATTTTCACCGAGTTGCCTGCCAGGTCGCCCACCGTCGCATTGATCTGTGCCAGTCCAATTTTCACAAGCTTACCGTGCATAGCTCGATCGCAGAATCAAGCGGTGACAACGGTTTTTCGACGAGGACATCGCCATGACATCTCCAAAGCTTGCTACGGACGCGGAGCCCGGCCGCCGGCAAACTTAATCATGCCGCAGCCCTCCGCGCTCCAGAGTCGCGAGCCGGGCCTCGTATTTGTCGATGATGCCCTGGAGCCCGCGCCGCCAGCGGCGGGACTTCCAGCAGGCCCAGGCGAGGCGGTAGAGGAGCAGGCCGTAGCCGGGGATGGCGAACATGGGATCCCCCGATGCGACGTGCATGAAGATGAGCCCGAGGGAAATGGGAACGTAGAAAAACCGGAGCACCGTGCGCGCCCCGCGCCAGAAGGAGGGAGTCCGGTGGTAGTTCAGCAGGCAGCGCTCCGTTTTTGTGAGTGAAATGGGGTCGTTCATGGCAGTTGGGTGGTTCTCACTAAGGAGTCACGCCCACCAGCACTGGAGGCGCAAGGAGTTTCGCACCCTGTGGCGGGCCGTGAAATCCAGGGCAACCCGGCGGGGAAATCCCTTGCGCTGTCTCCGTCGCGGTCAATCCTGTCGGCGCTTTGCGAAACTTGCTCACAGATCCATTGTGGCAGCCCGCTGACACGGGACTGCCGGTGCCGGACTCCCTCCACGCCTGCTCGGTGGCTCTGCCCACCTGGGCGAGTGTGGTGGGGTACGAAGAGAATGACCCCGCCGTGACGGGAATCATGCAGGCGGGCTACCCGCGCTTTTTTTGCCATCCCACGACACGGGCGCTCTTCGCGCTGGCCGGGGCGGAGTTTGCCGCGGCGGGGGAGATGGCGCTCGTCTTTCCCTCCGCAGAGGCGGCGGAACGGTGCGTGACTTTTCTCCGGCCCGAGGCGCCGGGAGCGCGCCGCCACGAATGGACGGCGGCGGGCCTGTGGGCCGTGGTCTACCCGGAGGCGGCGCACCAGCGGGCGCGCTACTTCTGGCGGTTGAGTGGGGAAATCGTGAGCAGCCGCATGGCGGCGGAGGTCGTGGACCAGGTGGATGCGGCAACCCGCGCCGCCACAGCCGCTGCGGGCGCTGCGGCACGAGAGATCATTCGCGACCGGCTGGCTGCGCTCAACGGCCAGCCCGGGGAAAATGTCTTCCTCTTTGCCAGCGGCATGGGGGCCGTCTCCGCCGTCCAGCGGGCGCTCACCACGCGCCGTCCGGGCCGGCCCACGGTGCAGACCGGCTTTCCCTATGTGGACGTGCTGAAGGTGCAGCAGGACTTCGGCGCAGGTGTCCACTTCTACCCCACCGTCGGCGAGGCGGACATGGATGACCTGAAGATCGTCATGGAAATCCACCCCGTAGCCGGCATCTACGCCGAGCTGCCGAGCAATCCCCTGCTCGAATGCGTCGACCTGGAGCATCTCTCGCTGCTGGCCCGCCGCCATGGCGTCCCGCTCGTGGCGGACGACACGGTGGCCACGGTGTGCAACATCGATGTCACGCCCTACGCCGACCTCATCACCACGAGCCTGACCAAGGCCTTTTCCGGCGCGGGCGACGTGCTGGCCGGCTGCGTGACCGTGAACTCCGCCGGGCCGGATGCCGCGTGGTTCTGCGAGTTTCTCCGCACCGCCGAGGCCGCCGCCCCGCTGGCCGCGCCGGACGCCATCGTCCTGGAGGAAAACTCCCGCGACTTCACCAGCCGCGTCCCCAGGCTGGATGCGAATGCCCTGGCCCTGGCCGAATTTTTGCGCGCCCACCCGGCGGTGGATCGCGTCTGGTACACGCCCTTCACCACGCCGGAGGCCTATGAAAAAATCCGGCGGCCCGGCGGCGGGTTTGGCTGCCTGCTTTCCTTCACGCTGCGGGAGGCTGCGCACTCCGCCGCCGTCTTTGACGCACTGCGCGTGACGAAGGGGCCCAGCCTGGGGACAAACTTCACCCTCGCCTGCCCCTACACCCTGCTGGCCCACTACCCTGAGCTGGACTGGGCCGCAGGCTGCGGCGTGCCGGCCCATCTCATCCGCGTCTCCGCCGGGCTGGAGGAGACGGCAGATCTCATCGACAGGTTTGCACAAGCACTCGCCGTGGGGAATAGTGGGCTCCATCATGCGTGAAGCCAAGGACACCGCCCGTTCGCTCGTCCGCATCGGCTACGACGGGTTGGTTCATAAAACCTACCGCGGAGCCGACGCGCAGCAGCGGTTCGACACCGAGGTGCGCGTCCTCCGCCACCTGGAGGCGAAGGGGTGCGACTTTGTCCCGCGTCTGATCGAGGCGGACCCGGTCGCCCTGAAAATCGTCACCACCAACTGCGGCCAGGTCGTCACCCATTTGGGCGAAGCCCGCATGAAGGAACTCTACGCCGAACTCGAACAATACGGCGTGCGCCACGACGACGCCTTTCTGCGCAACGTCACCTACCGCGCCACGGACGGCCGCTTCTGCCTCATCGATTTCGAGCTGGCCACCCTCCTCGACGAAACCCCTCCGCCGAAACCCTGAACCCCGCCCCGTTTTCACCCCTTGGAACCCCACCCTCCCCTCCTCCGCTGGTCCGGACTCACCCATCCTGGACGCATCCGGAAAAACAATGAAGACGCCTTCCTCGCCCTCGCTTTCGATGCGCGGGAGGTGCGCTACCTCGGCAAAATCGGCGAGGCCTCGCTGCTGGGGCAGGACTTCGTCTTCGCCGTCAGTGATGGCATGGGCGGAGCCAACGCCGGGGAGTTCGCCAGCAGGATCGCAGTGGAAAAAATCACCCGCCTGCTGCCTCGCAGCTTCCGGCATTCAGCGGAGGGGATGGTCGCCGGGTTTCACGACGTGCTGGCGGAGGTCTTTCACCAGACGCACCACGCCCTGACCGCGCTGGGGAAAAGCTACGAGGAATGCTCCGGCATGGGGGCCACACTCACGCTCGCCTGGTTCACGCCCGGCTGGGTTTACTTTGGCCACGTGGGCGACAGCCGGCTCTATCATTTGCCGAAGCAGGGCGGCCTGCGCCAGGTCAGCCACGACGACACCTACGCCGGCTACCAGTTTCGCCAGGGCCTGATCAACGAGCGCGAACTCCGCAACCACCCGCGCCGGAACATTCTCTCCAAGGCCCTCGGCGGCGGCCACCAGTTCGTCGACCCGCAGGTCGGCGCCATCGGCTGGGAACCCGGAGACCGGTTTCTCCTCTGCTCCGACGGCCTCACCGACGGCCTCTGGAATCGCGCCCTCGAAGAACACCTCCGCACCCCGCCCACAGAAAACGACCCCCGCAGCCCCGCCGCCAAAATGGTCGAGGAGTCCGTGTCCGACTCCGGCCGGGACAACACGACAGCCGTGGTGGTGGAGTGTGCCGAAAATTGAATAAACCCGCAGGCAGCCTGCCCCGTCCAACCGCTCAAATTTTCCTCCCTCCCGGCACCCCGGAGCCGTCCACCGGTGCCCGCGAACGGCTCACCGGCACCGGCGAGGAGCTTGCCGACGCCGGTGAAGAGCTTGGCGACGCCGGTGGAACGGCTCGACGACGCCGGTGAGGAGCTTGGAGACGCCGGTGAGCGGCTCGGCGGCACCGGCAAACCCCTCTCCACCACCTCTTCTCGGGAAAATCAGGCCTGGAAAGCATATTTCGGCCCCGTCCCTGGGAAAAACCAGGGCTTACGCATGAAAATTGTGGAACTGGATCAGGATCTGTCTACGCCGAAGGCGTTGTTCACCATAGCCTGGGGTTGCCGAGGCACGAGGCTACCCCAGGGCACTTCCGCCGTCCAAGGCTACCCGGAACCGGGTTGTATCATCCCCGGACTCACCGGGCGGTACTCACGTCGCGCTCCTATA
>JANOAS010000236.1:0-14989 GCA_031411255.1 bacterium
GGGGCCCGTGCCTCGGCAAGCCTCGGGCGAGAAAGCGCCGACAAGTCGCCGCACTCCAAGGAAGCTGCGCTTCGGGCTCGTTCGCGTCGATTCGCGGTTGACCCACGCCCGGCGCTCCCTGGCCGGTGGTGAAAAAGGCCGGCCAGGCAGCGATCTCATTCACCACCGGGACAAGCCCGGTGGGGTCTTCATTGTTTGTGGTGTTTTTGTAGCGGCCAGTCTGGTTCACCACCGGCACAAGGCCGGTGGGGTCTGGACCGGTGCTGCCGGGGGGGAGGCTGGATGAACGGGCGGGCTGGGGGCTCTGGCGTAGCTCGATTTTTCCAAAGTCGAGTCGTCGTCGGACGAGTTCCCGGCCGCCGCGCCGCCTCGACTGCGGTAGTGATACCATTTCCAGGGTCATTTGGTTAAACCCAGGGGGCGAAGACGACGACAGGTGCTGATTTTTACGCCACGGGCGTTGCGCCCTCCAGCCTGGGGTTGGCCGACGGACCGGTGGCCTACCCATGGAAACTGGCACCCACGTCCGGGAACCGCATCGCGGTTCCGCCCCCCGGCCTTAACGGCCCCGACTTCCCCCCGCCTTCAAAGGGAACACCGGGAGCCGGGAGCCGGGGGCCGGAACACCGGTGGTGTTCCCGGTGCGGCGGAGGTGACCCAGGGTAGCTCCTCGTCCCTCGGAGCAACCCTGGGCTAGAGGTCGCAACGCCCTTGGCGTTGACAAACACCCCGGGCAGGTCAAGGCGGTGCAAGGGGGGATGGGTCTGGGGCGGTCTTTCCGCGTTTTGCCGCAAAAGTTTGAAGGACTGGCCGTTTGATTGAGGACCGACTCTGGCTCCCTCAGGCACCGCCCCGGTAGACAGCGCGGCGGATTTCCACGACGGCGTGCTCGATGGCGGCGGGGTCGGGGGAGTCGGGGAGGTCGGATTTGGCGAAGAGGGTGCGGATGGTGTCGATGCGCTCGGCGGCCATGGCGAGGAGGGCGTCGTAGGTGAAGGCTCCGGATTTGACGCGGAGAAGGAAGTCGCGCCGGGTGGTGCGGACGGTCATGGTGCCGGTGGTGGCGATTTCCTCTGCGAGGTCGAGCAGGCGGAAGGTGTGCATGAGGTTCTTGGCATCGTAGCCCTGGCCGTGGGCGACGGTGCCGGAGTAGCGCACTTCGTTGCGGGAGCCGACCCATTCCCAGTATTCGCGCCAGTCTTTGCAGTATTTGGCGAAGCCGTCCTTGTTGAAGCTCATCCAGGCGGCGGGCACGGCATCGCGCGGGACGCGGGAGACGCGGACTTCGGTGCTGTCGGGATCCCCGAGGATGCCGCGATAGTCGGGGGTGCCGGCGGGGTCGTGGTAGAGGCCGTAGACGTCGCGCATGTGGGGCACGGCGACGAGGCCGCAGTGCTCCTGCCGCCAGCCGCGGGTCTCGAGCCAGCGGGCGACGGGGACGGAGCCCTGGCCCTCGAGGACGTGGCAGAAGTCGAGCACGCCGCGCCGCTCGCGGGGCATGGGGTTGGCGATTTTTTTGTTCAGGCCGCGGGCTTTCTGGATCTGGGACATCGCGTAGTTCGCGAAGGAGGCCTCGCACAGGCGGGAGAGGAAGAGTCGCGGGGGCAGGAGGTGCATGAGCGGGCTGCGGGTGAGGACGCAGTCGGCGGGGGAGTGGAGCATCTCGAGCAGGCCGGGGTTGTTTTTGGCGAGGAGTTCGGCGAAGCGGCCCAGCTCGTAAAAGCAGATGTCGTTGGTCTCGTTGTTCACCTGATCCAGCCGCTGGAGGCCGAGGAAGGTGGACTCCGGCTGGACAAAGCAGGCGCGGATGTCGGTGTCGGACTCGGGTGTGTCCGTGCCGTAGGCGCGGCTGCCGGTGATGCACTCAAAGAGGATGACCGAGCTGTGCCGGATTTCGTCGAGGGTCATCGCGCGGCCTCCCATGAGTCGTCGGCGAGGGTGTCGCGGAATAGCAGATCGAGCGGCTCCATTTCGACGGAGCCGGGCGGGATGGCGGCGGCGGCGGCTTCGAGTTCGGCGCGGGAGGCGGCCACGAAATCCCGGAGGGCGGGGCTGACGGGGAAGCTGCTGGTTTCCAGGCCAGCCTGCTTGTCGCGGAGGAGCTGGCGGATCTCCGCATCGAGGGCGGGGTCCTGCGGCCCGGCGGCATCGAGCAGGGTGGGAAAGGGGATGGGAGGTGCGGCACGCTCGCGCACGATCCAGCGGGCGGCGAGGGTGGCGCGCAGGGCGTAGAGGCACTTTTTGCCGTTCAGGTCTGCGCCGTCCTCGCCTGCATGGTGCCAGAGGCTTTTCGCCAGGCCGAGGTAGTGGTCCAGCGCGGGGCGGGGGCGGAAGTACTGCGGGATGAGCCCGCGCAGGCTGCTGGTGAAGGGCTCCGTGGCGCGGTAGACGATGGGAGAGCCGAGCCACTCGTAGAAGGAGGCGTTTGATTTCCCGAAATGATGCAGGGCCATGCGGAGGTCCCACCCGCTGAGGTCGAGGTCGCCCGGCAGGGCCTCGGTGACGACCTGGCCGGACAGGTGGACGCGCAGGTAGTGGTCGCGCGGCCAGGCAAAGACGAAGCGGCCGTCCCAGTCACTGTCGCGGGAGGCGAAGTCCCAGGCGCGGCTGCCGGACTCACAGGCAAAGAGGACGCGGAAGCCGTGGCGGCGCTCCATGTCGTCGAGGGCGGCGATGATTTCCTGTTTCATGAGGGGAATGAGGGGGAGCTGAAGGTGGGATTTCCGCCTGGACAGCAGAGGTGGGCGCGTGGCAGGGTTCGGGTCTTATGCTGAAGAACATCGACCGCGAGACGGAGACGTCAAGGGGGCCGCAGGGGGGATTTCCCTCCGGGACGGTCCTTTTATGGTGATGATTTTTGCCGCCCCGGGCTGGTTCGCCTGGTGGCTGGTGACCAGCCACTAAACAAGCGGCAAAATCACGCCAGGCGGCGGCGGCGGACCACGGCGAGGGCCCCAGCGGCAAGGAGGGCGGCTCCGGCAGGCTCGGGAACGGGAATGCCGGCACCGGTGAGGATCTGCTGGTTGTTGCTGGTCTCGAAGGCCCAGTCCACGACCTTCATGTCGGCCCAGCTGTTGCTGGTGTCGTAGGAGTAACGGAGCCAGCCGAACTGGAAATTTCCACCGCCCGCATCCCGCCGCAGGCCGATGAAGCGTTCGCCGGCTGGACCGGGATCGAACTCGTGCAGGTAGGAAAATCCATCCGGAGGGGGCGTGAACGTGATGGTGCTGATGGGATCGTTCAGGACGTGTGTCCTGACCAGCAGGGTGGTGTCGTTCGTGTCGGCAAAGGTGCCGGTGGAGCTGTCGCCGCCGTAGTAGAGGTTGAGTTCGGTTTCTCCGTAGGGATTGATGTCCCAGTCTGCCGGGGCTGTGGCCGTGCCGCTGGCTCCCGACTCCAAGTCAATGTACACGCCGCCCAGGTCATTCGGGATGGCAATGTTTTTAATGCCGCTGTAGATGACCGCAGACTGGGCACAGGGGGCCAAGCCGAGGGCCGACAGGGCGCAGACGGTCTGCAGAAAGCGGCTGACGACGGTGCAGAATGCAGGCTTCGCTGTGAAGTCTGAGGCAAATATCGTCTTAATGGGCAATTTCATCTGAGTTGAAATTTGGAGCTGAGATTCATTTCCTGCGGCGCTGGCACTGCCCAGGCACCTTCGGGGTGCTGGTTTCACTGATCAGGCCATTATGGGAATTCGTTGGATATGGTAAAGCAAAATTGAATTTTTTCTGAAAATTTTTGCTGTTTGTGGAAAATAACGACGAGTGGCCGTTTGGAAAGTGTAGCAGTGTTTTATTGGTGAGTGAATTGTGAACAAGTTTGGCGTGGAGGGAGGACTGCCAGAGCAGCGGGAGGGCCGTGCTACGAACGGGATTTCGATTGATCCCACGGGAAATGGACGGAGGTGTGGGAGGATGAATGCTGTGAACAGGCGGGGATTTCTGAAGGCGTGTGCGGCTCTGCCATTCGGGGCGGGGGCGGCAGGAGCTGCGGTGGGTGGCGTGGAGCAGAAAGTCTCGGCCAAAAAAGGATTCTGCACCATGGAGGAGGCGTGGGCGGTGAAGCTGAAGGCGAAGTGGTGGTATAACTGGGGGGCCTACGGGCAGAGCCGGCCCGGGCTGGAATTTGTACCGATGGTGAAGGGGACGCCACATTTCGGCAAGGCGGGCTACTGGGAGCACGTGGCCCAGCTGAAGACGAAGGGGGCGACCCACCTGCTGGGGTACAATGAGCCGGAGCGGGAAAAGCAGGGGAACCTCTCCGTGGCGGACGGGCTGGCACTCTGGCCAAAGCTGGAGGCGGCGGGCCTGCCGCTGGGCAGTCCGGCTCCGTCGTCAGACGGGAAGGGGATGGCCTGGCTGGATGAATTCATGAAGGGGGTGGAGGCGAAGAAGCTGCGCGTGGATTTTCTGGCCCTGCACTGGTACCGGAGCAGTGATGCCGGCCAGCTGGAGGACTGGCTGAAAGGCCTGCACAAGAAGTACAAGCGGCCCCTCTGGCTGACGGAATTCAATGCCTGGAACGCGGACCAGAGGACGCAGGAGCGTTTCCTGAGGCAGGCGTCCCGCGTGCTGGAGAGGCTGGATTTTGTGGAGCGGTGGACTTTTTTCTCCCCGGGTTCAGCCAGTCCGGGCAGCCTCTGCGCCCAAGGCGCGGAAAAAGGGCTCACTCCCCTGGGGGAGTTCTACCGGGACATTTGAGTTTTGGATGTTTATTTGTAAGCCTCAAGGTCGTGGATGTATTGAGTTCCGCGCTGCGGCCTCCCAGGAAGCCCGAAGTTGAAGAAAAAATGTGCAGTTTTTGGCCGACAGTGATAAATAGTTCAAAGAAACCGGCAGCCTGCTGCGCTGTAGTGGAGCGGACCGAAAAGGTGCGGGGCAGAGAAATGTCCGAAACCGATTTCCGCTAAGAAGGGAATGGCTGGATGGCCGAGTTTTTCTTGTGATTTTGTCTTCCGGCACTTGATCCTGGCACGTGATGTGCTAGATTGAATCTTAGCTTTAAACACTTTTGGGTTCCTCTGGCTCCGTTAGGATGCCGGACATCAGGAGGGGTTCTGATGAGAGAGCCCAAAATCGGCGCCTCCCCGGGAATTTAGGGGTCCGGGGAGGCGCTCCATTTTTTAGGGGTGGTGGGTTTCTGCCGCGAGTGGGCGAGTCGACACGAATGCGGGGGGAGGATTCGGGGAGAGGTTTTTTTCCGATTGGCTGTCCCCGTTCTGCGGAAGGCGTGAGACTGAACGCATGTGGATTCGCGTTGGCCGGGTTGCTTCTGCTGTCTGACTTTGCCGGTGCCGCCGGTGTGTGTGGGCATGCCGCAGCACAATTTTCCGCGCTCCAACGACGGCTGCCTGCGGGCGCGAGTGTGGCAATATTTTCCCGGCTCGGGGAAAAACGTGTAACCTGGGGCTCTGCATCTGTCAGGAACCTGTGTGAACACGAAAACCTGCCCCACCTGTCATGCCACCATCCCTCCCGGGGCTCCGGGAGGATTCTGTCCTGTGTGCCTTTTGCGCGATGCGGATGAACCGTCTCCGCCGCCCGGACGTGCCGCGCCGACGGTGGCGGAGGTGGCGGCGGCTTTCCCGCAGCTGGAGGTGCTGGAGCTGATCGGCCAGGGGGGGATGGGATCGGTCTACAAGGTGCGGCAGCCGGCGCTGGACCGGGTGGTGGCGCTGAAAATCCTCTCGCCCGAGCTGGGGCGGGACCCGGCCTTTGAGGAGCGGTTTGCCCGGGAGGCGAGGGTGCTGGGGCGGCTGAACCACCCGAACATCGTCACGATCTACGAGCACGGGCAGAGTGGAGGGTTTTTCTACCTGATCATGGAGTACGTGGACGGGGTGAACCTGCGCCAGGCGATGCGGGCGGGGCGGTTCACGCCGCAGCAGGCGCTGGCGGTGGTGCCGGGCCTGTGCGATGCGCTGGAGGCCGCGCACGCGCAGGGGGTGTGGCACCGGGACATCAAGCCGGAGAACATCCTGATCGACACGCGCGGCGGGGTGAAGATCGTGGACTTTGGCATCGCGCGGCTGGTGGGGGACCCGGCGCGGGATTTCACCCTCACGGCCACGGGGGCGGCGCTGGGCAGTGCGGCGTACATGGCGCCGGAGCAGCATGAAAAACCGCACGAGGTGGACCACCGGGCGGACATCTACAGCCTGGGCGTGGTGATTTATGAGATGCTGACGGGGGAGCTGCCGCTGGGCCGCTTCCCGAACCCGAGCCAGCGGGCGGCGGTGAGTGCGCGGATCGACGAGATCGTGCTCCAGACGCTGGAAAAGGAGCGGGCGCTGAGGCAGCAGAGTGCGGGGGAGGTGAAGACGGACGTGATGCGGGCGCAGAGGGAAAGGGCGGAGCCTGCCCCTGCGCCTGCGGGCGGTGGTTCTCCGCTGACCCGGTTGCCGCGGCTGGTCCTGTGGTCGGTGGGGCTGCTCCTGGGCGGGGCGGTGCTGGGCGGGGTGGGGGCGGCGATCATGGAGATGATGCGCACTGCGGCAACTGGCGGGGCGGTCATTCTGGGAATCGGAGTGGTGGCCTTCGTACTGGGGCTGATCGGGGCGCTGTGGGCGCTGTATGAAATGAAGCGCGGTTGGATGCCGGTGACGGGGCGCTGGGTTTTGATCGGGCTGAGCCTGGGGCCGCTGCTGGCGGGTGCGGCGTGCGGCGGGGTGGCCTATGCCTTCGAGACGACTCCCTCGGGAAAAGGCATGGTCGTTGGCACTGCGGGACTGGTCTTTCTCTGCGAGCTGTGCATTTTCGGGGTTTTGCTGTGGCTGGTTCGTCCCCGCCCGGCGTTTTCCCCGCTCTGGCAGCGGCTGGGCAGCGCGGCGCTCGTGGTCTCCGGGGTCTCTCTGCTGGCGGGCCTGGTGGTGGCTAAAATGAGCGACGGGCACTGGCCTTTTGCCTGGCATCGGGCGCAGGGAGAAGTCAAACTGCAGGACTGCAAGCTGCAGAAACCTGAACTGATGAAGCTGCTGCGCAGGGCGGCTGGCGAACATGCTGACGATTATGAGCTGGCGGTGATAGAGCCGGACACCGTGAACGTGACGGTGATGACCCAGTCCGGACGGGACCTGCCGGTGAATGGCGGCAGTTTCGCCAGGAGTTACTCGCATGTGTCCTCGTGCCTTGAGCGGTTTTGTGATCTGCTGCCTGCTGAGGTGCTGAAGGGGGCAAACCAGACGGTTTCTCCTCTGATGGGCTGGGACCGGGACAAGGAGAACTGGACGCTGGCGTGCGGGCTGGCCACCTTTGCCGCCCTGCTGGCAGCGCTGGCGGGTGGCAGAAGGGTCGTCTGGTTCGCCCTGGGCGGAGTGGTCCTGACCGCCATTCTGGCTGTTCTGCCGGTGTGGCCGGAGAAGGACGGACTGCCGCGGCTCGTCACGGGGCCGCCGCTGGGTCCATTGACGGCCTCCGAACTTCCGCCGCCGGATTTCAGCACTCCGGAAAAGGCGGTGGCCTCGGTGTACGATGCGGCTTGCCATGGACAGCTGGACGTGGTGAGGCGCGGCATGTCGAAGGCTCTGGTGGCGGTGCTGGACAAGGAAAATGAGTGGGAGGAATTCATGCGCCGTCACAGCGATTCACGTGTGCTGGTGACGAAGGGGAAAACCAGCCCGACCGCCGGGAGGGCGGAGCCGCAAATTACTTTTATGACCCGGCTGGGCACCCAGGTCGCATCCGGGATGACCTACGCCGTCGAAGAGGATGGTGGCTGGCGGCTGGACGACCTGAATTATGTGACGGACAG
Source organism: bacterium (assembly GCA_031411255.1). GTDB lineage: Bacteria > Verrucomicrobiota > Verrucomicrobiia > Verrucomicrobiales > V1-33 > JANOAS01. The sequence continues at coordinate 7,753 of JANOAS010000236.1, forward strand.
CAGGCGGACGACCGGGCCATTCACGCCACTGAAAAAGGGGGCGGCTGAGGCGGCTGCGGCTCCGGTGGCCCCCCCGGCAGGAGGCGCGACTGAGTCCTCGACGTCAGTTGCCCTCGCCGGTGCCCCCGCAGGCCTGGCCAAGTCCAGTTTGCCGCAGGATCGTTTGGAATTTGAGTACCAGATGAATGACCCGAGGCTGGATCTCACGAACAGCCTCGTGTCATTCGAAACAGGGTCGGTTTCGGCCCTGCCGGCGGAACTCAAACCAATGGTGGAGTACGATGATCCGCGAAAGACCACCAAAGCGTTCGCAGGGTGGATGCGCGACCACGCTATCGATGCGGTGGCGCGGGTGACGCTCTCTGGCGACAAGGTAGTGAAACTCGGCCTGCGGACATTTGGACTGTGGGTGGTGTCGATCCCCGAAACGACGGCGAAGCAGATCCTCTCCGGTCAGAACAGACCTGGCATCGCTGACATCATGCGGTCACGCACCTTCCTCAAGCAGGATGAGGTGAGCGACTGCCTGACGGAGCCGGGCAGGACGGCGTTCTTTGCGGTCACTTCCAGCGATCTGAGTGGGAGACAAGGCATCCTGGAAATCGGGGACAGCCGCGAAAATCCGAGGGGGGGGAAGGTGCGCTTCACGCAGGTCGGGATGACTCCGAAGACGTCGGACGCCTCCGCCGTGCCTGCTGCGGAGCTGGAACCCGGCAGCTTTACTGTCACGGGCGAGGTGAATCGGCCAGGCAGGTTCCTGCTTCCCAAAGACGGACCCACGCGGCTGATTCAGGCCGTCGGCATGGCGGGCGGGTTCACCCGGATCGCGAATGAGGGACGTGTGAGAGTGCTCCACAAGGACGGAGCCGAAGGGACCTATAAGGCCAATTCGACCGACATGGCTGAAAACCCGCTGGTGCAGCCGGGTGATGTCATCAGGGTGCCGGAGAGCCATTTCTAGAAGATGCCGCCCGCTGACTCCGAGTTTCACCCGACCCGCTGGACGCTCGTCCTGCGGGCGCGGGGCGTGGGTGAAGAGGCCCGGGCGGCGTTGTCCGACCTGTGCGCGGCCTACTACGCTCCGGTGGTCGGATTTCTCCGGCGGGAGGGGCGAAACGAGGACGCGGCGCGGGAGATGGCGCACGAGTTTTTCGCCGAAGTCCTGGCCGCTGGCGTGGGCGCGCCGGAGCCGGGGCGGGGGAGGTTCCGCAGCTACCTGTTGGGCGCGCTGAAGCACTTCCTGTCCCGGCACCGGGCGGCGGCGGCGGCGGAGAAACGCGGGGGCGGGGTGGAGCACGTGGCGCTGGAGGCGGGGACGGACACCTCGCCCGGATTTGCCGAACCCGCCGCGCTGGAGTCCGCCCCGGAGCTGGCCTACGACCGGGAGTGGGCCTTCACGCTCATCCAGCGGGCGCTGACCGCGCTGGAGGCCGAGCATGCGGAAAAGCAGGAGAGAGCGGCCCTTTTTTCCACGCTCAGGCCGTGGCTGGACGGCGGCGCGGACCGCCCGCAGGCGGAGGCGGCGCAACAGCTGGGCCTGAGTGAGACGGCGGTGAAGGTGGCCATCCACCGGCTGCGTGCGAGGTTCCGCGAACTGATCCGCGCGGAGATCGCGGCCACGGTGCCCGACCCGGCGGACGCGGCGGATGAGCTGCGACACTTGATCGAGATCGCCAGCCGCGGGGCTGAGGGAGCGGCGTGAGTTGACGGGGTATTTCGGAAGGAAGAGTGGTGATCATGCCTGTGCTGTGGCGACCGGCTTTGGCCGGGTGCAGACGAGCAAAGCTTGCTTCCCCGGATCACCGGCACCCCGCCCGGAGGGTGGCGATCTGGCATTCGAGGCGCTTGAGGCTATCAGCGGACTGCTGCTGGGCCACGGCGGCGGCGCGCTGGGCTTCGAGGGTTTCGAGGCGGGCGAGGTGCTCGACGAGTTTGCGGCGCTGGGCCTCGACGCGGGCGGCTTCGGTGGGGTTTCCCCGGGTCTCCCAGGCGGCGGCGTTGTGCTGGAGCTGGACCAGCCGGGCCTCGGTGTCGAGGGCACCACAGCGCACCCGCTCGATGAGTCTCTGGCGGGCGGCGATGGACTGGGCGCGTGCGGCATTCTGCTCCGTGTGGAATGAACTGGCCTCGGGCGTGAGCGGGGCGCTGAGGGCGATGTAGACCCAGTATTCTTTCACATCAACCAGGGACAGGACGGCAGCCGAGGAGGGGATGTCGGGCAGGTGCCCGCCAAGCAGCGGGGCGGCGCAGAGGAGCAGGCAGAGGGTGGCTTTCAGAAGGCGGATCATGGGTTTTGATGGTGCGGGTTTGAGAGTTGGGTGTGATCCGGGGCCGCGCCTCCGACGGATGGCGGTGCGGTTCTTTTCAGGCTGGAGCGCGGGAGGGGGGCAGCCGCCGGGAAACCTGGGCGCGGGTGTGAATGAAGCGTGCTTTCTCTCTTGCAGGCGGGCCGGGATTCTCGTTAGATCGAGAACCATGCGTGACTCCGCCCTAGCCCTTTTGCCCGCCCTGACTGAAGCCCACGGTGCCCCCGGCCACGAGGATGCCGTGCGGGAGATTTTCCGCCGTGAACTGGAGGGGTGCGGGGAGTTTGCCTGCGACCGGCTGGGGTCCATCTCCTGCCTGCGGAAGGAGCCGGGGCCGGTGGTGATGCTGACGGCGCACATGGACGAGGTGGGCTTCATGGTGCAGAACGTGACCAGCGCGGGCTTTCTCCAGATCGTGCCGCTGGGCGGCTGGTGGACGCACAATCTGCTGGCGCAGCGGGTGCGGGTGCTGACGCGCAGCGGGCGGGAAATCCCGGGAGTCATCTCGGCCACGCCTCCGCATTTTCTGAGTGATGCCGAGCGCAACAAGGTGCTGCCGATCGAGCAGCTCTTCGTGGACGTGGGGGCGCGCTCCCAGCAGGAGGCGGTGGAGGAGTTTGGCATCCGGCTGGGGGATCCGCTGGTGCCGGACACGACGCTGACGCCGATGGCGAATCCGGATCACCTGATGGCGAAGGCTTTTGACAACCGGGCGGGCATGGGGGTGATCATCCAGGCCACGCAAATGATGAAGGACCGGGAAATCCACTGCACGCTGGCCACGGTCGGTACGGTGCAGGAGGAGGTGGGCTGCCGCGGGGCGCAGACGGCGGCGGCGCTGGTGAAACCGGATGTGGCTCTGCTGCTGGAGGGCACCCCGGCTGATGACACGCCGGGCTCGCCATCCGGAGCGGTGCAGGGCGCGCTGGGAAAAGGCGTGCAGATCCGCGTGATGGACCCGACGGCGCTCATGAGCCGGCGTCTGGTGGATTTCGTGATCGAGGTCGCCACGGCCAAGGGCATCCCGCACCAGGTGGCGGTGCGCCGCTCGGGCGGGACGGATGCGAAATCAATCCACCTCTCCGGACTGGGCGTGCCGTGTGTCGTGCTGGGCGTGCCGGCGCGGTACATTCACAGCCACCAGTCGGTGATCGACATCAATGACTACCTCGGCGCCGTGTCCCTGGTGACGGAACTGATCGCGTGCTTCGACAAGAGCACGGTCGCTTCGTTTACAGACTTTCTCGGGTGAGGTTCGCATGCGGGTTTCTGAATGCGCCGACGCGGAGAACGAGGGGGCGGCCAACCGCGAATCAACGCGAATAGAAGCGAATAGAGGAGGGGAAAAATGGGGCAGCGGCCCAAGGAACGAGACTTTGCAAGTCTAGCCGCGCCCCAAGCTCGTAACGCGGCGCACGGGGCACGGAAAAGACCAACCGCGAATGGACGCGAATCAAGGAGGAAAATGGGCGGGGGCAATCGTGCTGGCGTCGGGCGCGGCGACCACGCAGCGCGGCTTTCCAAAGCCACCTTGCAGGGACAATGCCGGGTCGCGGCGCAGCCGCCGTGGACTGCGGCAACTGGTTGCCGCTTTTGGCGAGGCAGCTCGCTGCCAGCCGCGTGCCCCGAGCTTCGTGCCCTGTCGAGCCACCGAGCCACGCGCACCATGCCTCGGTGCCCCTCGCTGCATACAAGGTGCAGCGAATCGGCTGAAGCCTTTGCTGCACTCTTGGCATTCTCCGCATCCCGCATTTCCGCTGCGGCTGCTCCAAACGAATGCGAATGACGCGAATCAAGGAGAAAATGGGCGGGGGCAATCGTGCTGGCGTAGGAGGCGGCGGCTTGCAGCAGGCACATCGCTGCTCCGGGCTGGCACGCTCCAAGTGCCTGCATGGCGGGCTGCGCTGGAATGCTTTTTCGAAGCCGGACGGCCCGGGGCACTATCTCCGGATGAAGTCGAAGGAGACGACCTTTGGCTCCGGGGCGACGATGTCGGCGACGACGGCCTTGCGGAGCTTGCCCTCGTGGGCGGCGTAGGGGCGGAGGATGCGTATGTAGTCGTCTGGGTTGACTGAGGTCATCCCAGTATTGCACACCTGCCGGATGGAGGTGAAGAAGGCGGCGTAGGCGGTCTTCATGGTGCTCTCGGCCTTTCGGGAGCCGGTGTCCTTGAGCAGGCGGCGGTTCACCTCGGCGATGGCGGCGCTGATGGACTGGCCGACGGGGCGGGCGGAGGCGGCTTCGAGGACCTTTTTCACGTTGAAGTCACCCTCTGTGTGCAGGGTGGGGGAAATGCCGTCCGGCGCGCAAGTGAGGAACAAAACGGAGGCGACGGCACGGCTGTCGGCGCGGAAGGTTTCGAGCCGTTTCACCTGATTTCGCGGCACCTCCAGAGGCATGGGGGACCAGCGGGTGACCTTGGACGGGATGGCGGCAAAGCGGCGCACTTCGGAAAAGCGGGTGTCCTTTGTCCAGAGGGTGCCCATCTTTTCCTTGCTGGCACGGGTGACGAGGCCCACCACGGTACCGGTGCCTTCGAGCACGATGGGCCCGCCGCTGTTGCCGGGGACCACGTTATTGGAGATCTCGATTTCGCCCGGCCCAACCCCGGCGACTTCGCCCGACTCGAGGGTCATGACGCCTTCCCCAGCGCTGTTGCCAGGAGACTGGATGGCGGCCCGGAGGGCTGGCACGTCCTTCGCCAGGGTGTAGTCTGTGGGGACTTCGCCCGCTTTCGGAAGCCGGATGCGCGCCACATCTGGAATCTCCGGGTCCTCGGAGATTTCCAGGCTGGATTGCGAATTTACGGGCAACACCTGGCCCTGCGGCGTTCTGAAGACTGGCTTGTCGATGCCGGTGAGGACGTGGACGGCGGTGTAGATGTACTGGGTTTCTCCCACCTGAACGACGAAGCCGGTGGCCGAGCCGCCCTCCCCCTCGATGAGGACGACGCCCCGGGTTTTTGGTGCAGCCTCCTTTGCGTCCTGTGGTCCATCCGTCGGCTTCAGGGTAAAAGTGTCATCCTCCTCCGCTGCGGGGGCGGGTTCCTTTTTTGCGGGGTCTGCCTTGGCTGGAGCGGCGGGCATGTCGGGCGTGGCGGGTTCGTATTTTTTCCGGAGGTCGGCGGGCAGCTGGTTGTACGGGATGGTGCCCGCGCCGTCCTCGTGGCTCAGGCGCAGGCCGTCGGGCTTGGCCTCCAGGATTTTCACCTTTTTGAGCACCTTCAGCCCGGCTGGCGTGACGACCTGGAGCGTGGGCAGTTCTTCCACGGCCCGGCACACCGGGGAGCCCAAGGCTCCGAGAGCGAGGACCAAGGGCAATACGAGTGGCATTGGGGTCGAGCAATAACCATGTGGTGAAGGTGGCGTGAATGAAATACTGTGTCAAATGACTCCAGTTTCAATGCCCCACCCGAAGTTGCTTTCGGGTAGCAGCGCATGCTGAACCAAAAAGCAGGCGTTGACAGGCAAGGGCGATAGACAGTCGCGCGTAAGGCATTTCACGGACCGTGCATGAATCAGGAGAAAATGGCGCATAAGGTGCGTAACTGCCGTAAATTTCATGGTCCTTCCGGGAGAAATGCTGGAGCATAATATACCTGGCGAGTACGATAATTTAAGCGGTGTCACGCACGCGACGGTGCTGACGAAGTCTGGGTTAATGGCGGGCGCTGACGCCGTGCTAATCAAGCTTACCGCTCAAGCGTGGTAAATGGCGCGAAACGAGATTTATTGAATTCTGTTATTTGAGTTTAATTTTTCTTACAAAATCAAAACGCTCAATTTGAGGCTCCAGTGCCACAATGTCGGCAACGACGGATTTTCGAATATTTAATTCTTCCGTTACCGTTGGACGTAAATAGCGGACAAAATCGTCCGGTCGAATTGCGGCGACGCCAGTGTTGCAGACTTGACGCACTGAGGTGAAAAAGCGGGTGTAAGCAAGTTTCATGGAACTCTCTGCTTTGAATGAGCCTGTTCCCTTCTTTAGATGGCGGTTCACTTCGGCGATTGCTGAGATAATCGTTTGGCCCACAGGGCGGGTTGCTCCATCTGCTAAAACTTCGCGAGTAGTGTAGAATTCCCCTGATTCTTCAGGCGGCTCAACACCGTCCCCTGCAAAGGTTAAAAAATTTACGGCATCCAAAAGTCGAGTGTCTTGCCTGAAGTTTTCCAGCCGCTTGGATTGATTACGAGGTCCTTCCAGAGGCATTTGGGACCAATTCTCGATTTTGATTGGGATGGCTGCAAAGCGGCGAACTTCGGAGAATCGCGTGTTTTTCACCCAGATGTCATTCTTTGCTTCCCTGCTTGCCCGTGTGACAACTCCTATTACGTCGCCGGTACCTGCGACCAGGACGGGGCCTCCACTGTTGCCCGGTACGACCTCGTTTGATATCTCAATTTCGCTTGGTCCGATTCCTGCGATTTTGCCTTCAGTGGCCGCTATCACACCTTGCCCGGAGCTGTTTCCCGGTGACTCGATAGGTGTTCCCAAGGCTGGCGGTGGGGCCAACTTAAATTCAGTGGGAAGTTTTTTATCGTCGTCTATGAGAATTCTTGCAACGTCGGGAATATTTGGATCATTCGATATCTCCACCGTGGATTGCGAGGTGATAGATAAAACAGAAGAATCTGGCGTTTTAAATACCGGTTTATCCAAGCCGGACAGAACGTGGACGGCTGTGTAGAGAAATTGCTTGCTGCCAATGTTTACTAGAAATCCGGTTGCTGATCCATTTGACCCGTCGATCAATACAAGCCCAATCGTTTTGATTGTAGCATTGCCGGAGGCTCTTCAACCAATTCCGTGGGATTTTGTGGAGGGTTTGAGTTCAAGCCCGCCGCAGTAGAAGAGAATCCTGGCTCGATAGCTGGCGAAGGAGCGGAACCCCCTGGCCGCCGCTTTGAGCTGTTGAACCACGCTGTTGA
>JANOAS010000237.1:0-2403 GCA_031411255.1 bacterium
GCCTGGTTCCCGGTGAACGCGCAGTCCTCCACCGTGAGCATGCCCAGGTTGGAAATCGCGCCGCCGGAACTGCCGCTGCCATTGCCACCGGTGAGCGTGAGTTTGTTGAGTGTGAGATTTCCTGCCGCACCGATGCTGAAGATGCGGTTCGTCCCCGCACCGCCGTCGATGGTCACGCCCGCAGCGATGCCCGAGGCATCAATGGCCACGCCGTCCGCATCGTCGACCGTGAGTTCCGCAGTGAGCGTGATCGTATTCGTCGTTGAGGTCACCCCGGTGAAAACGGTGGGGGAAAACGTGATCACATTCGGCCCCGGAGCCGCCGCGGCGTCGGTGAGAAGCTGCGGCAGCGAGCCTGCGCCGGTGAGCGCGGTGGTGGTGACGACCATCGTATTCGCCACGGTGGGGTTGGTGCCGTAGGCGAGTTCCGCGGCATTGGAGAGACCGTCGCTGTCGGCATCCGCAGCGGGATTGCTGAAAGTAGCGAGGTTCGCGGCGTAGCGGAGTTCCCATTTGTCCGGGAGGCCGTCGCCGTCCGAGTCCGGCGGGGTGGCGGTGACTGCAGAGGGGAGCTGCGACTGGAGCTGGGCCACGTCCTGCGCACCGAGCGCCCCGGTATAGACGGCGAAGTCATCGATGTCGCCGTCCACGGCTTCCGCCAGACTTGAGGAATTGCCGATGAACAGCTCCGTCATGGCCCGGGCGATGGTCGCAGCGCCAGTGCCGGAGGCTAGGAGGCTGCCGTCGCGGTAGATGCGCTTGTCAGTCCCGTCTTTAACGAAGGCAAAGTGGTGCCAGTCCGTCCACGTCACGCCGGTGGTCGCTACATTCAGGCGCCGGGTGGAATCACAGCAGCCTGCAGTGTCGAAATATACACTGTTGTCGCTCCACGGAGCGTGGGCGGCAAAGTTCCGCGTGTCCGACGGCAGCATGACAGGGGCCTCGAAGCGGAAAGGCGTGGCGTTTCGCTGATTTTGCTTCACCCAGTAAACGACGCTCATTTTATCCTGAGCCGCCAGGCTGGTCAGGTAGGCGGCCTCCGAGGTGCCGGAAACATTCAGCCGCTGCTGTGCGAAGCCAAAATGCACCGAGCGGTCATTGGCCACTCCGGATTTCCCCGTGCCGCTCGCGCCGACGAACGCCCCGCCCAGCACCTTCGCCGGCAGACCAGCGCGCTTGTCCGCCAGCACGCCATTCACGGGAGGCGCATCGAAATCCCAGTAGGCCGCCAGCTCCGGGGCATCCACGACGGTGATGGTGAAGGACCATGCATTGGAGAACGCATCCGCATAGGCCCGGGCGGAATACGTTCCGGCACCCAGCGGGTAGGGCGTGCCGCCATTGGCCGGGATCCCCGGAAACGTGGCCGTGCCCTGGCCGGTCAGGGTTTCCAGATTAAAATCACACCCCACACTGACCGGCTGCGCGGCGGTGTTCGTCTTCGTCACCTGCGAGATGCGTTTCCCCGCCGGCACGACGACACGGAAGTTGTCCTGCTGGTCCGAGAAGCTGGTGGCAGTGCCGGAGATGGTGTTGTTTCCCGTATCCAGCGTGTAGGTGAAGCTGCCGATGTTCGCCGCATTGTTGAACTGCGGGAAGTCTGTGCCTCCCTCCGTGATGGTGATGGCGCGGAGGGCCGGGGCGAGCAGGCCCAGCGTGAGCAGGGCGAGGACGAGTGGTCTTTTCATGGGATGTGGGACTGAGGTGGGACTGAAGAGGCTTTGAAAGGTACGTGCCCCGCTACGAGGCCAGCCGGGCAAAGAAGATGCATTTTTTCCGAAGGCGGGCCCTCTCCCCCGGCCCTGGCGGAGCCCCGGGGGGGAAGCTCAGTGCCGGGCCGGGCGGGGAGTGCCGTCACTCCCTCATTTCGCAAAAAATGGAGATTTGTTTCGCAGCATTTCGGGAAAAATGCAGGAAACGCAGCCGGTGGAGGGCGGCGGCAGGGTCGGGCTGGGTGGACTGGATGGGCTGGTTGGTTGAATGGGAGACGCGCCAAAGCCTGCGGGAGAAGGGCAGGCTGGGGAGGTCATAGCAGCCGGAGTGGTGCCGGGTCACGCCTTTTCGTATCAGGTAAGGAAATCTCTTAGGGCGGGGGCCGGGCTCGGGATCTCTGATGGAGGCGGCGTGCTCGACTGCGGAAAAAGCCCCGGGAGCGCCGGCGCTTCCGGGAAGGAGGTGGGCGAAAGGAGGACTGGGGGCGGTTGGGGCGCGCGGCTTGGTGCGTGGCGGCGCTTGGAGGACCAAGCGGCCCTACCTTTTTTGCGGCTCTTCAACCAATTCCGTGGGATTTTGTGGAGGGTTTGAGTTCAAGCCCGCCGCAGTAGAAGAGAATCCTGGCTCGATAGCTGGCGAAGGAGCGGAACCCCCTGGCCGCCGCTTTGAGCTGTTGAACCACGCTGTTGA
>JANOAS010000238.1:0-67615 GCA_031411255.1 bacterium
CGTCGCCAACGACGGGACCGTGCGGCTGCCCTACCTTGGCAATATTGCCATCAAGGCCGTCGGACGCACTCCGTCGGAGCTGAGCCTGCAGATTGAGACCGCGTACAAGAACGCCAAAATCTACAGCAACCCGACCATCACGATCAACCCCAGCGGTGCGCAAGTCGACAATCGAGTCATTAGCGTACAGGGGGAGGTGAAGATTTCAGGGGATGTTCCTTTCCGCCCGAACATGACGTTGTCCGAGGTCATTTCCCGGGCTGGCGGTCCCTCGGACTTCGCAAAAATGAGTGAAGTGAAGCTCGTTCGCAATGGGCAGACTACTGTGCATGACATGCGCAACACTACCAGCACTGGCAAGGACCCGAAGGTCGAACCGGGTGACCGAGTCGTCATTCCGCGCTCAAGGTTTTGATTCACTTTCAATCTTCGAAAAACCCGCCATGCGCCCAGCGTGGCGGGTTTTTTCGTTCGAGGAGGTTGCCGGCGGGCCGGGGTGGGTTAGCTTGGAAGGATGAAAACCTCAATGCTTCTCCTCCTGTGCCTCGCTTTTTCTCCTCTTTGCGCCGAGGAAAAACCGGCGGCACCCGCTCCTGCACCCGTTGCGGCTGCTGCCGCGATCAAAAATGTCGACGCCAAGGCGGCCATCTCGCTGGTGAAGGCTGACAAAGCAATCACGGTCATTGATGTGCGCACCCCGGCGGAATATGCGACAAACCATGTCGAAGGGGCGCTCAACATCGATTTCAAGTCTGCGGATTTTGCCAAAGAAGTTGCGGCGCTGGACAAAACAAAGCCGTATCTCATTCATTGTGCTCACGGAACGCGTTCATCGAAGGCTAAGGAGACGTTTGAGAAGCTGAAATTCAGCAAGGTATACCATCTCGATGGCGGCATTTCGGCGTGGACTGAAGCCGGAGGAAAAGTCGTTCAGGGCGGAAACTGAGGCGGTTTGTCTGCGCGGAGCCGGAGCTGGCCCGGCGGGTGTTTTCACGGCATCGCGGGCCAGGGGAAGTGCCTGATTGCCTGCCGCTGGATTTTTTGCGAGTCTCGGGGGCATGAAAACCCCGAACCCGATTTTTCTGGCGATTGCCTGCCTCTTTCCCGTCCTGGCTCCGGCCAAAGATGGCGTCACTGCCGCTGAGGCGGCGGCCCAGGCCACTGTGCCCCCTGGCTTCAAGCTGGAGGTGATCGCCAGCGAGCCTGACGTCGCGCAGCCGGTGGCGTTCTGCTGGGACGCCCGGGGCAGGTTGTGGGTCGTCGAGGGGCGGACGTACCCGAGCCGGAAAGGCCCACCGCCTCCGAAGCGGGCCGACGGGGACGGAGATCTCTCCGTGCCGACGGCGGCACAGCGGGCGGACCTCTTTGGTGGGGAGGACCGAATCGTGATTTTTGAGGATGCTGACGGTGACGGATCTTTCGAAACGAGGAAGGTTTTCATCGAGGGTTTGAACCTCGTGAGCGGAATCGAGGTGGGATTTGGCGGCGTCTATTTGGGCGCGGCTCCGTATCTGCTGCACATCCCGCTGGCGGCAGGCGGGGACAAGCCGGCGGGGGACCCCGTCATCCTGTGCGATGGCTGGGGCTACCAGGACACGCATGAGACGCTGAACAGTTTCATCTGGGGGCCGGACGGCTGGCTGTACGGTTGCCACGGAGTTTTCACCCATTCCGAGGTGCGCGTCTGCGCGGTGAAATCCGGAGACCCTGTCCCGCCCAGAACGAAACTGAATGCGGCGTACTGGCGCTGGCATCCGGTGCGGAAGGAGTTCGAGATTTTTGCCCACGGCACGTCGAACTCGTGGGGCATGGACTATGACGAGTTCGGAAATTTTTTCTCCGAGGCGTGCGTGATCCAGCACTTCTGGCACATCATCCCCGGGGCCTACTACCTGAGGCAGAGTAATCCGCTCGGGCACTTCAGTCCGTACGTCTACACGAACATCGAGACGATCGCCGACCACCTGCACTACATCGGGGCCACGCCGCACGCGGGCAATGGCAAGTCCGACGAGGCCGGCGGTGGCCATGCGCACTGCGGGTTGTGCATTTACAATGGCGACAACTTCCCGGCGGAGCACCGGGGCCGGCCGCTCATGTTCAATATTCACGGGCGCCGCATCAACGAGGAAAAGCTGGTGCCAGAAGGCTCTGGCTGGGTGGCGCAGCATTCGCCGGATTTTCTGAAAATGAATGACGCGTGGTTCTCCGGCGTTTCGCTCAAGGTGGGGCCGGATGGTGCGGTGTATTTCATCGACTGGTATGATGCGCAAAAGTGCCACCTGCCGAAGCCGGAGGTGTGGGACCGGAGCAACGGGCGGATCTACCGGGTGAAATACGAGTCCGGGTGGAAACCGTGGAAGGGGGACCTGGCGAAAATGACCGAAGCGGAACTGCTGGGGCTGCCGCGTGAGAAGAACGGCTGGATGGACCGCCAGGTGCGCAGGCAGTTGCAGGAGCGTGCCGGGCAAACACCGCAGGCGGGGGCGCGGACCGAAGGGAATACCTTGCGCGGGCTTTGGGACCTTCACGCACGGGGCCTTGACAGCGAGGCGGCGCTCCTGGCGCAGACGCGGGCTGCCCTGCCGGTGGCGGTGCGCGCTTGGGCGGTGCGGTTTCTCGCAGAGCGGAAAGTGGCGGGCGCTGCGGTGCTGGCGAGGTTCGTGGAAATGGCGAGGACGGACCCCAGCCCGGTGGTGCGGCTGGATCTGGCCAGTGCGCTTCAGCGGCTGCCGGTCGAGGCCCGGTGGGAGATTGCCGGGGAGCTCTTAGAGCACGCGGAGGATGCGGGGGATCATAATTTGCCGCAGATGTACTGGTACGGCATCGAGCCGCTGGTGCCTGCGGATCCCGCGCGTGCGCTGGCGCTGGGTGAGCGGTCCCGGATTCCTCTGGTGTCGCAGCACATCGCCCGGCGGCTGGCCGAGGCGGACGGTGGGGCGGGGCATTTGGTGGCGGCGATGGCGAAGGAAAAAACCGGTGCCGGGCTGGCGACGCTGATGGCGGCCGCAGCCGAAGGGCTGCGCGGAAAAGTGGGCGTCGCGGCACCGCCGGCCTGGGAAGCCGCGTGGAAAAATGTGGACGACGTCATCGCGCGCCGGGCCGACGCCCGGGAGAGCGCGGAGAAGCTGCGGGACTTGCGGCTGAGCCTGGCGGTGGCCTTCGGCGACCAGAGGGCCTTCCCCCGGCTGCAGGAGCAGGTGCGGGATGCGGCGCTGCCGACGGAGCGGCGGCTGCTCGCGCTCCAGACGCTCGTTCAGGGGCGGGATGCGGGACTGGCGGAGGTGCTGGCTCCGCTCCTGCAGGATGGCGCCCTGCGGCTGGCGGCGCTGCGGGCACTGCCGGGCGTGGCGGGCGGCCCGCCCCCGGCGCTGACCGGAGCGATCCTGGCCGCCTACGGCACGTTTACGCTCTCGGAAAAGCAGGCAGCCATCACCGCACTGGCAGCCAGAAAGGAGGCGGCCGCGGGCCTGCTGGAGGCGGTGGGTGCGGGGAAAATCCCGAGGGCGGATGTGCCCAGCTTCGTGGCGCGGCAGATTGTCGACCTGAAGGACGAGGCGCTGACCGCGCAGCTGTCCAGGGTGTGGGGAAAAATAGGCGACGCTGCGGCCACCGCCCCGGCTGAAATGGCGAAGCTGAAGGGGCTGCTGACGCCTGCGTTTTTAAAGAAAGCCAGCCCATCCGAAGGACGCGTGCTGTTTCGCCAGATCTGCGGAACGTGCCACACCCTCTTCGGAGAGGGGGGCCGGATCGCGCCGGACCTGACGGGCTCGAACCGGGGCCAGCTCGACTACGTGCTGGAGAATGTGACGAACCCGAACGCCCTCATCGGGAAAGACTACGAGCTGCACATGCTCGCGCTCAAAGATGGCCGCGTCGTGAGCGGCATGATCCTTCAGGAAACCGGCAGCGCCTTCACCATGCAGACGCTGACCACGCAGGAGGTCGTGGCGAAGTCGGACGTCCAGAAGCATGACCTGCCCGGCATTTCCATGATGCCGCAGGGCCTTTTCACCGCGCTGGCGGACACGCAAGTGCGCGACCTGGTTTCCTACCTCGCCAGCCCGGGGCCGGTGCCGCTGCCGGGGGAAGGGGCGGTCGTCACGCGCGTTTCGGGCGCTCTGGAGGGGGAGGACATGAAGGCCGTGGTGAAAAAAGGCGCGGCGACTCCCCAGGCGATGGGCGGGTTTAAAGCCGGCACCTGGAGCGGAGCGAGCCAGCTGTGGTGGACGGGCGGAGGTCCGGGCGACCGCATGGCTCTCACTCTGCCTGTAGCGGAGGCGGGCAGCTACCAGATCACCGCGTGCCTGACGAGTGCTCCGGACTACGCCATCGTGCAGCTCTGGCTGGACGGGGCGAAGCTTGGGCTCCCCATCGACCTCTTTTCCCGGGACGTGACCTGCCGTGAGTACGAGCTGGGCCCGCACGATCTGACGGCGGGCGGCCACAAGCTCGTCATCGAAATCACCGGGGCAAATCCGGAGGCGGTGAAGTCATACATGACCGGTCTGGACTACGTCTGGCTCGGGAAACAGGCTGCAGCGAAGTAGGGCCGGATTGGCACGACTTAAAACTGAAAGTAGATGAAATCGCTGCTGACGGGGCAGCGCAAGGCGACGAGCCCGAGCACGATGAGCGCGGCGCCGGCGGCCTGAAAGAATGTCCATTTCCACGTCTCCATCCTCGCATCTTCGCTGCCGGGCAGGGCTCCTAGGCGTTCGATCACAGGGAAGATGACCAGCAGGGGAAGACCGTAAAACAGGGACTCCACGGCGATGCTGCCGCCCACGCGCCAGTCGGAGGCGGTGGCTGCCAGCGGGTTCAGCGTGAGATCATGCAGCAGCATGACGGTGCTCTGCTCGCGGAACATGAGCCACCCGATGTGGACGATGGCAAAGGTCAGCGCGACACGAAGAACGACGCCGGCGCGTCCACCCGATTTGTCCAGCCATGGTAGGTGCCGCGCGAGGTGCGGCCAGGCGGCCACGACGATGCCGTGGAAGCAGCCCCAGAGGACGAAGTTCCAGCTCGCTCCGTGCCACAGCCCGGAAAGGAGGAAGGTGATGACGAGATTTCGCGCGACACGTGCCGAGGTTGAGCGCGAGCCCCCCAGAGGGATGAATACGTAATCGCGAAACCAGGTGGACAGACTGATGTGCCAGCGCCGCCAGAAATCGCCCGGCGACTGCGCGAGGCCGGGATGATTGAAGTTCTGGCACAGCTCGATGCCAATGAGGCGTGCTGAGCCTCGCGCCATCGCGGTGTAGCCGCTGAAGTCCGCGTAGATCTGCACGCCGAATGCCAGCACTCCGCCCCAGAGAACAGGAAATGATGGATCCTTGATGGAGAATACCTTGCCGACAAGGACAGCGGTGCTGTCCGCAATGACGATTTTTTGAAACAAGCCCCACAGAAACAGAACGAAGCCGGATCGAATACTGGTGAGAGAGGGACGGCGCAGGCTGCGGAACTGTGGCAGCATGTGCCCGGCGCGCTCGATGGGCCCCGCCACCAGCTGCGGGAAGAAGGACACGAACGTCGCATACTCCAGCAGGGAGCGGCAGGAGGGCGTCTGCCTGCGGTAGACATCAATGGCGTAGGAGGCGCTCTGAAAGGTGAAGAACGAAATGCCTGCGGGCAGCGCGATGCGAATGATCCAGGGATCCGGCATCAGGTGGACGGCCGTGAGCACTGTCGAGACGTTCTCCACGAAAAAGCCGAAGTATTTGAAGACGCAGAGGACCGCAAAATTAACGCCCAGGCTCAGAACCAGGAATCGCTTCCGGTTCGCGGGTGTGGAGCTGCCATCCATGCCCAGAGCGCAACCCCAGTCAAACACCGTGGTGATCGCGATGAGGATCAAATACCACGGGTGCACCCAGCCGTAGAACACATAGCTGGCCGCGAGCAGCAGGAGGTTTTGCCCCCTTATCGGCAGCCAAAAATAGACCGCCAGCAGGAGGCTGAGAAAGCAGAGGTACTCGATGCTTTGGAAAATCATTGAGCCTTGCGCCGGGGTTTGGTGGAGGGGGCTGCCTCTCCGATGAATGGACGGACGCGCTGCCAAAAGTTTTCCATGTAGCGCTGCTGCGGTCCGGGTTCACTGCTGACGTGGTCACCATCCGCATACAGGTCCGGCGTGATGGACGCGTCCCGGTACTCGTCCGTGAGGACACAGTGCCGGCTTTCCAGCCAGGAGCGCAAGTCCTGCATGTAGGACGCCATGAGCGCGCTGTCGGGTGTCTGCCGGTCCGCTTGCGCGCGGCGGCGCACACGGTGGAAGTGGAGCTTGAAGCCGTGCTGCTCCGCCAGGGCCAGCATGTGCGGCAGGAAGGAGGCGGCGGGCGAGGGATCGAAATGCGTTGGCCCCACGTCATATTCTCCGACGTCCCCCAGCGCCCAGGAGGCATCCGCCCCGCCTGCGGCAGCCATGTCGGTGCCGAGGTCGTGACGGAGGCGGGCGGGCGAGAACGTGTCGTTCAGCTCCAGACGACGCAGGCCGTAGGGCACGCTGGCGCCGAACTCGGTAAAATTAAAAGCCGTCTTTTGCATCTTGCCGCGTGCCCAAGCCCGCAGTTTGTCGCCTTCGAGCAGTTGTCCGAGCGCATCGCTGGCAGCGCTGGAAATGCCGTTCCATCCCGTCCGTGCCTCCCTGGTGCGCCATTCCATCACCGCCTTCCATTCGGGTTGGGAGGTGCCATTCATCGCTGCTGCCACCTCCACATTTGCCCCTGTGGTGCGAAACTCCGGCCAGGTCAGATCCGTTTCCCGGAAGAACACGGTGACCCATTCCGGCTTTGCCCCGGACCCGGCTACGATGTCTTTCATCAATAAAAACCAGATGGCCGACTGTGAACCGCCGAGGGCAAGTTTTCGTGGACGCCGCCCGCTGATGGCTGCCAGGCGGGCGTTGTCGAGGCGTGTGTTCGCCATCGAATTCCCGATGATGATCCAGTCGGGCCTTTGCTGGTGAAGCTTGGAGCGTTCCGCATCGGGAACAATCAGGGCGGTCCTGCGGCCTTGAGATGGTCCCGTTTTCTGCACCGGGGTTCCCGCTGCATCGGGCCCGCTCCGCATCGTCCAACGGCAGACCGCGCCGGGGACCATCAGGGAGGCGAGAATGACGGCCCCCAGCTGGGCGATGGATTTCCACAAGCGGGCAGGCGGCATGGCTTCTCCCTTCGCTCCGACCGCCACATTGCCAAGGCTGTTCACAAAAAATGAACGAATTGTAATCTGCCGGCGGCGTCGGGCTCCGTGTTTTGTCTGAACAAGGCACGCCGCCATTTTTGGGCTGCTGGGCTTGAAGCGGCTGCAGGCTTGCCCGGGAGGCTTGATCAATAAGGCAGAACGTCGTACGTTTCTGTGCAGGTGAGGGTGTCCGAATGGGGCAATGGGTCTGATGGGTCTGGTGGCGCAATGGTTCTGTCCTCATGCGCAATGCGCAAAAAATTCCCGTACCTGCTCAGAGAGCTGGCCGTTGCGCGTTCGGACCAGGTCTGGTGCGCGGAAATCACCTGCGTGCCGATGCCGGTCGGCAAGGCCTGCCTCTGCGCCGTCATGGACTCGCACTCGCGCAAGGTGCTGGGCTGGGAAGTTTCAAACACGATGGACACCGGTCTATGCCTGCGGGCTCTACAGCGGGCTCTGGACGGCTGCGGCCATGCGCCCGGCATCTTCAACACGGACCAGGGCAGCCAGTTTGCCTCCGTTGAGTGGACGGGAAAACTGCTTGAACTGAAGGTGAACATCAGCATGGACGGGAAGGTTCGCTGTATGGACAACGTGTTTATCGAGAGATTGTGGCGGAGTGTGAAATACGAGGAGATTTACATCCGGGAGCATGCCTGCCTGCCCAAACTGGAGGCCGGGCTCGCGGTATGGTTTGAGCGCTACAACACCTGGCGGGCGCATGAAGCCCAGGGGAACCTGACGCCGCACGATGTCTACACCAGCCTGCCGCTCAAAGAGCCGGCGAGAGGGAGCTGCGCACCATCCGCAGCGGCATGATCCCCCACCGATTCCCCGCTCTCAAAGAACGCCGTTCCGGCATCCGTCCTTGCCAGATACCCAACCATGGCCTAAAAGACCTTGTGACGATCTTGCCTGCATAGCCCAGTTTTGCCCTCCGGTGGCCGGAGCGCGGGGGCCACCTCAATTTGATCATTTACAATCTCACCATACTGACATGAGCAAACCGATCAGCCTTCTGGCTCTTGCCCTCCTCATTGCCCCTCACCTGAACGCTGCGGATGCTGTGTTCTCCTCCGCCGCCATCGGGGCGGGCAATAACGACGCCAATGTAGGGCTCCTGAGCACAAAGACTTATTTCAATGCCGTAAACATCGAGGGCGGCGCGCTGACGATCAACGGCGTCAACTTCGCTGCGAGTTCCGGAGGAAATCCGACCGGGACTGGATACACGATCACTGGTGTTCCCTCAACCGTAGGCAGCGGAGCCACCAACAACGTCACCGGCCAGCTCGGCTCGCTGGTGGATAATTTCATCTACAACGGGAATCCCGGCGTTTTCACTCTGACGGGACTGACGGCGGGCCAGACGTATTCGCTGACGTATTACAACCGTGTTTGGGGTGGGCCGCGGACTCAGAACATCACCACCACGAGCGGGGCGACGACTTCCTTCAATCAGGACTTCAATGGGACGGGGGACCTGAATCTGCTGCGCTACACCTTCACCGCGGGTGGAACGAGCGAGGCGCTGAATTTCGCCCATGTGGGTGCATCGATGCACTTTTACGGCTTCTCGACGGAGCAGGTTTTTAACAACACCTGGACGAGCGGGGCGGTCTGGACCACGGCGGCGTGGTCGGTGGCAGCACCGAATGCCGTGGGTGCCAATGCGGACTTCACCGCGCAGGGCGCACCGATGGCGATCAATCTCGATGCCTCGCGGACGGTGGGGCATGTGCGTTTCGCCGGGGCAAATGCGTGGACGGTCTCCGGCGGAAATACGCTGACGCTCCAGGCGGACGTGGGCGGGGTGTCGGTGCTCGGGGCGACTTCCGGCACGCACACGATCTCGACGGCCATGACCCTCAATAGCGACGTGCTAAAAACAGGCGCGGGCACTGTGGTGCTCTCTGGCGCAATCACGGATAACGGAAAGAACGTGACACTCGGCGCGGGCACACTGGAGATCGCGAACGCTGCGGCGCAGACGATGTCCGGGATTTTCAGCGGGGGCGGAAACCTGACGAAAGGCGGCGCGGGCACCCTGACGCTGACCGGCAACATGACGCACAACGGCGCGACGACGATCAACGCGGGGACGCTGGAATTCGCGCCGACCGGGGCGGTGACCTACGCCAATGCGATCGGCGGCGCAGGCGCGTTCGCGAAAGGCGGCGCGGCGACATTGACGCTCACCGGGACGAATACCTACACCGGCGCGACGACGGTCAATGCCGGCACGCTCAAGCTCCAGACCGGCGGCGCGCCGCTCCTCACGGATAACTTCACGGCGACCGGCAACCCGAACACCGCTGACCTCAACTTCAACCTCGCCAACCGGCAGACCGGCAGCGCCGCGCTCCAGAACTGGACGCCCACGGGCAACACACAGGTGGGCAATCCCACGAACGTTCAGCAGCCTTCGGGCACGAACGGCGATTACCTGCTGCTGGCCTTCGGCGCAGAGGCGAAGCTTGCGGGCCTCTCGCTCTCGAGCGGCAATGTTCCAGGACCGCTCAAGATCAACTTTGACATGTTCAAAGGGAACACGGGCGACCCGACGGCGTGGACGAGCTTCAGGCTCTCACCGAGTGGAAGCGGCTTCCCTGTCGCGGGTTCGGGTGAGTTTGGCTTTCTTTATCGGAACAACACGGGCGTGCAGATTTTCAACAATGGCGGGGCGATCCAGACTATTAACTCCACGTCAGGAGGCGACAGCTTCGGCTTCTACCTCGCGGACTCGGCGGGCACGGGCTCGCCGTTTGCCGGCAATGGTACGCGGGTGATCGTGACCCAGGGTGGCAGCATCCTCGGGAGCTACGCGCTCAATACCAGCATGGCGTCGAGCCTCATCGCGTTCGGTTCGATCGGCAATATGATCGGCGGTGTGGACAATTTGGGCGTGAACAATTTCAAGACGAACGCCCTCGATCCCGCAACGGCGGTCTCCCTTACGGCGAGTGGTGCGACGCTGGAACTCGACGGCGTCATCCAGACGGTCGCCTCGCTCAGCGGCGTGAGCGGCAGCGCGGTGAACCTCGGGCCATTCTCGCGCCTGATGGTAAACGGCACGGCAAGCACCAGCTTCGACGGAGTGATCTCGGGGACCTTCGGCGCTCTCACCAAGGCCGGCTCGGGCACACTCACGCTCTCGGGCATCAACACCTTCACGGGCATGACCACCGTCAGCGGGGGCACCTTGCTTGCGACTAAGGCAGGTGCGCTGCCAGGCTACAATGCGGCCAGCAGAGTCAGCGTCGCCAGTGGCGCGACCTTGGTGGTTCGCGCTGGTGGTGCGGGTGAGTGGAGTTCGTCGGAAATCGACAGCGTGCTTGGAGCCACGACCGCCGCCTTTGCCAGCGGTTCGAACCTCGGCATCGACGTCACCACCGGCAATTCCTTCAGCTACGCCAATAACATTGGAGCCACCCAAGCCGCCAAAGGCCTCGTGAAATCGGGTGACGGCACCCTCACCCTCTCCGGCACCAACACCCACACCGGAGGGGCGACGGTCAATGGTGGCACACTGGCCTTTGGGACGGTTCCCGGGGCTGGCGCTGGCAACATCCGGGGGACCCTCAACATCAATCCTAATACAACGGTCAGTGCCGGGGCTAGTTGGAACCTCGGCTATGCCAGCGGCGTTTCTGTCGACACGATCAACATCGACCACGGCAGCCTGCTGTTCAGCGCAGCTGCTTTTAATGGTGGCACGGCGGCCAGCACCATCACCTTGACCGGCGGCACCATCGCCGGCAACGGCGGTGGGAACACGTTTGACTGGTATTATGGGAATACGACCGCGCCCTCTTTGATCACGATGGCCAGCCCGGATCGCTCGACCATCAGCGCCAACCTGAACATCCGCCTGAACAATGCGGCCAACAATCTCACGGTTAATGTTGGCTCAGGCACGACGAGTGATGGGATCGACCTTCTCGTCAGCGGGAACATCATCTCCACGGGGGGCGGCGACGCCCTGGGCGGCATCACCAAGACCGGCGCGGGCACCATGGTCCTTTCCGGCGCGAACACCTACACCGGCGCGACGACCATCAGCGCCGGCACGCTCGCCCTCAGCGGCGGCTCGGCGATCGTGGACACCGGGGCAGTGACGATCTCGAACGCGGCCGGCGCGAGGCTGCTGCTCAATGCAAGTGAAAGGGTCGGCTCGCTCGCGGGCGGCGACGGCACCGGCGGCGAAGTGCAGCTAGGCGCGAACACGCTGACGGTCGGCGATGCGACGAGCACGACCTTCGCCGGGATCACCTCCGGCTCCGGCGGGATCAGCAAAGTGGGCGCGGGCACCCTCACGCTCTCCGGCGCGAACACCTACTCGGGCATCACCACGCTCGCGGGCGGCGTGCTCAATGTGGCCAGCCTCTCTGACTACGGTGTGAACGGATCACTCGGTAATCGTGCCGCGGATACGGGCGGCGAAAATATGGGGCTTCGCTTCCAAGGCGGCGCACTGCAATACACCGGTTCCACCGCGCAAAGTACCAACCGTGCGATTCGCATCAGCACCGTCGGCGGTGGAGGAACGATCAATGCCTCGGGCAGCACCCCAGCGGCCACTGTGAGCTTCACCGCCACCTCCTCGCCGAACCTCTGGGAGAATGGCGGAACCCGGACGCTCACCCTGACCGGGAGCAACATCGGGGACAATATCTTTGCGATGGCCATCACTGACTTGGTTGGGGTTACCACAATCAATCTCACCAAAGAGGGCGCGGGCAAGTGGGTGCTCAGTGGCAACAACTCCTACCAAGGCGGCACCACGATCAACGCTGGCACGCTGGCCCTCAGCGGCGGCGCGGCGGTCGTGGACACCGGCGCAGTTACGATCGCGAACGCGGCCGGCGCGAGGCTGCTGCTCAATGCAAGTGAAAGAGTCGGATCGCTCGCGGGGGGCGGCGTCACCGGCGGCGAAGTGCAACTCGGCGCGAACACGCTGACGGTTGGCGATGCAACGAGCATGACCTTCGCTGGAACCATCTCCGGCTCCGGCGGGATCAGCAAAGTGGGAGCGGGCACCCTCACGCTCACCGCCGCGAACACCTACACCGGCGTGACGACGCTCGCGGGCGGCGTGCTCAATGTCGCCAGCTTCTCCGACTACGGCGTCGCGGGAGGCCTCGGCAACCGAGCCAGTGATTCAGGCCCTGGCAACGTCGGCCTGCTCTTCCGGGGCGGCACGCTGCAATACACCGGTTCCACCGCGCAGAGCACCAACCGCGCCATCCGCATCAATGCCAACGGCGGCGGTGGCAATGCTGGCGGCGCGACCATCGACGCCTCGGGCAGCAACCCAGCGGCCACCCTGAGCTTCACCGCCACGTCCTCGCCCGACTTCTTTGAGTTCCCTGGCACCCGCACCCTGACGCTCACCGGCAGCAACTCGGGCGCGAACACCTTCGGCATGGCCATCGGTGAAGCAGGTGGCGCGACCAGCCTCACCAAAGACGGCCCCGGCAAATGGGTGCTCTCCGGCGCGAACACCTACACCGGCTCGACGAGTATTGCTGGGGGCACCCTGCTTCTAGGAAGCAACACCGCCCTGCCGGGCGCGGCGGCGCTAAACCTCGGTGGCGGTACGCTGAACACGGACGGGTTCAGCACCAGCACGGGGGCCTTGAGTTTGACTGGCGCGTCCACTCTGGATCTGGGAGCCCCCGGAGGGACTTCGGTGGTATCCTTCACTAGTGTTGATACCTGGACGGGCATGCTTTCCGTGTGGAATTATACTGGAGCAGCCTGGACGAGTGGCGGTGATAAATTGACATTTGCCAGCACTGCTGGAATTGACCTCGCTAAAGTGACGTTCTTCAGTGATGACGGCTTTACTCAATTGGGCACAGGTGGCGGCGGCTTAATAGCCTATGGCGGCGGCGGTTTCGAACTAGTCCCCGTGCCAGAACCCAGCACTGTACTGGGTGTCGCGCTCTTGCTGGGCGTTGTTGGTTTTCGCGAGCGTCGCCACTTCTGCCGCCTGCGCTAAAGCAGGGCGAAGATCCTGCCCTTGCCTTGTGCTCTTTGCGAAGGCGGTCGCAAAGTAGCAAAGGGCCTCTCCCCATGCACATGGCTGTTCACAAAAAGTGAACGAACTGTCGTCCTCTGGCGGCGTCGGGCTTCGTGTCTTCTCTGAACGAGGCGCGCCTGCATTTTTGGGCTGCTGGCCCTGAACCGGCTGCAGGCTTGCCCCGGAGGCTTGATCAAGAAGGCGGAACGTCGGACGTCTCTGTTCAGGTGAGGGTTTCCTGGCGGGCGCCGAATCAACGTCGACACAGCTGGAGTACCATGTTATCGTTGGAGATGTCTCCAGCCAGTGATTACGTCCATTCAGTTTTCTCCATGAGGAATGCCACACGCTCGCACCGCAGGTCCGCCCTGATTCTCGGTTTCGTCTGTCTTGCCGGTCTGCCTTCGGGGGTGGGTGCGGCGACGATCAGCTGGAATGTCGTCAGCGTGGTCTCCGGAGACAGTGATGTCAGCACGGTGGGTGCGGCGGATCGTGCCTGGTTGTTTGCGGGTGGTTCGACCACGATCAACGGGGTCGTCTTCACCACATTTGGCGGCGGGGACACGCAGACAAACATGGGAGGTTCCTATGGAGGATTTGGTGAGGGGACGCCGTTTGGCAACCTCTCGACCAGCTACCGCACGCTGTTGACGAACGGGTACTATGCGAACGGGACGACGGGCTCGGTGACGCTGAACAATCTAAACGTCGGTCTGGACTATGTGGTGCAGGCCTGGGTCAATGATTCCCGAGCATGCTGCTCGGGTCGGTCTGAGAGCATTTCGGGTTCAGGCCTGCTCAACTACAGCACGCTTCCCGGCGCCTCCGGCGGGGTCGGGTCATTTGTGACGGGAAGCTTTACGGCGGATGCGACCAATCAGGTGCTCTCCATCACGGCCAGTCAAAGCGCGCAAATCAACGGACTGCAATTGCGGGCCACGGGGGTTTCCGCAGGGAACACGGCCACGATCACCAGTGCGAAAAACTGGAGTGCGCTCACCATTGGAAGCGGTGCCACGCTCAAATACAATCTGGCCGCCAGCGCGCAGCAATCCACCGCCCTTTCCGGGGCTGGATCCCTGGAAAAAGCGGGAACGGGAGTGCTGACACTGACCGCAGTGCAGGCCTACTCTGGAGCCACCAACATCACCAGCGGCACGCTGCGCCCGGCCAGTGCCACGGGCTCCACGCTGTGGCTGGACGCTGCCAAGACCTCCAGCCTCACCACGAGTGGCACGGCGGTTTCCCAGTGGAGTGACGCGGCTGGTGGAGTGAATTTCGCCAGCCAGGGCACTGCGGCAGCGCGGCCGAATTTAACTTCAGACAACGCCTTCACTGGTGTGGCAAAAGCGATGGTGGATTTCGGGGCGTCGGGGAGTTCGGGGCAGACGATGATCTTCAACAACAACCTCACGGACATTCGCTCCGCCTTCTGGGTCATGAAGGGCTCCGGTTTTCTGCTGGGGAGCACGGGGACGTATGACTTCCACCGCGACGACCCGCTGACCGCCACATCGGACATTTGGCACCCGACCTACGCGGCTGCCAACATTCAGAACGGCCAGACGTATTTGAATAGCACGCTGGTGAACGGAACCACCACGCCCCTGTCGGCAGGGTACCAAATGATCGACCTGGTGACCGCTGGGAACGTGCAGGCGAACTCGCTGGCGAATGATCGCAACATTGGTGGCCGGATAGGCGGTCAGCAGATTGGCGAGGTCATCATTTTCAATACTGCGCTGACCACGACCGAACGGCAGCGAGTGGAATCCTATTTGAACTACAAGTGGTTCGGCATCGGCTCCGGCGTGGGGGATTTGCTGCCTGTGACGACGGCTGCGGGGATTTCCGGTGGGGGCACGCTGGATCTCAGCGGGGTGAACTACCAGACAGTGGGTTCGCTCGCCTCGGCTGATCCCACCAGCCGGGTGACGCTGGGCAGCGCCGCGTTTACGGTGGGGGATGCGACGGACACTACCTTCGCCGGGATTATTTCCGAAGGCGGTTCGCTGACCAAACAAGGCGCAGGGAAACTGACCCTGACGAACGCCAATACCTACTCCGGTCCAACCAGCGTTGCCAATGGCACCCTGGAACTCGGCGGAACCTCCGGCTCACTGGGGACAAATGCGGGGGCGGTTGCGAACCAGGGGACTCTGCGGTTTAGCCGGAGCAACGCGCTGACCTTCAACAACGCCATCACGGGCGCCGGCGCGGTCACGCAGGCGGGTAGCGGCACGACCACGCTGACGGGTGCCAACACGTACAGCGGCGCAACTCTTGTGACCGGGGGCAAACTGCAGCTCAATGGAGCGGCGGCCGGGACGCCGAGCACCTCCGGGCTGGCGATCACTGGGGGGGATTTTGGGTTCACCACCGGGGTGGCCACCACGCTGAACCTTGCCGGGAAGCCGCTGACGCTGGGAGGCACGCTGACGTTTGATCTCGGAGCCCCGGGCACCAATGATGCGATCAACGTGGGCAGCTTCGCGCTCACTGCCAACAGCGCTTTAAATTTTAACGTGCTGGGAGCGCTGGCCAACGGCGGGAGCTACACCTTGCTGAATTCCACAAGCGCAATCGCCACGGGCGGCTACAACCTGACGGGGCAAACTGTTGGGCGCCTGACGCTGACGCCAACTATCAACACGAACACGGTTACGTTGAGCACCTCCCTCTTCCAAGGGATCTGGAACCAGACGGGCGGCGGAAACTGGAGCGTGGGCAACCCGAACGCCACCGCCGGCAACTGGACAAACTACAAACCAACGGTGGCCGGCGATGCTGCTCTCTTCGGCTCTGCCATTACCGCAGCGGCCGTGGTGAACGTGGATGCGGCGCACACACTCGGCTTCATAACGTTCGACAATGCCAGCAGCTACACCATCGGAACTGCCGGGAGCGGCAATCTGACGCTGGACAATTCTGGTGGGAATGCGCTGGTCAGTGTCGTTTCTGGAGACCACACGATCGCTGAAAATGTGACGCTTGCGAGTTCCGTCTCGGTCATTCCGGCATCGGGCACCGGCCTGACGATCAGTGGAAATCTGAGTGGGACGGGCGGAGTCCAGATGAGCGGGACGGGAAATCTGACACTCGGCGGAGCCAACACCTTTACCGGAGGAACCTCTGTGAGCGCCGGCGTGCTCAAGGCCGGCAGCGCCACCGCCTTTGGAACTGCGGGATCGGCGGTCACGGTGGGCACGGGTGGAGCCATCAACGTGAATGGGATGCTGCTGCCGTATCAGCCAGCCATCAGTGGGACGGGCGTGGATGCCACCACCGGGGCCGTTTTCACGACGGTGGATGCCTTCAACAGCGGCTTCGCAGCACTGACTCTGAGTGGAAATGCCAGCATCGGGAACAACGGTGGGCGCTTTGACATCGGCCGCACGGCGGGGTCCACCACGCAGGGCAACGGGTTTGTTCTGACAAAAGTTGGCAACAATACCGTTGGCATCCAGGCTGCGGCGATCAACCTGGGCGGGGTGGTGATCGACGGCGGCACGCTGCAGCCGGAAATCAGCACGGCGTTTGCCAGCGCACCGGTGACGATCAACAACGGGGGTGTTCTTTCACCGTGGGGCGGTCTGACGATGACGAATGCGCTCACCATCAATGCGGGTGGCACGCTGCGGGAAAATCAGGGTTTCAACGATGTCTACTCTGGCACTGCCACGCTGGGCGGAGCCGCCACGGTGGATGCGGCGAACGGAAACATCACGCTGAACGGCAATGTTTCCGGGGGTGGCACGCTGACCAAGACCGGAACCAGCATGCTGACTCTGGGGGGAAACAACAGCCACGCCGGCACCGTGATCAGTGCAGGGGTCCTGAAGGCAGCCACCGACGCCGCACTCGGCTCCAGCGGAGCCGCAGTGAGCATCGGCAGCGGCGCGAGCTTGGACATCAACGGCCGCACACTCCAGGCCTATACACAGAACATTCAAATTGCCGGGCCTGGAGTGAGTCCCACGTTTGGCGCCATCGGAAATAGTGGCGGCGCCAATCAAAACGCCATCCGGGGGATCACGCTGACAGCGGATGCCAGCATCGGCGACAACGGTGGACGCTGGGACATCGGACGGGTGGACTTCACTGCGGCTCCGAATATCACGTCAAACCACATTGATGGCGGCGGATTTGTGCTCACCAAAGTGGGCAATGGCTACCTGGGATTGCTCACGGGCGCGACGAATCTGGCCGGCTTCGTGATCAACGGCGGCACCGTGGCTCCGCACGAAAACACATCATTCGGGACCGGCCCGGTGACTTTGAACACCGGCATTCTGCAACCGTGGGGCGGGCTTAATTTGGCGAATGCCTTCACATTTTACGGCGGTACGGTGCAGACGGACGGGTTTAGCGACAGCTACAACGGCCCCTTCACGGTGGGGGGTGCCACCACGATCAATCCCACAAACGGTGTCATCACCTTCAACGGCAGCGTTTCGGGCAGTGGAGCCCTGACGAAGACTGGCGGCAATCAGCTGGTGTTTACGGGCAGCAACACACAGACTGGTCTGCTCACCGTGAATGGGGGCAGCGTGCGTTTCGCCAGCACCACCGGCAATGCCACTCAGGGCAATGTGACGATGGCCAATGCCGGCTCGTTCCTGATCATGGCCGCTGCGAATCAGTTCGGACCAAACTCGGGGCTGCTCTTCAACTCGCCCGGGCATTCGGAAATGGCGCTCTATGGAAACGATCAGACGGTTGCCTCGCTCGCCTCGACGAATGTTTTCGCAGTGGTACAGAACTCGCACAGCGGCATTGGCCCGGCCACGGCCAGCTCCACGCTGACGGTGAATCAAAGCGTGGACACCGTGTACAGCGGATACATTCGTGACAACACAGGCACGGATGCTTTCAAGCTCAGCCTTACCAAGTCCGGCTCTGGCAGGCTCACACTTGAGGGAGGGAACCTCACCTACACCGGCCTCACGACCATCACGAACGGGACGCTGGCTCTGGGCGCCGGAGCCGGGCTGGCAGACGCCAATGCGGTGGTGATCAGCAACGCCGCCGGCACGTTCGACATCAGCGGGATCAACTCCAGTGACAAAATCGGCTCGCTGAACACTGTGGCGGGATCCACCGTCAGCCTGGGGGCGAAGACGCTGGAGTTTGGAGACGCCAACGATGCCACCACGGCTGGGGCTTTTACCGGCACCGGCGGGGGCATCACGAAGTCCGGCAGCGGTGTGCAGACGATGAGCGGCGTCAACACCTACACGGGCGCCACCGTCGTCAATGCGGGTACCCTGCAAGTCGGCGGCACTGGCGAGCTGGCTGGCACCTCGTCCGTCCTCGTGGGTGGTGGCACGCTGATCTTGGATGGCACGGCGGGGAACCGGGTGAACGACTCGGCAGCGGTGTCCATCGGCGGCTCAAGCGCCGTCTCGAAGCTCGCGGTGAGCGGTGGCGTGACCGAGACGATGGGCGCGCTGACCCTCACTTCCGGCTCTGGTGTGCGTGTCATCGACTTTGGCTCGGCGGCCAGCGTGCTGACCTTTGCCTCCATCGCCAGCGATGCGGCTACCGTGGCGATCCAGATTTGGAACTGGTCGGGCACCACGATCACTGGCGGCGGCGCGGATCAACTGCTCATCACTTCAGGCCTGCTCGGGGCAAACATCGCTCTCACGGACATCTCTTTCTACAGCGGCTCTGGCACGGGGCTGCAAACACTGCCCACCGGCTTCACCGGAGCAGGGGGCAATGAAGTGGCCCCGGTCCCCGAGGCCGGGAGCATCCTGACCTCCCTGTTCCTCCTCGGCGCGGCTGGCTGGCGCGAGCGGCGAAAAGTGCTCCGCGCCCGGTAGACTGGAGGCCAGCGGCCGCCCGCGTCTTCTTTCTTCTCACGGCTTTGCCGGTTCGGCGTTCCAGATCTTGATCTCGTCGAAGAATCCGTCCTTCCCGGCGCAGCCAAACTCGATCTTCGATTTTGTCTCGTGGGCGATGCCGGAGGATTTGAGGAAGGCGACGGGTTTGCCATCCAGAGTGGCGCGCATGGTGTCACCGACCGTCTCCAGCACCATGGTATGCCACTTTTCCACGTCCACCGGGACGGGGAAGGTGGCGCTCGTGCCGGTGAGGAGCTTGTTGCGCTCCTCCTTTTTCGCCGGGTCCTTGCTCATCTCGTAGATGTCGTTGCGCATGGAGCCGTCGCGCTCGTCGCGCAGGGTGACGTCTTTCGGTGTGATGACGACGCGGCAGATGTGGCCGTAGTGGGAGCCGGTATACTTGCGGTCGTCGAACTCGGCGGAGAGGGCGGTGGCTCCGGCGAAACGGAATTTAAATTCAACCACGCTGTCCTTCGTCGGGATGTCCGTGCCGATGACGGCGGCGTGCCCCACCACGGCGGGTTTGCCATCGGCGGCGGGGGCGTTGACGCGGGTCTGTGTCCCCTTCAGCGTGCCTGCCTCCAGCGTGTAGGCGGGCACCACGGGTCCCCAGGCCTTGCCCAGATCCTGACGTTCGAAGTCGTCGGAAAACAGCAGCTCCTTTTTCTTTGCGATGGGCGCCCCGGGAATGGCAGGCGTGTCTGCCGCGAGGGTGGCGAGGGTGGCGAGAAACGAGAGGGTGAGGGCTGGGCGAAAGGTCATGGAGGTGCGGGGTTGGTGGGTGGTGTCCGGGCTAGGATGAGGAGTAAACCGCCGCTGCGCCGTGGAGCAAAGGGAAATCGGCCTGACGCCGGATGCACCGTATGCCGCGATGCCGGGAAGGGGACTTCCCAGTTGTCAACGCGGGGGCAGTGTGCACATTCCGCCCTTCACCGATCCCGTTGCGCCATGACTCTGCGAACCCTCTCACTCTCCGTCCTCGTTTCAGCCTGCGCCACATCAGCGTTTGCTGAACCGTTCGATCAAAAGCTCTACGATGCGAAGGCCCGCACGCACACCCCGGAGGAAAGTCTCGGCCTGTTTGAAATCCAGCCCGGATATCGCATCGAGCTGGCAGCTTCCGAGCCGATGGTGGATGAGCCGGTGGCCGTCGCCTGGGACGGGGATGCAAAGATGTACGTGGCGGAAATGAACACCTACATGCAGGACATCGACGGCGGCCACGAGCTGGAGCCAAGGTCGCGCGTGGTCCTGCTGGAGGACACTGACAACGACGGCCGGATGGACAAGAGGACTGTCTTTATCGACAATCTGCTGCTGCCTCGCATGATCCAGCCTCTGGGGGACCGTGTCCTCGTCCGCGAGACAAACACTTTTGACATCTACAGCTACCGCGACACCAATGGCGACGGAGTGGCGGACGAGAAGAAGCTTGTCTACGAAGGCGGGCCGTGTGGCGGCAACCTCGAGCACCAGCCGAGCGGGCTGGACTGGAACATGGACAACTGGATGTACGTGTCCTACACGAACAAGCGCTACCGCTGGACTGGCGACAGGGTGGTGGCGGAGGACCTCCCTGCAGGGTCCGGCCAGTGGGGGGTGACGCATGATGACATCGGGCGGAATTTTTTCTGCACCGGCGGCGGGGAAAACCCGGCCATGGGTTTCCAGAGGCCGATGGTCTATGGCCCGATCTCCCTGCCGGGCGAGCAGGCACCTGGATTTCGCGAGGTCTTTCCCCTGGTGGCCATCCCGGATGTGCAGAGCGGCCCGGGACGCTTTCGAAAAGAGGAGCTGACCTTGAACGGCTTCAGCGGTTGCGCCGGAGCCCACATTTATCGTGGTGATGCGCTGCCCGCGGATTTCTACGGTGACTACCTTGTCCCCGAGCCGGTCGGCCGTCTCGTGCGGCGGGCGAAGGTGCTGAACGATCATGGAAAGATCGTGGTGACCAATGCCACGCCGGGCACGGAGTTTCTCAGGTCGCGTGATGCGAACTTCCGCCCGATCAATGCCGCCACCGGACCTGACGGCTGCCTCTACGTGGTGGACATGTATCGCGGCATCATCCAGGAGGGCGCCTGGGTCGGTCGCGGCTCGTATCTGCGCGGCGTGGTGGAAAACTACGGCCTCGACAAAAACATCGGACGCGGCCGGATTTACCGCATCGTGCATGAAACGACCAAGCGCGGTCCGAAGCCAACCATGCTGAAGGAGACCGACTCTGCGCTGGTCGCCCACCTCTCCCACCCGAATGGCTGGTGGCGGGACGAGGCGCAGAAGCTGCTTGTCTTTCGCGGTGCGACGACCGTGACGGGTGAACTGCAAGCGCTCGCCCGGACCGGCCCTTCGGCATTGGGCAGGCTGCACGCCCTCTGGACGCTGGACGGCCTTGGCAAAAGTGATCCGGCTCTGCTCCGCGAAAAGCTGACGGATGCCGATGCGCGCGTCCGCGCCGCCGCCATCCGCATTTCCGAACCGTTTCTCGCATCCGGCGATGCTGCGCACACGCAGTCCTTCGCGCCTCTCGCCAGCGATCCGGACACGGAGGTTGTCATCCAGCTCGTCCTTTCACTCGGCCGCACCGCCGCTCCGGGCGGGGATGCCCTCACGGCCCAGATTGAAAAAGCCCAGGCATCCAACCCGAATGTCGTGGCCATCATCGCCAGTGGTCGTCAGAATCTTGAGGTGGCAAAGCGGCGCCTTCTTCAGGATAAATTTCTGGCCGCAGGGGAGACAAATTTCAAAACCATCTGCTCCGCCTGTCATGGTCTGGATGCGAAGGGAGCCCCCGTGCCAGGCATCGCGGGCATGACGCTTGGCGCTCCGCTGGCCGGGTCTCCGCGCGTGATGGGTAAAAAGAACATCCCGATCATGATCATGTTGAAGGGCATGATGGGGGAGCTGGACGGAAGGACATTCCCCGGCCCGATGCTGCCGCTGGAAAGCTACGATGACGAGTGGATCGCCGCCACCCTGACCTATGTCCGGCACACGTGGGGGAACAAGGCGCCCATGGTCACGGCGGCGGACGTCGCCGCTGTGCGCGCCACGTTGAAGGACCGGAAGGAAATCTGGCAGTCGTCTGAAATCCTGGCCATGACGCCCGTGTCTAAGCGCGAGGTGAAAACCTGGAGCTTCACCGCCAGCAACAACCAGGCAGGCTGCAAGGCCGCCATCGACGGCCAGCCGGGTTCCCGCTGGGACAGTCAGGGAACCCAGCACGACGGCATGTGGTTCGCCTTCGACATGGGGAGCGAGCGCGTGCTGAACTCTCTCGTCCTCGACGCCACCGGCTCCGGCTCCGACTATCCACGCGAGTACAGCGTCGAGTTTTCCAGCGACGGCTCCCAGTGGACTGAGGTCGTGCCCAAGACCCGCGGCACTGAGGCCGTCACGGAGATCATCCTGCCCGGTGCAAAGACGCGGCACGTTCGCATCAGTCAGCATGGCCACTCGCCTGACAAGTTCTGGTCCATCCACGAGCTGGAGGTCTTCGCGAAGTAGCTGCTGGAGCCGGGCTCAGGGTTTCCGCGTCAGGCAGAATTTGAGTTCGCCCGAGCGGCGGGCCGCCCCTTCTCCGGGTCCGCCTGACCTTGCAAATGGCGGGGCCTGGCGTAGAATTCGGGCATGGTTAGCCTTCTCCAAAAGCCCGCAAGCCCCAGCCGCCGGAATCGCCCGATTCCTGTGAGAGTGCCTGCCCTGGAGAACGGAGACCGGCTCACGGTGGCTGAATTCATGCGCCGCTACGAGGCTGCACCCGGGCTGCGCAAGGCGCAGCTCATCGAAGGATGCGTTCACATGCCCTCACCCGTAAATGCTTCATTTCACGCCGAACCGGATGGAATCATCCAAGGCTGGCTGTTTACCTACAGCCTGGACTTTCCGGAACTCAAAGTTTACCCGAACGCCACCCTCATCTTGGACGGGGACAACGCGGTGCAGCCGGATGCGATCCTTTGCCAGCCCAGCCCGGGTGGGAAAGTCTGGCTGGACGAGACCGGTTACCTGCACGGCGCTCCCGGACTGGTCTGCGAGATTGCCTCCTCCAGCGCCTCGATTGATCTCCACGCCAAATTCCACGCCTACCGTCGCAACGGGGTGGAGGAGTATCTTGTCTGGCTGGTGCAGGAACAGCAGGTCCGCTGGTTTCAGCTATCGGATGGGGAATTTGTGGAGCAAAAGGAAGCTGGTGGAATGCTCGCGAGCAAACTCTTTCCGGGCCTCGTGCTCGATGTGAAAGCCCTGCTCAAGTTTGACAAGGCCCGGGTGATTCAGTCCCTGAAGGGCGGGAAGAAGCGGCGTTAGCCCGGGCTGACCGGGGCCAGGCGCCGCACTGGTTCATTGGCGTTCCTTCCACCGGTAGGCGGCTTGGGAGTTTTTCCCGAAGTACTTTTCCACAGCTGCTGAGCCCTTGGAGGCGAAATAGTCCTCCACCATCTTGAAGACGGTTGCATACGGCGCACCCTGGTCTGACACGGGCCAGTTGCTGCCGTAGATGAGACGATCCGGACCGAAGGCGGCCCAGAGATGGTCGAGGACCGGACGGTGGAAGGCAGGGTCTCCCGGGGCCTGGCCTGGCTCGCACTTCACCTGTTCCAACAGGCCGGAGACTTTCATGAAGACGTTGGGATGGCCGGCCAGCGCCGTGATGCCGGATTTCCAGTCCGCCGACAGGGTGCGGGGATCGCCAGGGCTGCCGCCATGGTCAATGACGATGCGCAGGTCGGGAACATCGGCTGCCAGTTTTACGGCCTGCGGCAGGGTGTCGGGCGGACCGTTCAGGTCCAGCGTGAGGTCTTTTTTCGCCAGCTGTCTGGCGCACGCCAGAACATCAGCCTTGTTTTTTTCCTGACTGATCAGCTCGCCCCTCCAGCGAATGCCTAGGAAGAGTGGACTGGTGGCGAAGCGTTTCAGATTCGCGGGAAAACCCGGGTCCATCGGCTCGAGGTTGCCGATGAAGCCCAGGATGCATTTTTCCCGGATCGCGAGGTCCTGCACCCACTGGTTGTCCTCCAGCCAGGGACTGGCCTCGATGACGATGGTTTCCGCGACACCGTGAGGCAGGGCCAGCGACCGCCAGTCGGCCGGCATGACTTTGCGGTAAAGACTGGAGCCCTTTTCCGGCCACGGAACGCCGCCGGGCCGTGCCGGGTCGTAGAAATGCGTGTGGGTGTCGATCCGGCGCACCGTCTCTGGAGCAGCCCGCAGGGGCAGGGGAGCGATGGCTGCTGCGGCGGCAGTTTGGAGGAAATGGCGGCGGTGCATTATCACGAGATAGCAGAATTTGCGGCCCCGGCGAAGTGAATAATCTGGGCGGGGGCGGATGAGGGCCGGAGTGCAAAGTCGACAGGCACCTTTTCCCACGGATGGATCGTCGAATGGAATTTGCCCCGGTCCCGGCCCCGGGGTGGAAGTATCGAGCCCGCTGCCCGTTCAAGTCGGCCTTTCATTGACGTGCTGTTCACTGTCTGCCAGGGTTGCGCGCGACGCGGACACCTCCCTGCGATTCTCACTTCACCTCATGACTGAAATTCATCTCAACCGCGACGGAGCCGACCTCGGCGTCCACCACATCACCACCGTGCAACAGATGCTGGCCTCCGGCCAGTTGTCAGGAAGCGAAATGGCATGGGCGGAAGGGCTCCCGGGCTGGGTTCCCCTTCTGCAGGTTCCCGGCGTCGCACCCCAGCCACCGCAGGGTTACGCGCCACCTCCTGGCTATGCTCCGCCGCCTGGATACGGGCCTCCCCCCGGCTACGGCCCGCCGCCCGGTTATGCTCCCCCGCAGGGCTACGGCCCTCCCCCTGGCTACCCGCCGCAGCCTCAGCCGGCGCAGGCGCGTCCCGCAGGCGCACCGAAGCCCCGGCAGCCCGGCCGCACGCAGACGAGGCCCGTCGGCCAGCCGGCGGGCCCCATCGTTCAACCCGCCTTCCCGGCTGTCCAGCCGACCTCCGGCGCCGCCACCTCGGCGAAGACCCTGGGCATCCTCTCCCTTCCCCTGCTTTTAGTCGGCGGCCTCGGTGGACTCACAGGCATTGCCGCCGTCATCTGTGGCCACCTCGCCAACGGTGACATCGCAAAATCCCGCGGCCAGCTCGGCGGCGCCAGTTCCGCGCGCACCGGCCTCATCACGGGTTACATTGCCATTGCCTTGTCGGCGGGCATGTGGATCTCGGCCATCCTCGTGTTTAAAGACGCCGCAGCCAGCGCTCAAAAGCGTGCTAAGGAAGAGGCGCAGTCCGTGATCGATGCCACCCCCGTAAACCGCTGATTCCCTCAACCCCAGCCCGGCCATGACCGACATTCACCTCGCCCGCGATGGAGCCGACCTGGGCGTCCACGACCTTGCGGCCATCAATCAAATGCTCGCCGCCGGCCAACTTACCGGAACCGAACTGGCCTGGGCCAAGGGAATGGGAGGCTGGATCAGCCTGTCCCAGGTGCGCGGCGTCATCATGCCAGGGCGGCCCCAGCCCATGGGCTTTGCGCCGCGTCCGGGATTCCCGCCCGTGCCGCCCGCCCCGGCAAACTCCGCCGCCGCCACGACCAGCATGATCAGCGGCATCCTCGCGGTGCTTGGCATTTTCATGGCGGGCCTCGGCATCATCCCCGGCATCGTCGCCGTCATCTGCGGTCACAAGGCGCGGGACAGCATCCAGAAATCCGGCGGACAGCTCGGTGGCAGTGGCATGGCCCTGGCGGGTCTCATCACCGGCTACATCGGCATCGTGCTCTGCGCCGCCATTCTCGGCTTCATCGTCTGGTCGGTCAGTGCCTTTTCGAAAAAGATCGCCGAGGAGAAAAACATCACGGCCGAGAAGGTGGTGGAAACGCGGTCCATGTTCACCACGACCCTTCAGAAAAAAGAGCGCGAGGACGAGGAGACCCAGCCCCCGCCGGACTCCAGCCCGCTGCGCCTCATGAAATACGACAGCCCCCTCGGCCCGATGGATGCCTATGTTTCCAAAGAGTCCGACGGCCCGCGCTCCTCGCCCGCCATCGTCTGGCTCACTGGCGGCTTCAGCAACAGTATTGACGAAGGCTCCTTCACCCCCGGCGATCCCGGGAATGACCAGTCCGCCACCGCCTTTCAGCAGCCGCGCCTGATCGGCATGTACCCGTCCCTGCGCGGGGGAAACCAGAATCCCGGTTTCAAGGAAGGGCACTTCGGCGAGGTAGAGGACGTCCTGGCCGCCATCAAGTGGCTCAAGGCCCGACCCGGCGTGGATCCGAGGCGCGTCTACCTCGGCGGCCACAGCACCGGCGGCACCCTCGCCCTGCTCGTCGCCGAGGCGTCAACGGACCTGCGCGCCGTCTTTGTCTTTGGTGCCGTGGCCCGCGTCAGCGACTACGGCCAGGATGCCCTTCCCTATTCCGTGCGAAATGCCAGCGAGGGCAGGATGCGCTCCCCCATTACCTGGCTGCCCGCCATCCAGTGCCCCACCTTCGTCATCGAGGGCACGGACGGAAACATCGAGGGCCTGCACGAAATGGAAGCCGCCAGCAAAAACCCCAAAGTGAAGTTCTTTGAGATCCCCGGGCGGGACCACTTCGGCGTGCTCCAGCCGGTGTCAAAAATGCTGGCGCAAATGATCCTCGACGACACCGGATCCGAGCCGAACCTGCCCGTCACCCGGGAGTCCATCTCCGCCGCCCTGCGGAAGTGATCCCGTCCCTTTCCCACCCATGAACCGCCGCCAATTCACCGCCACCGCCGCCACCGCGCTGCTCTCGCATTCCCTGACCGCCGCCGAGCCCGCTGCGCTCAGGCTGCGCGTGCTCAGTTTCAACCTCCGTTACATCAACTCCGGCGACAAGGACCAGCTCACCTGGACAGCCCGGCGCGACCAGGCGGGAAAGGTCATCACCAATGACAAGCCCGACCTCATCGGCCTGCAGGAGGCGCTGCGCCCAATGCTGGACGACCTCGCTGAACGCGTCAGCGGCTACGAGGAAATCGGAGTCGGGCGCGAGGACGGGCAGAAGAAGGGCGAGTACTCCGCCCTGCTCGTGCGGAAGGACCGGTTCAAAGTGGAGGAGTCCGGCACCTTCTGGCTTTCCGATACCCCGGACGTGCCAAACTCCCGCACCTGGAACAACCGCGTCACCCGCCTCTGCACCTGGGCCCGCCTCCAGGACAAAACCAGCGGACGCGTCTTCCATTTCTACAACACGCACCTCGACCACGAATCCCAGGAGGCCCGGGACAAGGGAACTGCCCTCATTTTAAAGCACCTCGCCACCCGCAAGCCAGCCGGACCCGTCGTCTTCACCGGAGACTTCAATGCCGGCGAGGACAACTCCGCCATCGCCGCCATCAAGGCAGATCCCCTGCACTTCATCGACTCCTGGCGCACCCTGCACCCGGACGTGCCCGCCTCGGAGTCCGGCACCATGCACGGCTTCAGCGGCAGCCATGGCCGGGCCAAGATCGACTACATTTTTGTGCCAAAGGAAACGCGGCTCATCGACGCGGAGATCCTCCACACCGCAGAGAACGGGAACTTCCCGTCCGACCACTTCCCCATCCGCGCCACCGTGGAGTTCCCAGGCTGAGCCGCGTGCAAACCAGGAGCCTTTCCATGCTGCGGCGCATTTCCTTTTTCCTCATGCTCGCCACCAGCCTGCACGCAGAGCCGGCCACCCCGCTGGGAAATGCGGAGGCTTCACGCTTCGCCGGGCTGGCCTTGAAGGGAATCGCAAAGGAATTTCCCAACAAGCTCGACCACGTCATGCAGGACGCCTCTGGCGTGAAGAGCCCGCGCGAACTGCACCCGGCCTTCTACGGCTGCTTCGACTGGCACTCGTCCGTCCACGGCCACTGGATGCTCGTCCGCATCCTGAAGCAAAACCCCACCCTGCCGGAGGCCGCCGCCATTCGCGCCGCCCTGCGGGCAAACCTGACGCGGGAAAATCTCCTCGCCGAGACCGGCTACCTCAAGCAGCCCGGCACCGCCTCCTTTGAACGCACCTACGGCTGGGCCTGGCTGCTCAAGCTCGCCGCTGAACTCCACGGCTGGGACGATGCCGACGGCCGCGAGTGGTCCACCAGCCTCGCCCCGCTGGCCGACGCCTTCACCCAGCGCTACCTCGCCTTTCTGCCGAAGCAGACCTACCCCATCCGCACCGGCGTCCATGCCAATACCGCCTTCGGCCTCGCCTTTGCCCTCGACTACGCCCGCGCCGCCGGCAGGCGGGATCTGGAGGAAATCATCACCACACGCGCCAGGGACTACTTCGGGAAGGACGCCAGCTACCCCGCCTCATGGGAGCCCGGCGGCGAGGACTTTCTCTCCCCCGCCCTCATGGAGGCGGACCTCATGCGCCGCGTCCTCCCGCCTGCGGAGTTTCGTTCCTGGTGGACGCGCTTCCTCCCGGAAATCCCCGCCAGCCTCCTCACCCCCGCCACCGTCACCGACCGCACGGACCCAAAGATAGTCCACCTCGACGGGCTCAATCTCTCCCGCGCCGCCTGCCTCTGGAACCTCGCCCGCGCCTTCCCCGTGGACGACCCGCTCCACGCCACCCTCACCACCGCCGCCCGACGCCACGCCGACGCCTCCCTCCCCCACGTCACCAGCGGCGACTACGCCGGCGAGCACTGGCTCGCCAGCTTCGCCGTCTGGATGCTCGCCGCCAGTGAGCCAGGCAGTCAGGCGGTCAGCGAGCCCGTCAAATAGACCCTCGAAAAGTAGTCCAGCTGCGTCCCTCCGCAGACCTCGGACAGCACCGCAGGCACCGTGCTCCGCGTTTCCCGGAGCCTCGGCAGAGGCGGCAGAGGCGGCAGATACAAGCCCACAGCTTCAGCTGTGGGTTGGCATTGAAAAAGAAGCCCGCCCCCCGGCTGGGTGGCATGCGACCCGCCGCCGCCCCAATCAACTGCGGCCGCTTGGTTTCCTCCGTCCCCTCCTGTTCAACTCCACTCCGGCATCGAGGCTGACCGGGCGGACCTCACAACAAGGTCACTTCATCAGCTCCGCTACCTTCGGCTCGATGGCATCCGCCCACGTCTGGTAGCCCGCAGGTCCCGGATGGAGGAAATCACCCATCACACTCTTCGACATCACACCATCCGGCTGGAGAAATTTTTCGCCGATGTCCAGGAAGTGGACCATTTTTCCGTCGGCCACCTCCTTGTACAGGCTGGTCGCCTTCGCCACCGCCACGCGCTTCGCGTCATCCGGCTTCTCCCCGCGGGGGAAAATGCCCAGCAGCAGGATTTTCGCGGCCGGAATGCCCGTACGCAGCTTTGTCACGATGGCCTTCACCCCGTCCGCCGTCATCTCGGGCGTGGAGGAGCCGTGGCCGATGTTGTTCGTGCCGATCATGATCACGATCAGCTTCGGCGAGAGGCCGATCAGCTCCCCGTTGTCCAGACGCCAGAGCACATGCTCCGTCCGGTCCCCGCTGAAGCCAAAGTTCGCCGCCTTCCGCCCGGCGTAGAGCTTTGCCCACACATCCTTGCCGGCACCCTCCCACCCCTGCGTGATCGAGTCGCCCAGAAACGCCAGGTCCACCCCGCCCTTCTTCGTGGTCTCCACACACTTCTCATGACGCGGCCCCCACCATTTGTCCGGACGCGATACAGGCGTCGTCGCCACATTGCCGGCGGCGGGTTTCGGTGCCTCCTGCGCCAGAACCATCAACGGACAGGCAAGGAGGGCGGCTAAAATGAATCGGCGTGTTTTCATAGGGTTTTTGAATTGGTGCCGCACGATTTAGCGGACCGGCTGGACACTGTCAACCCCGCTCGACACCCGCAATCCCTCCTTGCATTCCAGACTTGCTGAAGCAAGCTCGCCGAATGCCCGGCCCCCTCCACTTCTTTTGACCCCCTCACTGCCAGCCTGCCTGGATGACACGGAATTGATCCACCTCGCCAGCGGTGGCAGCAAGGAGGCGCTTGGCCTGCTCTACGACCGCCACGCCTCGCTCCTTTACTCCGTGCTCATGCAGAAGCTGGAGAACCCGGCCGAGGCGCAGGACATCGTCCACGACGTTTTTTTGAAACTCCACACGAAAAGCCACCTCTACAATCCAACTTTGGGAAAGCCCGTCGCCTGGCTGGTGACGGTGGCGCGGAATGCTGCCACCGACAAGCTGCGCCGGCGTTCAATACACCAAAAATTTGTGGACAAGGCCCTGCTCGACGTGGAACCCAGCGCGCCGGCTCATTCCGGACTCCATGACGATGAACTGGCCATTCTGAGCCACTGTCTGGCCGCATTGCCGCACCAGCAGCACAGCACCCTTCAGCTGGTCTACTTCAGCGGCCTCACCCAGCAGGAAATCGCGGAC
The DNA here is from genome assembly GCA_031411255.1 of bacterium. Taxonomy (GTDB): domain Bacteria; phylum Verrucomicrobiota; class Verrucomicrobiia; order Verrucomicrobiales; family V1-33; genus JANOAS01. The sequence goes on from JANOAS010000238.1 coordinate 30,367, forward strand.
CTCATGGTTCAGCCACTGGGTTCCGTGAAGGCGTGGATCCGCCGCGGCCTTATGAAGCTCAGGGATTGTGTGGAGGGCCGTCTATGATCAGCGAAACCCAGCAGGAGAGGGCAGGTTTGTACGTGATGGGACTGCTGGCCGCAGAGGAAACCAGCGCCTTCGAGGCCGAACTGGGCGGAAACGCGGAACTCCGGGCGGAAGTCGCTTCGCTCAACAACGCAACGCTCGCGCTGGCCCGCTCCGCACCAGACCTGGCCATGCCTCCGTTGAGCCGGGAAATCCTGATGGCCAGCGTGGACAAGGCCAGCACTCCCTCCCCGGGTTTTCATGTCGTCCCCAACAGCGATGAGGGCTGGATGGACTCGCCGATTCCCGGCATCCGGGTCAAGCCGCTCTCGACCAGTCCCGACATTGGTCACGAAATGCTTCTCGTGGAGTTCGCTCCCGGAGCCCGCTACCCCGCACACGTCCACGAGGATTCCGAGCAGTTGTTCCTCATTTCCGGCACCCTCCTCACCGAGGGCCGGATACTGGGTCCGGGCGATTTTTTCCATGCCTCACCCGGCACCAGTCACATGGAACTCTTCTCCCACACCGGATGCCGGGCCATCCTCGTGCGCCGCGCCGCCGCTTGAAGCCTCCCCGCGCATTGCCGATTGATCATTTCCTCCGCCCCGGCTAGCCTCAGCCCATGCACCGCTACGGAGTCAAAACAAAAGCCGGCAAGGTCGTCTGGATCATCGCAGATGAAGTCCAGATCAGGCGCGACATGATCCTTTTTCTGAAACGCACGGAGACCGGCACGGAGGTCCTCGCCGGGTTCCCCATCGCCCAGGTGGATCACTTCGGACGCCCGGAATCCTTCGGCACCGCCGGCATCTGACCCATGGCTGCCAAGTCCTCCTCCGGCACCGCCGCGCAGCTGCTCGCCGCCTCCCGCGATCTCATCTCCGCCCTCTCAGGCTTGAGGTTCGGCCCGCCCGTGGCCTGCGTTTACAATCCCCTCGAATACGCCTGGGAGCCCTTCCGCCGCTACACAGAGCGCTTCGGCGCGGGAAAAAAGAAGGTCGTCTTCCTCGGCATGAACCCGGGCCCCTTCGGCATGACGCAGACCGGCGTCCCCTTCGGTGAGATCCCCGCCGTGCGCGACTGGATGGGCCTTGAGTCCCCCGTCACGCGCCCCGCCGTCGAGCATCCCGCCCGCCCCATCGAGGGCTTCGCCTGCGCGCGCTCGGAGGTCAGTGGCCGCCGCCTCTGGGGCTGGGCTGCCGACCACTTCGGCACGGCGGACGACTTCTTCCGCGAGCATTTTGTCATCAACTACTGCCCGCTCGTCTGGCTGGAGGACACCGGGCGCAACCGCACCCCTGACAAAATCACCGCCACGGAAATGGAGCCCGTCTACGCCGCCTGCGACGTCCACCTCGCCCGCGTTCTGGAAATCCTCGACCCCGCGTGGTCCATCGGCATCGGCGGCTTCGCCGAAAAACGCATCCGCCTCGTCACCCCCGCCGGCCATCCGCGAAAGATCAGCACCATCCTCCACCCCAGCCCCGCCAGCCCCGCCGCCAACCGCGGCTGGGCCGAGGCCGTCACCAAAAAAATGTTCACCCTCGGGCTCATGCCTGGTTAGTCCCGCGTCGGACAGGCGCCGTCACCCACTCCTTGAAATTCCTCCAAAAAACCCTCTTCCAGTGGCGCGAACAAAAGGCGTTCGTCGGGGATGAGCCCTCCAGCACCCCAGTCCTGAGGGGCAGAGACACAGCCCTCGCCCCGCCTCACCCCGCCCGCACCGCCTCCGCCAGCACCTGCGCGAGCACGTCCGCTGCCGGCGGATGAAACCGCAAAAACAACTCCGGCTCGACCAGCTCCAGCTCCATGATCGAGAGCCGCCCGGCATCGTCCCGGACCACATCCACCCGCGCATACAGCGGCGCTTCGGGACACGCCGCCACCGCCCTTTCAGCAAAGGCCACCTCCTCCGCCGTGACGACATGCGGATGCACCGTGCCCCCGTGATCATCGTGCACACGGAAGTCCCCGGGCTTCGCGATTTTCCGCACCGCATGCGTGCACTGCCCTCCGATGACGACGAGCGACAGTTCACCCTGCTCCAGCACCTTTCCCAGAAAGGGCTGGAGCAGCATCGCCTCCATCTTCACCAAGCCGCGAAAGACCTCCTCATGCTCGTCCACATTCGCCAGCGTCAGCCGGTAAGTGTGCCGGGCCGCCCCGGACACGGCCGGCTTCAGGATCGCCTCCGCCCACCCTGTTTCCGCCAGCGTCTCGCGCAGAGTCAGCATGTGCCCGGGCTCGATGAACCGCGTCGGAGGGATGTTCACCCCGCGCCCGGCCAGGTCGCGCAGGTAGTGCTTGTCCACATTCCACCGCACCAGCGCCGGGGAGTTCAGCAGACGCGTCTGCCCCACCACCCGGTCCATCCATTCGTTAAACTCCGCGAACCGGTCAAAGTAATCCCACGTCGTGCGGAACATGGCAGCCCGCGTGCTCGTCCAGTCAAAGCCCGGCCGCGACCACGCCACGCGCACCACCCGCAGGCCGCGCGCCTCCAGCCCGGCCATCAGCAGCCCGTCATCGTGGAAAATATTCTCGATGTACCAGTTTCCCGGCACTGCGGTTTCATAGCGCTCCTCGGTGAGCAGGACGACGTCGTATTCTGGCATGGTGTGTAGGGCGGTTCAGCGGGTGGCGGACCTGGTCACTTCGTAGAGCAGCGCGCCCCGGTCGTCGCGGAATTCAATGTGCAGCCGGGGCTTCGCTTTTTCATCCTGGTCCACCGTCACGTGGAGAAATCCACCAGTCGGCCTGGCATGAGTGAACGGCTGCTTGATGAGCGAGTCCGGATCCGTCCCCTTCTCCGACCCTGGCGGCACGCCCATCCGGGAGTTCTCATCATTCAGCGCCCCGCAGGAAAACTCCTCCACACCCGAGGGATGAATGCTGTGGTACTGCCAGTGCCGGTCCCCGCAGAAGGTCAGCAGAGTGCCGGTGCCGCTCGTTTTCGCCCAGTCAAAAAAGGCGTCGGCCTCGTGGCGGAACCCGGCCAGGTTTACGTGATTGTCCTTCTTCTTCGCATCATCCGGACCGACCATCGGCGTCGGGGTGATGATGATCTTCCACGCCGCGTCACTCTCCTTCAGCGTGCGCTGCAGCCACTCCCGCTGCACCGGCCCCCAGAGGGATTTTTCCGGCCCGTCCGGCATGTTGTTGGGGGATCTGAAGTCGCGCCCCTCCGTGAACCACAGCTGCACATCGTGGTGGATGCGGTGCGTGCGGTACGTCGGCGTGGTGCGGTCCCCGGCGGGATGCACCGGCATCTGCTCGCGGAAAATCTCGATGCCCGTGGCCGGCGCCGGCAGCTTGGGTCCGCTCAGGTCCGCGTCGTTGAAGCGAAAGTCGTGATCGTCCTTTGACCAGAAGGCCGGCGTCCGGGCAAAGAAGTCCACCAGCCTCGGCAGGCGGAACTGCTCATGCCATTTCCGGCGCAGCTCCGGCAGCGTCCGCGCAGCGGAGGCGGCAGGCTGGTCGTAGTAGACGATGTCCCCCGTGCCGATGAAAAAATCCGGCTTCAGCGCCAGCATCGAGGCAAAGACCGGATAGCCCAGCTTCTTGTCCTCCGCCGTGGCCGTCGCAGGCCCGCCACCGTTCGTCTCTCCGCTCATGAACGGGTAGTAGTTCATGCAGCTCCCCATGCAGAAGGACACCCGCGCCGCCGCATCACCCGCCGCCGGCAGCGTCCGGAATTCCCGCGCCGGCCCCGGCTTCGCGCCCGCCTCATCCCCGCCAAAAACCAGCCGGTAGTGGTACACCGTCCCCGGTTTCAGACCTGTTATTTCCGCCCGCACAATGAAGTCCTGCGCCGCCTCCGCCGGCATCCACGGCGTCCGCTGCGCCCCGGAGAAATCCGCCGCCGCACTCCACTCAAAGCACGCCCTCCCCACCGCCCCCGGCACATCCCCTGATTCATCCAGCCCAGCCACCGCCGTCAGCCGCGACTGCAGCCGCGCCCCCACCGCCGTCACCTCCCCCGCCAGCTCCCCCTGCGCATGAAACACCTCCCCACCCCATGCCACAGGCCCGGCCAGCCCCACGCAGGCGGTGAGAAAACCAAGGACGCGAACTGGGAGAGGGAATCGGATCATGGGGTGAACAGCGCAACGTTGCCGCCGCCGACACTCCACTTCCCCAGCCTCCCCATCAACCTCCGCCTTGCACCCACCAAAGATTTTCACCTGCGAGGGAAAATGCATCACCGCCCCGCCATCACGGCAGCAAAACGGGCGATGCTTTGCTCCAGCCCCCCTCAAGAGTAGGAAAGCAGCGCTTTGATCACCTGGCGCTCGCTGACGGCGTGGAGGGCGGCGCTGATGTCATCGATGGAAAAGCGGTGGGTGATAAACTCTGAGGCGGAGAGGCTGCCGGAGCGGATCCAGTCGCAAAGGGGGCGCTGGGCTTCCTTTTCGTAGAGGCGGGTGGGCCACTGGTGGACGAGGAGGTTGTAGTTAAAGTCGGCGCGGGAGTTTAGGACGGTGAATTCCTTGAGCCCGGCCATGAAGCCGTAGACGCAGACGGAGCCGCCGCGTTTGAGGAGGGGCAGGGCGGTGTTGATGAGTTCAGGGCGGCCCACGGCGTCGATGACGGCATCAAGCTTCGCGAGGCTGGCGAGGGCGGAATCGTCCCGGTCAAAGACGGCGTCTGCGCCAAACGCGGCGGCCTTCGCCCGTTTCTCCGGATGGCGGTCGACGAGGTCGATCCAGCCGAGGCCGAAAAGGCGGCCGAGCTTGACAAAGCTCAGCCCGACGGGCCCGCCGCCAAAAATGAGGACGTTGTCGCCAGGCTTCAGGTGGAAGTCGCGAAAGGCGCCGAGGACCTCCCGCCAGGTGCAGAGGAGCACGGAGTCCACGGGGGAAATGTCCTCGTCGACCATGGTCTGGATCTCGAAAACCTCGACCCAGCCGTGCGCCTCGTCCGCGACGCCGTCGGCCACCATGGCCTCGTGGTCGTTCACCAGGGTGTACTCGCAGAAGCCGCCCCAGCCGGAACCAAGGCCGGGCTGCTGGAGGTCAAAAACCAGGCCGCTGACGGCACGGCGTCCTATTTTGAAATGCCGCACCTTCGAGCCGGTCTCGACGATGGTGCCCACGCTCTCGTGCCCGAGGGCAAAGGGAAAGGCGGTCTCCATGCCGGGGAAGCGGCCATGGACGAGTTCGCTGTCCGTGTTGTTGCAGACGCAGGCGTACTCGGTCTTCACCAGGGCCTGCCAGGGTCCGGGCTTGGGAGTGGGAGTGTCGATGATTTCGACCTGGCCGGGGGCGGTGACGGAGACGGTTTTCATGAGGGAGCGCCCAAGATGCAACGCATGGCACCGGCCGCCAGCATTTCCGCGCAGCGCCGTCGCGGGTGCGCTGCTCTCAGGTTTCGCCCAGGGGACGGGTCAGGCACATTTCCCTCCGGTCGCGGCTTTCAGAGGAGAGAATGGCCGACTGCTCCCGATGCTCAAATTTTTCCCCATCGCCCAAGCCCTCGCTCTCTGCCTCGCCTCGCCGGCGCTCGCAGCGGCGGCGGCTGCCGGGGGAGCGGAGGAGGTGGAGTTTTTCGAAACCAAAGTCCGCCCCGTGCTGGTGGAGCAGTGCTGCGGATGCCACTCGGCGGAGGCCGAGGCAAAGGGCAAACTAAAGGCCGGGCTGCGAATCGACTCGCTGGCCGGCCTGCTGAAGGGTGGGGAATCCGGCCCGGCCCTCACGCCGGGCGACCCGGCCAAAAGCCTGATCGTGGAGGCGGTGAACTACGGGAACGAGGACATGGCGATGCCGCCGAAGGCAAAGCTGCCCGACGCGCAGATCCAGGCGCTGACTGAGTGGGTGAAAATGGGCGCCCCCTGGCCGGGAGCCGCCGCAGTGCCGGCCCTGGCACAAAAGCACGGCGGCGAGCCGTACGACTGGGCGAAATTCCGCAGTGAACACTGGGCCTTCAAGCCGGTCGTGAAGGCCGCACCGCCCGCGGTCGCTGACGGCTCGTGGCCGCACTCGGAGATCGACAGGTTCGTCCTCGCGAAGCTGGAAGCGGCCGGACTGAAACCGAACGCCCCCGCCGAAAAGCACCTGCTGCTGCGCCGGGCGCATCTCGACCTCACGGGACTGCCTCCTTCGCCAGAGCAGGTCGCCGCCTTTCTGGCCGATGCCTCGCCGGACGCCTTCGCTAAGGTGGTCGACTCGCTCCTCGCCTCCGCGCACTACGGCGAGCGCTGGGCTCGCCACTGGCTGGACGTGGCCCGCTACAGTGAGGCGCACGGCGGCTACGGCGAACAACCGCTGCCAAACACGTGGCGATACCGCGACTGGGTCGTGCAGTCCATCAATGCCGACCTGCCCTACGACCAGTTCCTCACCTCCCAGATAGCCGGTGATCTGATGGCGGAAAAACCGGATCCTGCTGGCACCGGGTTTTTCGCCATCGGCCCCACCTACGTGGGCGACGGGGGCGACCCCGAGGCGCAGGCCCAGGCTCAGGCCGAGACGCTGGCGGACCGCGTGGACACCTTTTCCCGCGGGCTGCTCGGCCTGACCGTCGCGTGTGCGCGCTGCCATGATCACAAGTTTGACCCCATCACCACGAAGGACTACTACGCCATCGCCGGGGTGTTTAAAAACACGCGGCGCGAGGACTTTCCCGCCGCCCCGCAGGCCGAAGTGGAGGCCTACAAGGCCGGTCAGCAAGCCGTAAAGGACGTGGAAAAGCGGCTCACTGCATGGCTGGAGGAGACGGCAAAACGACTGAACGTCAAACGGGAAGAGGTGGAAAAAGCACTCGACGATGCCGCGAAACCCGCCCTCGCTGAACTGCGCGCCGAACTGGAGCGGCGCAAAAAGGCCGCACCGCCGATGTATGCGACGCTCCACGGGCTGTGTGACTCGGGCAGCGCAGACATGCCGGTGGCCCTGCGCGGCGATCTGCGCAAGCCAGGAGAAATGGCGCCGCGCCGGTTCCTGGAAATAGTCGCCGGCAAAGAAGCGCCGCCCTACACGAAGGGCAGCGGGCGGCTGGAACTGGCCCGCTCCGTGACTGCTCCGGACAACCCGCTCACCGCACGCGTGATCGTCAATCGCGTCTGGGGCTGGCACTATGGCGAGGCGCTGGTGCGCACCCCCAGCAACTTCGGCATGCTCGGTGAAAAACCCACCCATCCTGAGCTGCTCGACTGGCTGACGGCGGACTTCATGGAGCACGGCTGGTCTCTGAAGCGTCTACACCGCCAGATCCTGCTTTCGTCCACCTGGCAGATGAGCAGCCATTTTGACAGGGACAAGTTCGCCCGGGATGGCGGCAACCGTCTTCTCTGGCGCATGAACCCGGGCAAGCTGGAGGTGGAGGTCTGGCGCGACGCACTGCTCGCGGTCACCGGAGAGCTGAACCTCAGCATGGGCGGACCACCGGAAAATGAAATCTGGCAGAGCAAGCGCCGGACCGTCTATGCCAGCACCAGCCGGACCGGAGAGGTCTTTCATGCAGACAGTTTCCTGCGCCTCTTCGACGCGCCGGCCTCCGTCGCCTCCACGGAAAAGCGCATCACCAGCACCGTGCCGCAGCAGTACCTTTTCATGATGAACAGCCCCTTCATGACGGACCGAGCCCGGGTGCTGGGCGACTGGATGCGCGGCCTGCCCGGCGATCTCCCGCATCAGCTGGGGGAAACCTACCTGCGCCTTTATTCCCGCCCCCCGGACGCCTCCGAACTCCAGCTGGCTGCAGACTGGCTGGGCGCCAGCCCGGCACCGGAACGCTGGCACCGCTACGCCCAGGTCCTGCTCAGCGCCCACGAATTCATCCAAATCCCGTAGCCCGCGCTTCGGTGGCCAGTCACGGGAAAGGCGGACGCTCAGGCCGGGTTCTTCCCGGTTGAAACAAACCATTCTTTGTGCGTAAGCTTCCGCCATGAGAACCTCGATCCTTGGGTGTTTCGCAATACTTCTCGCATCCCCTTTGCTCTCGTACTCCGCGACCGAAAATGGCGCGAAGCCGGCAAGCCAGGATGCCGCTGGCCTGAAGGCGTGGGAAATGTTGGGAGCCTTCTACCATGAGGCCAAAGGCGACGCCGGACTGGACAAGGCCACCAGCGAGGCTCTGAAAAGTCTGGCAGGCAGTGACCCGAGAGCAGCCACAAACAGCGCTGATCTCTTGTGGGCACTCTTCCGTCAGGCCGCAGCCGACGAATCCAACGGCAGGGCCGAATGGCGTCGCACGCCCTATTGGGGCGGAGGATCAGAATCTGCCGCGCGTGATTTCCGTGCCCATCTCGCCGGCCAGTTGGCCAAAATACAGGCCGGGCCCGCAGCCATACCGCTGGCAGAATCGCTGCTGGCCAATGAAAACCACGCCGCCTCCCTCTCTGCGGCAACCCATCTCCTGGAAACAGCCGGCGGGACTGCAGGCGATGCGGCAATTCTCCGCCTTCTCGATCAGGGCTGCCACTGGCGCCCTGCTTTGATCATGGCACTCCGTGAGGTGGATCGGCGCTCCTTAAATCCAGGGTCGGACAGTGTCAGGAAATGGAGTGCCGATCCACGTGCACCAGTGCGCAAGGCCGCCGAAAAGACGCTCGGCGCTCTCGGGGCCGGCGAGCCTGCCACTTTCCAACCGGAGGACGGATTTTCCCCGCCCGTGGTGAAATTGCTCAAGGATGCTGCCGCTATGCTGCCCGACCCGCCTGCATCTGATGCAAAATTCGGGCTCTTTACAACAACCAGCGATGCTGGCTCACAGCACCAATCGACCTCGGAAGTCACCGGCTGGCTCCGCGGGGAAAAAGACGGCAACTTTGAGGTGACGTCCTGGTTCGGTATCTCTACCACCCTCGAAAACAAGCCTGCGGCAAATCGTATCGTCTCCTTCACCCCCCTGGACCCAGCTTCCGTGGTGGATGAAATTCTCAAAAGCCGTGAGGTGGATGACGAACAGGGCAGGGAACGCAGGTTGAACCTGCTCTCAGAACGGGGAGGCCTCACCGGCCAGTTTCAGCCGTCAGGTTTGTCCGTGCCCGAGGGGCTGCTTGCCTCGTGGCTTTTTCAGAGAGGCGATACCAGGAATGCAGCGCGGCTGCTTTTTCCGCTGCTGGACAAGCTGGACGATGACCGCCGGCCGCTGGAAATCCTTCGCGATCTCATCGGCGGCAAATGCCACGTCACCATGCTGGAGAAATTCTCCCTTCAACGCAACTACTCCGAAGCGCTGCGGCTTGCGAGGCATCTAAGCCAGCCACTCTTCGACGGGTACGAATATCAAGAGCGGGCGAAGGAGCTGGCCGCTCAACTGCCCATGCGCATGGAGGATTTCAAAACTCATGCACTGCCTGCAGAGGCGGATTGGAAAACCATCGCGGCAGGACTGAAACGAGCAGGGCAGGTGGACTATCTCGCGGCGCGTTTGCGCCTCCTGAACTGTTTCCAGGATGGCCAGCCTGGCGATGTGAATTTCACCGATCCGCAATACAGCAAGCCCGGTCGGCACTGGCCTGGCGAATCAAACGCCGAATCCCTGCTCGTAATCAATCCTTTCAACGAACTCCGCAAACTGCGCCTCACTCCGTCCGACATCCCTGCTCTGGCCCCGTTTCTGAAGGACGACAGCTTTCTCCCCACCTTCTGCTACTGGAGGGACTTCCACCCCTCGCGCACACTGCACCGGGTGAGCTGGCTTGCTGTCAAACTCGTCAACGCGGCAGCCATGCATGAACTGGTGGGTGGTTCAGGCTGGCAGAAGCTCGATCCACCAGCGCGAGACGAGCGCGTGGCTGGAGTCATCCAGTGGGCGAATGACATGGCCGGGAAACCGCTCGCTGAAATCATCCGCAGCAACATGAATGCGGCTAAAAACGAGCAGGAATGGTTCACGGCTGCACGGGAAGCTGCCACGCGCAGGGAGATTTCCCTCATGCCCGACCTGCTCAGCGGAGCGAAAAAGTTTCCTGAATCAACGCCCCGCATCGCTGTTCTTTGTTTTCAGAACGGTTCAGAGGGAGCCCTCCCAGTGGCGAAAAAATGGATCAGCCTCCCTGACACCACTGCGAAGCTCTACAGTGCTTTGATGCTCGTGCGGCACGGCAGCGCGTCAGAAAAAGAGACTGGTCTCAAAGTTCTGGATGGCGTCCTGCGTGGCGATTGGGAGGACAATACTGCGCTCTCTGCGGTGGAGGCCATGCTCTCCCTGGAGAATTCCGCAGTGACGGCGCTGGTCTGCAGCATGCTGAAGCACCGGACCCTTGACTGGAACTGGTCAGGCGGCCAACTCGCGCACAGGTTGTTCCTGAGCCGCCACCCGGCGGCGCTTCCAGCCATTGTCGAAGCTCTGTCCAGCAGTGAACGTCCGAGAGCGGAAGAGGGGGACTGGAAGGGAAAGCAAGTGATGCGGAAACGCACCAAGGGAGACAGGGTGGCTGAGGCCCTGAACTGTATGAGGAAAGACCATCCCTTTCCCTCCTTTGCCCCGGACCAGGAACGAAAAATGGCGCGTGTCGAACTCGCGGCGTGGCTCGCAGCACAGGCGGCACTTCTCAAGGAAGCAAAACCAACGCCCGAACTCGAAACCAGGCTTCCTCGTATGTCAGGGTCAGAGTGGCAAGTCGACGCGCCCTGAGCCTGCCCGATCAAAGAAGATTGGCCCTTGAACGGTCAAGGAAGGAAGTCATCTTGCCTTCAAGACCGCCCGCCCATGAAATTTCTCCAGCACGAACTCGCCTACCGCCGCGCCACGCAGCAGCTCACCCGCCGCGAGGCCCTTTTCAAAATGGGGGCCGGCATCGGCGGCATTGGCCTGGCGGCGATGTTTGGAAACACGGCGGGCGCCGTGGAGCAGAGTTCACCACTCGCGCCAAAGATGCCCCACTTTGCGCCGAAGGCGAAGCGGCTCATCCAGCTGTTCATGCCCGGCGGCCCCTCGCAGGTGGATACCTTCGACTACAAGCCCATGCTGGCGAAGCACGCCGGTGAGCGCCCCGCCCTGGTCGACCGGAAGACTTTGCGCAACACCAAGATGGGCCTCATGCCGTCTCCCTTCGGCTTCAAACAGTACGGGCAGACCGGAAAATGGGTGAGCGACATCTTTCCCGAGGTCGCAAAGTGTGTGGACGACATCAGCTTCATCCACTCGATGTACACGGACATCCCCGAGCACGCTGGAGGCATCCTCATGGCGAACCTCGGCGCGCTCCAGCCCAACCGCCCCAGCCTGGGCTCATGGCTCACCTACGGGCTCGGCGCGGAGACGCAGAACCTGCCCGGTTTCGTGGCCATGTCCCCGCGCGCCCAGCCGCGCGGCCGGGGGGCGAACTGGGGCAGCGCCTTTCTCCCAGGTGCCTACGCAGGCGCGTACGTGAACATCCAGAGCATGAAACCGGACGCGGTGATCAGCGACCTGAAGAGTGCCGGGCTCAACCGCCAGCAGCAGCGCGAGCAGCTCGACCTGCTCGCGAAGATGAACCAGATGCAGCTCGCCCGCCTGGACCAGGATCAAAACCTGGAGGCCGGCATCCAGGCGATGGAGATGGCCTTCCGCATGCAGTTTTCCGTTCCTGAAGTGTTCGACGTGGCGAAGGAGTCCGAGGAAACCCGAAAGCTCTACGGCGAAACCGAATTTGCCAAAGGCTGCCTGATCGCCCGCCGCCTGATCGAGGAAGGCGTGCGTGTGGTCCAGCTTTCCCACAGCATCGACGGCTACGACATCGCCTGGGACACAGGCCATGGCGACATCGTCGGCGGCCACGCCACTCTGGCCAAGGCGTGCGACCAGGGAATCGCCGCCCTGCTGACCGACCTCAAAGGCCGCGGGCTGCTCGATGAAACCCTCGTCGTCTGGGGCGGAGAATTCGGACGCGCCCCGACCTCCGAGGGCGAAAAGGGCCGCGACCACGACCACTACGGCTACACCGTCTGGATGGCCGGCGGCGGCGTGAAAAAAGGCTTCAGCTACGGAGCCACGGACGAGTTCGGCTGCTCCGCCGTGGAAAACCGCGTCCACGTTCACGACATGAACGCCACCATTTTGCACCTCATGGGCCTCAACCACGAAAAGCTCACCTACCGCTTCTCCGGTCGGGACTACCGCCTCACGGATGTGCACGGGCACGTGGTGCACGACATCATTGCTTGAGGGGCGGGGGGCTGAGTACGCGTCGAAAGCATGATCCGTCAGACGACGGGGCTTGTGCTTTCACGGGGCGCGGTACCGGGTTTGAAGCCGTTGTGCTAGCCTCCCTCAACGGGCTGTGTTTCCAGAGTTGACGTTCGCCGGTGCCGGGCGAGCCTGGCGGGGTGGAAAAGAGTGAGCGGGACCAGCCGGTGGATGCGCAACCTGTCGCCGTAGTCACGGGGGCTGGGGGCGGGCTGGGGTGTGCGCTGGTGGGTGCGCTGGAGGCGGCGGGCTACCGGGTGGCGGGGGCGGAACGGGGGACGCTGGATGTGACGGATGCGGCGGCGGTGAAAGAGTTTTTCGACGGGCTGCCGGCTCTGGATTTGCTGGTGAACAATGCAGGGGTGCGGGAGGATGCGCTGGTGGGAAATCTGACGGAGGAGGCGTGGGACAGGGTGATGGAGGTGAACCTGCGCGGGGCGTTTCTCTGCGCCCGGGCGGCGGCGCGGCGGCTGATGCGTCAGAGGCGCGGGCATATTGTGAATGTGGGCTCCTTTTCCGCGAAGTCGGGTCCGGCTGGGCAGGCGGCGTATGCGGCGGCGAAGGCGGGGCTCATCGGGCTGGGGCAGAGTCTGGCTCGGGAGTTGGGCCCGTTTGGCGTGCGGGTGAATACTGTGCTTCCGGGCTGGCTGGAGACGAAATTCACGCGGGATGTGCCGCCTGCGGTGGTGGAGAAGGCACTGGCGGCGCATGCGCTGGGGCGGTTCAACACGGCCGGGGACGCGGCGAGGTTTATTGTTTTCCTGGACTCGATGGCGCACGTGTCCGGGCAGGTCTTTCAGCTGGACAGCCGGGTGGGGCGGTGGGCGTAGGCGGGGCGGCGGGCGCGGGGGCGGAGATTTTGAACAGGAGGGGACGGAGGGGACGGAGGGGACGGAGAGGGGGAAGGCAAGGCGGAATGGGCGATGGGCGCTGGGGCGGGGGTTTTGAACAGGAGAGGACGGAGAGGGGAAGAAGGCGCGGCGGAATCGAGATGGGTGATTGCCGATAGGCTATTGGCAATCGACGATGGGTGGTACGGCGGTGCGCTCAACCGGGTTGGGCGAGGAAGAGGGCGGCGTAGACGCGGTAGTCGACGAGGGCGCCGGTGCGGGTTTTTTCGGCGAGCCAGGTGCGGACCTGGCTGAGGGGGATTTCGTGGACGATGATTTCCTCGCCTCCCACGCCACCGCCGGCGGACTTGCGGACGGCGCCGGTGGCGAGGAAAAGATGGACGGTTTCCGAGGTGAGGCCGGGCGAGGTGGCGGCGTAGGCCAGGGGGGTGAGGGCTGTGGTGTCGTAGCCGGTTTCTTCGAGGAGTTCGCGATGGGCGGCGAGGGCGGGGGCCTCGGTGGCGTGGCTGTGCTCGTCCCCAACTAGGCCGCCGGGCAGCTCGATGACGTGGCAGCCGACGGGGGAGCGGAACTGCTCGATGAGGATGATTTCATTTTTCGCCGTGAGCGCGAGGATGCCGACGACTCCGGTGGAGGCGGAGCTTTCGGCGAATTCCCAGCTGCCGCGGCGGCAGAGGCGGACGAATCGACCTTCGTGGAGGGTTTCTTTGGGTGGGAGGCTCATGGGGAGGAAGGTAGCCTGTCCGGACGGGGCGGCGCGGGGAAAATGCAGGCCGCCTTGTCTTTCCGCCGGGTTGCGGCATCTTTGCGGCCTGTCATGACACTACGCTTCTTGTTTCCACTTTTGGCCGCCCTGGTGCTGCCTGGTTTTTCCCGGCCGGCCGGGGCGGAGCCTCTGCCCCCGGTGGCTCCCGCTCCTGTGACGCCCGTGCTGGGGCAGGGCATCCAGCGGGCCATGCACCTGATGGCCGGCAGCACGCCGGAGCACCGGAATTCGGTGCGCGTGCTTTTCTACGGCCAGTCGATCACAGAGCAGGACTGGTGGAAGGAGGTGGCGGAGCACTTGCGGAAGACGTGGCCGAACACGGACTTTGTCATTGAGAACCGGGCCATCGGCGGGCACGCGAGCCAGTGGCTGAGCCGCACGGCGGAGCACCAGCTCTACCCGTTCCAGCCGGACCTCCTCATTTTCCACGTCTACGGAGACCACCAGAAATACGAGGAGATCATCCGCGAAACGAGGAACCGGACCACGGCATCCATCCTCATGCAGACGGACCATGTGGGGGCGAAGTGGCCGCAGGAGGTGCCGGACCAGAATGCAGACAAGGGGCTCTGGTGGGACTGGATGATGAACCACCAGTTCCTGCCGGACATCGCGAAAAAATACGGCTGCGGCCTGGCGGATGTGCGCAGCCGGTGGGTGGACTACCTGAAATCCAGCAAGCTGGAGCCCAAAGCGCTGCTGAAGGATGATGTGCACCTGAACGCCGACGGCTGCCACGTGATGGCACAGCTCATCATCCAGCAGCTGGTCCACCGCCCGGAGCTGCTGACGGAGAGAGACAAGTCGATGGTGCAGGATTTCGCCCCGGCGAAGGCGATGAAGGAGGAGGGCGGGCGGTTTGTTTTTGAGTTTGAAGGAAACCGGCTCGACCTGGTGGCGGCCGGAGCGGCTGGCGGGCAGCTGGCGGTGAAGATAGACGGCAAGGCGCCGTCGGAAATCCCCGGACTCTGCACGCACACGCTGCCGAGCGTCACGCCGGCGGGCTACTGGCCGGCGCTGCTGCGGGTGGATGTGAAGCCCGGCGTGGTGCTGAAGCCTGAGGACTGGACGGTGACGATCACGAGGACGGACTCCAAGGGCACCGATTTCGAGTTTGAGGTGGCCGGGAGCGTGACCGGGGCGGACGGCCAGGGAAACAGCAAGACGCCTTTTGTTTCGAAGTCAGGCCGGGTGGTAATCTCCCCAGCGGACTGGCACCTGCACGTGACGGCAGAGAAAAAAGCGCCGGCGGCGGGATTCAAGATCACGTGGAAGTCCGAGCCTCATTTTGCGGACGTCTACATGGCACCCGAGGTGAAGGACAAGACGCGTGAAACCGTGGTGACAGTGGCCCAGGGGCTGGAAAACCGGAAACACACGGCTGAGTTCGCCTCAGTCGGCGAAAAAGCGGTCCAGCTGCAGGCTCTCCGGGTTTTTCGGCCCGCTTGGGCGGGTGAGAAGCCCCGCGTGCAGAAGGATTCTGCGGATGGAAAAAAGTGATTTCTCTCCCCTGGCTGCTCGTTTCCAAAGCGCTGCCATCAAAAAGTGTCCGGCTGACGGGGTGGTTGACAA
Organism: bacterium; assembly: GCA_031411255.1. Classification (GTDB taxonomy): domain Bacteria; phylum Verrucomicrobiota; class Verrucomicrobiia; order Verrucomicrobiales; family V1-33; genus JANOAS01. Next base: position 45,739 of record JANOAS010000238.1, read on the forward strand.
GTACGCGGCTCCCATTGATCCTCGAATCCGCAATTTTCACCCCACGCCTCCCCAAGTCACACCAGTTCGATGAACGCCCTCGGCTTTTTTCTCAGACGCATTGCCTGGCAGTTCGGCATCAAGCGCGAACGTGCGCGCTGGGGCGCGGTCAACCGCGAAACCCAGATCCTGAGCGAAGCCGAGGACCTGCTGGGCCGGCTGGCGTGGCGGGACTGTGAACACATTGAGGAGCTGACGGGCGAGTACTGGCAGATCCGGGACATTGACGAGCAGCAGGAGGCGCTGCGGGCCCAGATCGAGGAAAAGACCGACCGGAACGAGGACCTGAAGGACAAGCTGGACGACATTCAGGCGGACATTGAAGAGGAGCTGACCGGGCTCCGGGAAAAAAAGGCGGAGCTGATGAACAGTGCGCTGGAGGTGATGACCGAGATCGAGGAGATCAAGGAGTGGAAGGAACAGACGAAGAAAAAGTTCATGAACCTCAAGGCCAAGCTGGCGGTGCTGCAGAAGCACGGTGTTGGCGAGGGGGCTGAGGAGCAGCGGACGAGGGAATTGATGGCGGAGCACAAGGCCGCCTTTGAAAAGGATTTGAAGGACATCGCGGAAAAGACCGACCGGATCAGCAGCCTGGAGGAGGAAGCTGGCCAGTACGATGCCAAAATCGGCGGGCTGAGGCAGAAGATGAAGGACGACACCACGGAGTTGTCCGGTGAAATCAGCCGCCTCTCCAAGCAAATTGCCGAGAACTCGGCCAAAATCGGCGCGCTGGAAACGGCCAAGGGCGAATTTTATTTCCAGGTGGGCCACTACCTGAGCGACAACATCGAAACCCGCGATCCCCAGCTGCGCCAGGTGCTTTCGAAGCACCGGTCGATGGTCTCCAGGATCACGTATTTCCGCCGGTCCATCTCCTACAACCAGCGCCTGGCCCGCCGGGGGCACGGGTAGGCTGCGGGTTTGAGGCCGGTGCGGCCGGGGAATATTCCGGCTTGCCGCAGGCGGGTGGGGGCTGGTAGTAGTCCGTGCCTCCCTCCACTCCTCTGTCATGAATTTCCTCCGCTTTCTGGTGGGCAGCCTGCTGCTCCTCTGCGCCGTTCAGGCGGCTCCCCCGCCGCCGCGTGTCCTGTTCCTCGGGGATTCGCACTGCCTGGGCGCCTTTGGGAAAACCATCGACTCCTCCCTGCGCGAGGCGGGCTGCGCCGTGACCACTTCAGTGACTGGCGGGGCGACGCCCTACTACTGGCTGGCGGAGTTTCCGTCCATTTCCTGCGACATCGGGCACTGGGAGCGGACGGCCACCGTCAACCAGCGGCTGGAATACATCGCGTTGGTGCCCAAGCTGGAAACCCTGCTCCAGCGCACCCGGGCCGAAGTGGTGGTGGTGGAAACCGGGACGAACCTCTACTCCGTGCTGACCTCAAAGCGCCGCACGCCGGAGGAAAATGTGGCCGAGGTGAAGATGCTGGCCGACCACATGGGCCAGGTGGTGACGGCCAGCGGCGCACGGCTTTACTGGATCACGCCCCCCTCGGCCCATCCGGAGCGGTTTTCCGACGACCTGCAGACGCAGATGCGCACGCTCATGAAGCAGGTCGCGGGGCGCTGGGGGAGGGTTTTTGACAGCTATGCAGTGACTTCATTTCCAGATCCGTATCCGGAGACAGACGGCATCCACTATGGAGCGGAGGAGGCCGGGGCCTGGGGCCAGGCTGTGGTGAAGGACCTGGTGCCCTTCGTGCTTGATGGCAAACCCCGGAACACCACGCCCGCAGCGAAACCCGGCGGTGTCCGGGGTTTGTTCAGCGGCATTTTTGGCCGGAAAAAATCGCCGGACTCCGGGCAGGAGCCGCTGGAGCTGAAAAAGGCGCTGCCGGTCAAGCCGCAGGCCGCCGCCCAGCCCCAGGTGCGCCGGCCGGCGGGCGCCGGGGAGGACACTGCGGTGGAGGTGGAGGTGGTGCTGACGAAAAAATCCGCCCTCCAGCATGTGAACGAGGCTCCTTACAGAAGCGCGCTCGGGCTCTACGAGTATGACGTGGTCCGCGTGCTGCGCGGGCGCTATCCCTTCAAGACGATGCGCATCGCGCAGCTCATCCTCATGAACGGGAAGCTCACCTCCATCAATGACAGGCAGCCGGGCACGCGGATGACGCTGGAGGTGGAACTGCTCTCGAAATACCCGAGCCTGGAGCCGCTCTACCTGGTGGATGACCTCGACCAGGACACGGCGCTGCGCATCTACGTGCCGAAACTCTGACCGGAGGCGCGGGACAGGCAAAGAGATAAAAATTTGCCGTTTGGCCTCCGGCCCGGAATGGGCGAGGGTCACGGTCCGATGACTCAGATTTCGCCTCAAGCTCTGCCCGACGCGCACGGCCACTTCGGCACGTTCGGCGGGATGTTCGTCCCCGAGACTCTCATGTTCGCCCTGCGCGAACTGGAAGCCGAGTACCACCGCGCCAAGGCGGACCCGGCCTTTCAGGCTGAACTCGACCGCCTGCTGCGCGAGTACGTTGGCCGCGCGACACCGCTTTACCTGGCCGAGGGGCTGACGGAGAAACTCGGCGGGGCCAAAATCTACCTGAAGCGCGAGGATCTGCTGCACACTGGAGCGCACAAGATTAACAACGCGCTCGGCCAGATCCTGCTGGCGAAGCGGCTGGGCAAAAAACGCATCATTGCGGAGACGGGGGCCGGCCAGCACGGGGTGGCCACGGCCACGGTGGCGGCCAAGTTTGGCATGGAGTGCGTTATCTACATGGGAAAGGTGGACATGGAGCGGCAGGCGCTCAACGTGGCGCGGATGAAATTTCTGGGAGCCGAGGTCCGCGGGGTGACTGCCGGGCAGGCCACGCTCAAGGAGGCGGTGAACGAGGCGATGCGCGACTGGGTGACGAACGTCGGCGGCACGCACTACATTCTCGGTTCGGCGCTGGGCTCGCATCCTTTTCCTATGATTGTCAGGGATTTTCACCGTGTCATCGGCGTGGAGGCGCGCCGTCAGATCCTGGAGCGCGAGGAGCGGCTGCCGGACTGGCTGGTGGCCTGCGTGGGCGGCGGCAGCAATGCCATCGGCCTTTTCCACGCATTTCTGGAGGATGACTCCGTGCAGATGCTCGGCGTTGAGGCCGGCGGGGAGGGCATCAAGCCCGGCCGCCATGCCGCGCGTTTTCAGGGGGGGAAACTGGGAGTGCTGCAGGGCACGAAGACGTTCCTCCTGGCCGACGCGGACGGGCAGATCGAGCTGACACACTCGGTGAGCGCCGGTCTGGATTACGCCGCCGTGGGGCCGGAGCACGCCTACTACCGCTCGACGGGACGCATTCAGTACGACTACGCCACGGACGACGAGGCTCTGCACGCCTTCCAGGAGCTGGCCCGTGTCGAGGGCATCATCCCGGCGCTGGAGACGGCCCACGCCATCGCCGCTGTGCTGAAGCGCGCGCCGCAGATGTCGAAGGACAAGATCGTGATCGTCAATTGCTCCGGTCGCGGGGACAAGGACGTGGCCCAGGCGGCGAAGTTCATTTTTGGCGAGAGTATTTTGTAGGGCACGACCGGGGCCGGGCCGCACTGTTTCTCGATTGCCGTGCCGCTGCGGCGCTGCTTCCTTGCGGCATGATGCGGGGGCTTCGTCAGATATTGCCAGCGGGGCGGCTGCTGTGCGCGGTGGCACTGGTGGCGGCGTGCCGGGATGCAGCGGGTGGCGGGCACTTCATGGCCGGGCAGCGCGATCCGGTGCGGGTGCCGTCGTGGGAGCTGGCGTTTGAGGGCGGGCCGTTCACCAAACCGCGCGAGCCGCAGGGCGCGCTGGTTCATTTCCCGGCGACCACGGCGGTGGCTGGAGTGCAGCGGTGGTTTGATGCCGGGCTGACCGCGCTCCACCAGCGGGATGAAGCACAGGCGCGGCGGTGCTTTCGCGAGGTGATCACGCTGGATCCAGAGTGCGCCATGGGCTGGTGGGGGCTGGCGCGGGCGTTCGAGCCCGAGCCGGGGCGTGCGGGGCTCTTCCTGGGCCGGGCCCGGGAAAAAGGCAAAGCGGCACCGCCGGAGGAGCGCCGCTGGCTGGACGCACCCCTGCCCGGCCCTGCCGAGGTGCCAAGCCGCAAGGGATTGATTTCCGGCCGTCCGGACCGCTCACTGCCGGGCGAGTGGAAGGCGGCTGCCGTCGGGACCAGCGAGGCCTCCTTGGCGGATGTTCCGGCCACGGCGGCCCGGGCTCTGCGGGCCGGGGGCGAGTGGCTGGCAAAAAATGCGCGTCCGGCCGCAGCGGCGTCCTGGTTTGAGGCCGCAGCCAGGGCTGCCAGTGCCGACCTTTTTGCCGCGCCCTACGACCGCTTGGCGATGATGGATTTCCACGAAGCCTGCGGGCGGCAGGCCGCGTGCCTCCTCCAGGCCGGGCGCAACGACGAGGCGCTGGCCGCAGCGGCGGCGGCCGAGGGGCCGCTCCACCCCCGGATGCTGGTGCAGCTGGCCCGTTGGGCTGACCTGGTGGATTCCCCCGCCATTCCCGAGGCTGCGCCAGCTATCGAGCAGGCCGCCTGGGCGCATGCCGGTGGCGTGGCCGCCTTTGAACTGGGGCGGACGGAGCAGACGGCGCTGCGCGTGGCCCGGTTGCGCGAAGTCCAGCTCTTGGCCCGCCGGCCGGAAGCAGCCACCCCGGCGGAGCTTCAGGAAATCGACGACGCTCTGGCTGAACTGGAGGCGCGCAGCATGATCGTCAGCGGTCCATTCAGTGAGGCCATTCGCAAGCTTCGCCAGATCAAGCAACCACCACCGCGCCTGGCGCCGCTTTTTGAGAAGGCTGGCGACGCACCCGCCGCCGCCGCCCTCGCCGCGCGGCGCGAGGTCCCCGTCACCACGGAGCCCGCTTCGCCTCCACCGCCGAAATTCGACGGCCCGCTCTGGTCGCCGCGCACGGTGCCGGATTTTTCCCTGCCGGACGGCGCGGCGGTTCCGCACACCGCTGCTGAATTTCGCGGCAAACCGGCCGTGTTTCTCTTTTTCCTCGGAAACGGGTGCGAACACTGCATGAGGCAGTTGAACCTGTTTGCCCCGTGGGCGGCCAAATACGAAGGGCTTGGCGCGCAGATCGTGGCGGTCAGTCTGGACACGCCCACCGGCGTCGCCCGCACGAAGCGCACGGGTGAAAAGGGCGAGCGGCCGCCGTTTCCCTTCCCCATCCTCGCGGACCCCTCGCTGGAATCCTTCAAGGCGTGGGGTGCGTGGGACGCCTTCACCAGCACCGCCCTGCACGGCACCTTTCTCGTCGATGCCTCCGGCCGTCTGCGCTGGGCCGAGGTGGGGCCGGAGCCCTTCATGGGCCCGGATTCCCTCGCCATCATGATCGCCGCGTTCAAAAAATAAACGCCCCACCCCATTTTCCCAAACACCCCATGAAAATAAAAACCCTGATCCTGAGCACACTGCTCGCTCACGCCGCCGCTGCCGTCCCGCTGGAACGCTGGGTCTACACCCCGTCCAATCTCCTTGTGGACGAGAACATCACGAAGCTCACAGCCCTGATGAAGAGGGCCAGGGCCTGTGGGTTTACGAAGATGCTGCTCGCCGACTCCAAGTTTTCCCGGCTGGACCAGATGGATAAACGGTATTTTCGCAATCTGAACCAGATCAAGACTGAAGCGGCGGCGCTGTCCATGGAGGTCATCCCGGCGGTTTTTCCCATCGGCTACTCCAACGACATGCTGCACGTGGACCCGAACCTGGCGGAGGGCCTGCCGGTGCGGGACGCCATCTTTCTGGTGGAGAAGGGCGAAGCGCGGCCTGTGGCCGATCCGGGGATCGCCCTGAAGGGCGGCGCCTGCGACAACAGGAAGGCGTGGGGATTTGTCGATGAGACGATTGTGGTTGAAAACGGAACCTTCCGCGCGTCGGATTTTCCTGGAAACTCGCGGTTCAACGCGAAGGTGAAAGTGCAGCCGTTTCATCATTACAGGCTGAGCATTAAAATTAAGACGGACAACCTGAGCGGTGGAAAACCGGAGATGAAGGCCCTTGGGCAGGACAATCTGTCGCTCCAGCACACGAGCATTCAAGTCGCTCCGACGCAGGACTGGAAAACGTACGACGTAACCTTCAATTCTTTGGAGCAAAAGGAGGTGCTCATCTATTTCGGCATCTGGGGCGGGGCGAAGGGGACGATCTGGTGGGACGACGCCTCGCTCAGCGATGCCGGTCTGGTCAACCTGCTGCGCCGGCCGGGCGCCCCGTTCACCGTGAAAACGGAGTCGGGGGTGGAATTGAAGGAGGGCCTTGATTTCGAAAAGATCAGCGATCCCAAGTGCGGGCGCGTGAAGTGGGGAGGGGACTACGAGACCTGGCACGAACCTCCCGTCCTCAAAACAAAGCAGCCGGACGGTACGAAGCTCAAGGTTTCCTGGTTCCATCCGCATATAATTTACGACGAGCAAGTTTGCGCCTGCCCCTCGGAGCCGGCAACCCGGGATTTCCTCCAGGACCAAGCCCGGCGCATGCACGAGGTCTGGGGGGCGAAAAGCTACATGATGTCCCACGACGAATGGCGTGTGCTGGGCTGGGACGACGCCTGCTCGCGCCGGGGGCTCTCCGCTGGAGCCCTCATGGCGGACAACCTGCGCTTTTGCACCAGTCTTTTGAAATCAGCAAATCCCGGCGGAAACATTTACGTATGGAACGACATGTTTGACCCCCACCACAACGCCGTGAAGCCGCCCTACTACCTCGTCAAAGGCGACCTGACCGGCTCCTGGGACGGGCTGGCCGCTGACGTGATTGTCATGAACTGGAATTTTGGCCACCGCGCGGAGAGCCTGAAATTTTTTGCCGACCGGGGAAACCGCCAGGTTCTGGCCGGCTACTACGACGACAGCGCAGAGCAGATTGGCCGCTGGCTGGAGGCGGCGAAGGGGGTAAAGGGCGTTCAGGGAGTCATGTACACCACCTGGAAGCAGAATTACGCCGATCTGGAGGCCTTTGCCCGCGTCGTGGACCGTGCCGAGGGCAAATGATCCTCCGTTTGAACTTTAAAAAAATTCCGAAGAGCCCTGCCTGGCCCGCATTTGCGATGAGAAATATTGAGGCTCAAAGATCAACCACAGAATCTGAGGGTGCAGGACCCCTAGGGTTAATTCCCTCGGGGCGTAGGAATTTCCTTGAAATGGCGGGGCCCTACGTGTAGAGCCGCGCACTTCTTTCGGCAGAAGCGATGATAAAATGCAGATTTTTCTCGCAAACTTCTGTGAAACTTGCCACCTTCTGCGTTCCCGACCAAACCACCCACTATGAAGCTCCCTACCCCACTTTTCCTTCAACTGGCCGCTGCTGCGGTCCTGGCGTTTGTTGCCGGCTCTGCCTCAGCTCAGGATGCTGCCAAGGCTGAGAAATTGCTCGACTTTGGCCGGCCCAGCCTTGGTCTGCAAAAGACTCCCGACTACAAGCCTGCCGGCGTGACCGACAAGCGCTGGAAGCCGAAGGAGTGGCTTGAACTGGAGTTTCCCTTCAAAATCAAGGAGAACCGCAAAAAGCCGGACCAGAAGTTCATCGACACGCTCACCTTCAAGTACAGCGTTTTCCTGGATCCTGTGGACAAGAAGAAGGCCAAGGTGCTCACGGCAGAGGTCACCCACGTCAACATTCCGGTCGGCGAAGAGTCTGCCTCGGTTGTCTACATCTCCCCGTCGGCCATCATGAGCCTGACCGGCGAGGCCCGGCCCAATCCAGCCCTGGTCAAACTTTTCCAGGTCGAGGTCATGGAGGGGTCCACGCTTGTCGGGTTCTTCAGCAGCGACAATAAAACCCCGTCCGACCCCCAGCTCTGGACCAAGCTTCCCTCGCTGCCCCCCACCGAGGCTGGCAAACTTCTTTCCAAAAACCTGACCCCGTTTGCTCCGCTCTGGGGTGACTATCACGCGGAGGTGCAGGCCAAGTAGTTCACATTTGATTGTTTATGCTGGCAGGCTGGCCCGGAAGGGATGCGCCAGACCCCGGCAGCGACACCTCATCACAGCAGTTCTCTCATGGCTGACAAAAAATCAATTCTTACCCTGAATGTGGGCTCCCAGCGGGTCGGCATGGCTCGATTCGCGGCGGGAGGCAAGGGCTCCCTGCAGTTGAACTCGTACGCTTTTTCCGAACTGGCGGGGGACCCCACCATCGAAGCGGGGCGCGGCCCCCAAATGGCGGCAACCGTCGGCAGTTTGACCTCCCAGTTCAAGGCGGCCAGGCAGCCTGTGCGCTACGCCATCTCCGGCCAGCCGGTTTTCAGCCGGTTCGTCAAGCTGCCTCCTCTCGATGTAAGCAAGGTCGATGAGATCGTTAAGTTTGAGGCCCAGCAGAATGTGCCCTTCCCTCTCGACGAGGTGTGCTGGCACTATCAGGTGATGCCCGCGGCTCCCGGAGCGATTGAGGTCGAGGTCATGCTCGTCGCCGTCCGGACGGACGCCCTGACTGAGATCGACAACGCTGTGAAGGCGGGTCCGCTGGCGGTTGACGGTGCGGATGCGGCCCCCTTGGCCATTTACAATTCCTTCCGCTACAATTACCCGGACGTCACGGAGCCGTCTCTGATCATTGATCTGGGCTCCCGGACGACGAACCTGATTTACGCCGAAGCCGGCCGGATGTTTTTCCGGAGTTTCCCCACCGGCGGCGCAGCCGTTACGACGGCCATCGCCCGCGAGTTTGGCGTCGAGTTCCCCGATGCCGAGGCCCGCAAAGTGGCTGAAGGTTTTGTCTCCCTCGGGGGGGCTTACGAAGAGCACCCGGACCCGGAGGTCGCCGCGATGTCCAAAATCATCCGGAACACGCTCACCCGGGTTCACGGTGAGATCGTCCGGACGAACAACCTTTACAAGACGCAGCAGGGCGGAACGATTCCGACCCACATCTTCCTCTGCGGCGGCGCGGCCAGCATGGGCTACACCCGGGAGTTCTTCGAGGAAAAGCTCGGCGGCACGGTGGAAATGCTCAACGCCCTGCGCAACGTGTCCGTCGGGCCGAAGGTGGACGCCGAGCAGGCTGGGCGCGATGCGCACTGCCTGAATGAGCTGGTCGGCCTCGCCCTGCGCGAAGCTGTTTCCTGCCCGGTGGAGATCGAATTCCTGCCTCCTCCCACGGCCATGGCGCGCGACAATGCGGCCCGGAAGCCCTTCCTTTTCACCGCAGCCGCCTGTCTGTTCGGCGTCCTCGGCGCTTCAAGCTTCTACTTCAATTCCGCTGAGAAATTTGCCTCCGCCAAGGCTGAAGAACTCAACCAGGAAAAATCGGCGCTGGCTTCTGTGGACGGCAAGCTCAAGCAGGAAAACACGCGCGCCACGGCTGAAGAGCAGCGGGCGGGCTACCTGCAGGCTGTTGTTCGCGACCGCGTCCTTTGGCTGGACATCTTCAAGGCCATCAACAAGGAAATGAAGAACGACCTCGTCTGGGTCACGGCCATCGAACCGATGTCCAAGGGCAAGCCAGTGCTCATTGAAACGGTGCTGGGCGCCGCTGGCGATGCCAAGGATTCCGCTCTCTTTGGTGAGGAGGAAGCCCCCCAGCCAGGAGCCAAAGGCAGCCCCGCTGCCAAGGATGACGGACCAAAGGTCGACGCTCTCTGGGTTCGCGGCCTCTACCGCAACTTCAACGAAACCGGTGCCGAAGTGACCACGGAGGCGGTCACGGAATTCTTTAAACAGCTGGCCGCCACCAATATCGATCCTAAGAATCGCCTGTTTGTCCTGCCAAAGCCCTCAGCAGCTGATGCCAAGCCTGCCGACGGCGAGAACGACAGCACTACGAAATTCGTGGCCCCCACCGCTCCCGACACCAGCAGCTGGGCCAGTGCCTGGGAAATGAAACTGCCCCTCGCCAACCCGATCGAACTTCCGAAGAAATAAGTCATGGACCAGTTGAAGAAGAACAAATTCCTGTCCGCCTTCCTCGCCGTCCTCATCCTTGGGGTGCTGGCGCTTGGGTTCCTCTGTTACCGGACTTGGTCCAGTTACGGAGAGGCGCAGACGAAATTCACCGACGCGAAGAACGCTGTTGAACGCCTGAAGGGCGCTGCGCTTTTCCCGAGCACGGACAACCTGAAGAAGCGCGTCACCCAAGTGGATGCCTACAAGGGTAAAGTCGACGAGTTGGTGAAGCGCCTGATGACTTATCAGGTCGAGTTCGACCCGTCCTCCGATGAGACCAAATTCCAGCCAAAGCTGGCCGACCTCATCAAGAAGAGCAAGGACGGTGCGGCGGGCGCCTCGATCAAGATCGACGACAGCTTTGATTTTGGGATGAAGGACTACCTCTCCGCCGCCCCGCGCAAAGAGGCTGTGCCGGACCTGAACTTCGCTCTGGATGGCATGAAGGCCTTCGTTGATCTGCTGATCAACAGCCGGATCAGCACCATCGCCAGCCTGACCCGCAAGCCCCTCGACATTGAGGCTGACAACAAGACGGCCGCCCCGGCACCCGGTGCCAAGCCTGCCTCGTCCGGCAAGTCCTCCGGCCTGGCCACCTCCTCTTCGGCCCTTGCGGAGTCTGATGTGATCAGGCGGTACTCCTTCACCGTCAAATTCAGCGGAACGCCGCAGAGCGTTGAAGACGTCTTTACTGCCATTGCCTCCACTCCCGAGAATAGCCCGTTCTTTGCCGTCCGCCTTGCCAAGGTGGAGAACGAGAAGAAGACCGCGCAAAAATCCTCCGGGGGAACGGACGAAAAGAAGGAAGGCCACGACTCCTCGCTCATCCTGGGTGGCGAGAAGGTCGGAGCCCTTCTCGAAGTGGATCTGATTCGTTTCCTTGACCCGGCTGCCGTGGCCAAGGCGAAAGAGGACGCCAAGGCTGGCGGCTCCTCCAAGTCCGCCACCGCCAAACCCGCTGCGGGGGCCTCTCCCCGCTAATCCCCGATCCCTAATTCACGATTCCGTTTCCTTATGGATCTCAAGAAAAATTACGACAAGGCCCTTCTCGTTGCGGGCGGCATTCTTGCCATCGCCGGCTCGGGCCTGCTCATGACGAATGCCGCCAGCTTCAAGAGCCAGTTCACCGTGGAGGAGAAACCCACCAAAAACGAACTCTCTCCGCTGAACATCGGCCTCGCTGACGCGGCGGTAAAACAGCTGGAGACTGGCCCGGCCGCTTGGCAGCGCCCGAAGCTCGGCCAGCACAAGACGGTTTCCCTTTTCGCCTCCACTCCGTTCCTGCTCCAGAAGGACAAACCGGAGCCGGTCGACCTCCTCGCCGACAGCAGCACGCCGGTTCGCGCCCCTGTGGAAAACTGGTGGTTCTTTACGAATGACCTCGACATCACCTCCGTCGACATTCTGAAGCAGGATCCCGACCGCGATGGATTCACCAACGAGGACGAATTCCGCGAGCAAACCAACCCCAACACCAGCGTCAGCAAACCGACTTGGATTTCCAAGCTCTACTACACCGAGCGTGTGGCCGACCCGCTCACTCTGCGCCTCACCACCTTTGACGCCACCGGCGGCGTCTGCGGCCTGCGCGTGACCGGCGGGAGCGACGGCAAGAACCAGAAGGGCTACTTCAAGAAGGTGGGCGAAAAATTCGCCGACCCCCGCACGCCGGCGGTTGAGCGCTTCAAGATCCTGGAAGTGAAGCAGGAGATGGTGAAGACCAAATTTGGCGACAACTTGACGCCGGTCGCCATCGTCGAGGACTTGATCGACAAGGACGAAAACAAACTGCGGCTCGTCCAGGGCCAGGACACCGAGCGGCCGTCGTATTCCGCCAGGATGTTCTACGCCCTCGACAACGACAACGGCGCCAGAAAAAAAGGCGAGGAGTGGGCGCTGCGCAACCCGGCAGGGCAGTCCATCACGCTTAAAGACATATTGCCCGACCACGTCGTCGTTGAATACTACGACCCCAAGAATCCGACCACTCCGGTGACGAAAAAAATTGACCTTAAAGACCCCTCCAAGTAAAACCCGCCTTCCCCAAACCTCCGAGACGATTTTGTTTTTACGTGTTAACGAGAAAAAACTTTCCTTGTCCCAGAATTCTGCTTCTACTACCCAATTGCACCACCCATTGACATGAGACCATCAGTGAACAACAGGAAGCTCAACCAGGCACTCGCCGCAGCGCTGCTGACGGCGCTGGTTCCCAGCGCTCAACTCAGCGCAGGTACGGGGGGCGCAGGCTCCTCATCCACCAGCGACATCGCCAGCCGTGAGATCATCCGCCGCCAGGAGCGGATCGCCAATGCCGAGGAAGCCGAGCGCCGCGGTGACAAGGCCTTTTCCGAACGCGACTTCGAAAAAGCCATCGCCGAATACCGCACCGCTCTTGATGCGCTGCCTGTCGCGCCGATGACCCAGGAGCTGCGGGAGCGCATCATTGCCAAATTCGCCCAAGCCTCCGTCGAACTGGCCAACCAGCGCGCCGACAGCGGGGAATACGAATCCGCCCGGAGCCTGCTGAACAACGTCCTCAGCGAGGGGATCGACCCCGGCAACCGCCGCGCCAAGAAGCTCCTCGAGCGTCTGGATGATCCTGAGTGGTACAATCCCTCGAACTCCAAGGACCACACCGAGCGTGTCCAGCAGGTTCGCAAGCACCTTGAACTCGCCGTCGGCCACTACGATCTGGGCGAATACAACAAGGCCCGTGAAGAGTTTAACGCTGCCCTGGCCATTGACCCCTACCACGTCGGTGCCCGCCGCGGTCTGGAGAAGCTGGAGAACAAGATCAGCGAATACCACCTCTCCGCCCGTGACCACGCCCGCTCCAAGATGCTGCGCGAGGTTGACGAGCTTTGGGAAGTGGCTGTTCCCCAGACCTCCGGCCTGAAAAACGACAGCGGTGGTGAAAAAGGCGGCGGCATCGACGGCTCCCAGGTCATCCTGGAAAAGCTGCGCACGATTGTTCTGCCGACCCTCCAGCTCGACCAGGCGACCATTGAGGAAGCCATTGAGTTCATCCGCGCCAAGTCCAAGGATCTGGATGTGGCCACCACGGATCCGGCCAAGAAGGGGGTGAACTTTCTTCTGAAGGTGCCGAATTCGGCCAACTTGCCGAAGATTTCCGTGAATCTGAGCAACATCCCGCTCGGTGAAGGTCTGAAGGCCGTGACTGAACTGGCCACCCTGCGCTATCGTGTCGACCCCTTCGCCGTGATCATCTCGGCGGTTGACGAGGGCAGCACGCTCTACACCCGCACTTTCCGTGTGCGTCCCGACTTCCTCGCCAACAGCAGCAGTGCTGATGCTGGTGGTGCCGCGGCACCCGCTGCTGACCCGTTTGCCCCTGCCGGCGGTGGGGCAGCTGCTCCTGGTCTTCGCCCCCGTGCGACGGCCCTCGACATCCTGAAGGCTGCTGGTATTCCCTTCCCTGAAGCCGCCAGCGCGGTCTTCAGCCCTGCGACATCGACGGTCACCGTGCGCAACACGCCGGCCAACCTCGACCTCGTTCAGCAGTATGTTGACTCCACAAACACCGGCGTCACGAAGATGATCTACATCACTTCGAAGTTCGTCGAGGTGAGCCAGCGCAACACGGATGAACTGGGCTTTGACTGGCTCCTCGGCGCCTTCAACCTTCCCGGCACAGGCCGGCTCTTCGGCACGGGCGGCACGGCGGGCAACCGCGGTGCGGGTCCGGTTGGTTCCACCAACTGGCCGCTCGTTCCTCCGGCTTCCGGCACCGGAGCACCCCAGCCCATCGGTGGTGCGAATCTGCTGACCGGCAGCCTGCGCTTCGGGCGCAACGCCATCTCGGACGACGCCATCGACAACCTGATCCAGTCTGCCACCGCGGCCGACGGCGGAGCGGAAGCCTCCGTCAGCCCGGCCATCTTTGGTCTCGGCGGCGTCTTCACGGATCCCCAGTTCCAGGTGGTCATGCGCGGTCTGTCCCAGAAAAAGGGTACCGACCTCCTGACGGCTCCCAGCGTGATGACGCGTTCCGGCCAGAAGGCCAAGATCGAGGTCATCCGCGAATTCATCTACCCGACCGAGTTTGATCCACCGGAAATTCCCCAGAACTTCGGTGGTGGCAACACCAACGGCGGTGGCGGCGGCGGCGGATTCCTAGGAATTGGCGGTCTCGGTGGTGGCGGCGGCGGCGGCGGTTCAGTCGCGGCCTTCCCGGTCACCCCGACCACTCCGACGAACTTCGAAACGAAGAACACCGGTATCACGATGGAAGTTGAGCCCACCATCGGTGCGGACGGCTACACCATCGACCTCGCCCTCCAGCCTGAGGTCATCGAATTCGAAGGCTTCATCAACTACGGCAGCCCGATTCAAACCGGTGCGACCGACGCCCTCGGCAATCCGACCACGGTCATCCTGACGGAAAATCGCATTGAGCAGCCGGTCTTCTCGACCCGCCGCCTCAATACGAACGTCACGATCTGGGACGGCATGACCCTCGGTGTGGGCGGCTTGATCCGCGAAGACGTCCAGTCTGTTGAGGACAAGGTCCCGATCTTCGGTGACATCCCCTACATCGGCCGTCTGTTCCGCACGAAGGCTGACGAATTCTTCAAGCGCAACCTGCTCATGTTTGTGACGGTGAAACTGATGGATCCTGCCGGGCAGCCCATCAACAACCGCACCAACCCGTCGAGCACGCCGATGGCTGACCCGGCTGCGGCTGGCGGTGGTAACCAGCTCCTGCCTCCTCCTCCGGCCAACTAAGCCGGCGCGGGATGCTGAATCCCTTAACGAAAAACGGGCGGAGGTTTTCCTCCGCCCGTTTTTTTGGCCCCGTTTCGCGATGCACGCCACGGGCTCTGGTTAAAAAGGCAACTGTTCCTCCTACGGTGTTTGCGGGCTGGTCCGGTCGAGCAGGATGCTGTCTCCGAGGACGACCATGACGACCTGACCGTCGAGGGTTTTGTTCAGGAAGGGCGTGTTGATGCTCCGGGAGCGCATGAACTGCCTTGTGAAGGTGGTGGTAAGCCCTGCGTCGAAGAGAACGCAATCGGCCCGGCTGCCCTGTTTGATGGTGGCGGGCTCCAGGCCGATGAGGCGGCGGGGCTGGGTGGAGCAGCGTTTCACGAGGAGGTCCCAGCCAAATTTTCCGGTTTTGATGAAGTGGTGGTAGAGGCTGGGAAAGGCCGTTTCGAGGCCGGTCACGCCGTTGGGCGCTTTCACGAACTCCTGCTTTTTTTCAAAATCCGTGTGCGGGGCGTGATCGGTGGCGATGCAGTCGAAAACGCCCTCGATGAGGCCCTGAAGGAGTTTTTCCGTGTCCTCCTTTGTCCGGAGGGGCGGGCTCGTCTTGTAGTTGGTGTCGTATTCGCCCACGTCCTCCTCGGTAAAGAGGAGATGGTGCGGGGCGACCTCGCAGGTGACCTGGACGCCCTCATTTTTATACCGGCGCAGGGTTTCCATGCCGCGGGCGGTGGAGACGTGCTGGATGTGGAGCCTGGCGCGGGTGTAGGCGGCCAGGCGGCAGTCGCGGGCGAGGCAGATTTCCTCGCTGATGGCGGGGTGGCCGGGCAGGCCGAGCTTGTAACTGACGGGGCCCTCGTTCATGGAGCCGCCGGCGGTGAGTTCCCTCGTCTCGCAGTGGGAGGCGAGCATGAGGTCAAAGTTGCGGGAGTACTCCATGGCGCGACGGAGCACCTGGGGGTTGTGGACCGGGTCTCCGTTGTCGGTGATCATGACGGCTCCGCGCGACTTCATGTCGGCGATGCCGGCCAGCTCCTCACCCAGTCGGCCCTTGGTGATGGCCCCGGCGACGTAAACCGGGATGCGGGCGGAGCGGGCGGCGATGTCGAGGACGTTCTGCACCATGGGCCCGGAATCGATGGTCGGATTGGTGTCCGGCATGGCTACGACGCCGGTGATGCCGCCGTTGATGGCGGCCTCTGTGCCGCTCTGGATTGATTCCGCAGCGACCTTGCCTGGTTCGCGCAGGTGGACGTGCGGATCGAACAGCCCTGGGAGGAGCACTTTTTTTCCCTGGCCGTCGATGATGCGGCACCCTGCGGGCGCGGGAATGCCGTGGTCCACGCCGCGAATGACGCCGTCCTCGATGAGGACGTCGGCGGGGTGGAGCTTCGGGGTGTCTTCGGAGGCGAGGAGGACGTTCTTGAAAAGAATGAGACTCATGGAAATGGGGTTCAGTCGGCGGTGGCGGGACGGAGCCAGTAGAGGCAGGCCATGCGGACGGCGATGCCGTTTTCCACCTGCTGGTTGATGAGGCAGCGCTCGTAGCTCATGACGGCGTCCACCAGTTCCACGCCGCGGTTCACGGGACCGGGGTGCATGATGTAGATGCCCTCGTCTGAAATGCGTTTGAGCCGTTCGTCCGTGACGCCAAAGAGGCGGTGGTACTCGCCAATGCTGGGGAAGAACTGTTCCTTCTGGCGCTCCATCTGGACGCGCAGGAGGTAGACGACGTCCGGTTTCCACGCCATGGCCTCCTCGTAGGTTTTGTGGGCGTGGAGCCATTCCCAGCGGGAGTCGGGGACGAGCGTGCCGGGGCCGAGGACGGACACTTCCGCGCCGAGTTTTTTCAGGATGGTGCTGGTGGAGCGGGCGACGCGGGAGTGCTGGATGTCGCCGAGGATGACGATCCTCTTGCCGGTGAGGTCGGGCCAGAGTTCGCGCAGGGTGTAGGCGTCCAGGAGGGCCTGGGTGGGGTGGGCGTGCCAGCCGTCGCCGGCATTGAGCACGGAGGCCTTGGTATGGCGGGCGATGAGGCTGGGCACACCGGAGGCGCTGTGGCGGACGATGACGTAGTCCACCTGCATGGACTCCAAGGTCTCGATGGTGTCGAGGATTGACTCGCCCTTGACGACGGAGGAGGTGGAAACCTGGAAGTTCGTCACATCGGCCGAGAGGCGGCTGGCGGCGATCTCAAAGGACGAAAGCGTGCGGGTGGAGGGCTCGTAGAAAAGCGTGAGGACGTGCTTGCCCCGGAGGGTGGGCACTTTTTTCACCCGCCGCTTGAAGAGGTCCTTCATGGGGCGGGCGGTTTCGAGGATGAAATCGATCTCCTCCCGGGAGAGGCTGCGGATGTCGAGCAGGTCTTTGCGCGGGGTCATGGGTCGTGAAAGTTAGTCCTTCCGGCAGAGGTAGATGCCGTCCTCCTGATCCTGTTCGGTCATGCGGACGCGGATGTACTCATTCGGCCTGGTTTCATGGGTGAGCGCGGCGTAGTCGGCCTGGATGGGCAGTTCGCGGTTGCCGCGGTCTATGAGGGTGGCCAGCTCGATGCGGGCGGCACGCCCGAAGTCCAGCAGCTCCTCCAGGGCGGCGCGGATGGTGCGGCCGGTGAAAAGGACGTCGTCAAACAGGACGATGGAGGCCCCGTCGACGTCGAACGGGATGTGGGAGCCGCGGAGTTCGGGGACTTTTTTCAGGCCGTCCAAGTCGTCCCGGTAGAGGGAAATATCCAGCGAGCCGAAGGGGATTTCGCCTTTGTGGCGGCTGAGTTCGGCGGCGACCCGGCGGGCGAGAAAAACACCGCGCCTTTCGATCCCGACGAAGGCCGGGGTGTCGTTGGGATGGCGTGCAAGGATTTCCCCGGCGAGCCGCTGCACCGCCAGCGCGATGTCGCGGTCGCCGAACAAGAGCTGGCCGGGGTCAGTCGTGGTGGGCATGCGTATTGCTTGCACATAGACCGGGGCGGCGGGTTGGGCAATGAGGAATCGACGGGGAATGGAGCGGGCCGGGGAGTCAGGCGGGAAGTTTCAGGGTGAAACAGGCGCCGTGGGGCCAGGTGTGGTCGATTTCCAGGCTGCCGCCGAGGTCGGTGGCGAGCTGCCGGCAGAGTGCGAGACCGAGGCCGACGCCGGGGGCGGAGTGGGCGGCTTCCCGGGCGCTTTTGTGGAAGGCGCGGAAGAGTTTTTTTGACTCCGCCCTGCTGACGCCTGGGCCGAAGTCGCGGACGGCCAGGAGCAGGCTGGTGCGGGTGTGGGTGAGGGCCAGCTCGATGCGCGGGGCCGCTTCGCCGTCCCGGCGTGCGTATTTGCAGGCGTTGTCGACGAGGTTGAAGAGAATCTGCTCCACGGCGGCGGGATCCGTCGTCACACGGAGGTCCCCGGGGATTTCTCCGGAGAGCAGCTGCCACCGGGCGCCGGACTGGGCGGCACGCTGGGCGAGGCGGGGCTCGATGCGCTGGCAAAGGGCTGCCACGCTGACGGGCGAGCGGCCTTCCGGGGCATTGCCGCGTTCGAGGCGGGAATAGGAGAGGACGTTCTCCACGAGGTGGCCGAGGCGGTCGGCCTCGGTGCTGAGCGTCTCCAGGTACTGCTGGCGCCTGGACTCCTCCTTCACCAGGCCGTCGGCGAGCATCTCGGAGTAGAGCTTGAAGGTGGCCAGCGGGGTGCGCAGCTCGTGGGTGACGGCGGAGACGAACGAGGCGCGGCGCTCGCTGAGGGCGACCATGCCGCGCAGGAGCAGGACGACGGCTCCCGAGGCGAGCAGCACGCAGAGCCAGGCGGTGCCGAGCGAGAGCTTGAGCGGGCTCCAGTAGGGCGGGGGAGTGGGCGCGAGCGGCCCAGGGACGAGACGGACGGGCAGGGAGGCCAGGAGGTCCGTGCCTCCGGTGGCGGCGGTGGGGGCGGGTTCCAGCGCGGGGCTGGAAAAAAGGTCGCTCACCGCGCCGAGGAGTTCGCCACGGAGTTTGGTCCAGTCCACCCAGGCCCCCTGAACAGTGACTCCGCCGCCCCGGCTCACGCGGCGGGTGAGGAAGAGGGCATCCTTGATCCACACGGCGCGGAAATCACTGATCTCGGGCTCTGCGGAGGCTGGGCTGTCTGATTTCACCCTCATGGGCGTGGCCGGGGGAGCGCCGCGCATGTTTGCGGCCTGGGACTCCTCCGCCCTCCGGGACTCGGCGGCGTAGCTGTTCAAGGTGGCGACGTTCTGCTGCCGCTGGCCGGCTTCCTTCCAGTTGGAGTAGGACTGGTCCTTCGCTGCGTCCACTGGAGGCAGGGAGGGGGCGGGCAACTGGATGCAGCTGGCTGCGAGCATCCAGGTTTTGTTGTCGGCTAGGGCGGCGTCCCGTTGGGACAGGCCTGGCAGTGCCCACTGCTCCGGGCTGGTGCCTTCCGCGAGCCGGGCGCGCAGCTCGCGCAGGCGCAGGGCGGGCTCCCTCGGGACCATGGCGGGCGGGGTTTCCTCCGGGGCCTCCGGGGAGGTGACGCGGCCGGCGGTGTCGAGTTCGAAATGGAGGAGCACTCGCGCCTCTGCGCCCAGCGCGGCGGCTGCGGGGCCGGGGCTGTAGGAGTCCGCAGTGCGCGCGCTCTCCGCGACGAGGAGGGAGGCGGCGATGGACTCCATGCGCCAAAGGCCAAGGCGGAGCCGCTCCTGCACGGCCGCGTCCGCAGCCATGCGGTGCTGCGTGCGCTCCATGGCCAGGAGCGACCACGTGGCCCACGCCATTGCCCCGCCCAGCAGGAGCAGGCAGGCGAGCGCGATCCCCCATGTGAGCGATGGTCTCATGGCTGCCCCAGCATGTAGCCTTTCCCCCGCACGGTGAGGATGACTTTTGGGTCCGTGGGATCGTCCCGCAGCTTCGCGCGCAGGTTCGCCACGTGGACATCGATCGTGCGCGTGGCGCTCGCATTTGCGGGCAGCCGCCAGACGCGCAGGAGGATCTCCTCCCGCGAGATGGCGCGGCCGGGATTTCCCGCCAGGTAGCGGAGCACTGCGATCTCCCGCTCGGACAGCGGCTCCCGCGTCCCGTCGGCATGGCGCACCTCGCACCGGGCCAGGTCCGCCTCTCCGCCGGAAAACGGGAGGCTCTGGATTTCCTGCGGGCGCTCCGGGGAGCGGCGGAGCACGGCATTCACGCGGGCCAGCAGTTCCCTGGCTCCGAAGGGTTTCACCATGTAGTCATCCGCGCCGAGGTTCAGCCCCTTCACCCGGTCCGCCTCGGCCCCCATGGCGCTGAGGATGATGACCGGCGTGGTGGGCCGCAGCTCGCGCACTTTTTTCAGGATGGTCAGGCCGTCCACGTGGGGCAGGACCAGGTCGAGCAGCAGCAGGTCAAAGGTGGCGCGCTGCACGACGTCGAGCCCGGCCCTGCCGTCAGCGGCGGCCAGTGTCTCATAGCCGACGGCCTCCAGCGCATCCCGCAGGCCGGTGCGGATGGAAGCGTCGTCTTCGATGACTAGAACGGTGGGCATGTCGGGAGGGGGCGTTCCGGTACAGCAAAGCGGAGACCGCCCGGTGTGGCAATTACTTCTCCCATTTGAAATCCTGTTTCGCAGCCTGCTCGCGGACGGTCTTTGAAATGGCGGTGTCCAGCGTTTGTGCGCCTCCGGCCCCTTTTTGCTGCGAGGCGAGGTGGGCTCCGCGGGCTTCGTTAAGAATGCGGATTTTTTCCTGAAGCGCGGTGCGCTCGGCAGCCATCTTCGCGATGTGGGCCTTCAGGTCCGCCTCGTTCAGGGCCTGCAGCTCCTTGGGCAGCTCGTCCTTTTTGACGGTTTCGGGTTTCAGCCCGTCGCGCGTCACTGCATCGACGAGGTCCCACGCGGTGTTGCAGTAGTTCATCGAGGCCTTCGTTACCGCCCGGCTGATCTGGGCCGAGGGGGCGATGGAGGCGGCGTTGCTGTCCTGCGCGGCCTGGTTGGCGCACGCGGCCTGCCAGCCGCGCCCGTAGCCGAGGTAGGTCTTGTTGAGTTCCGTGCCGAGGCGGACGAGTTCGTCATCCTGCGGGCAGGGGATGTGGGCGATGGCCTTGTTCTGGTCGATGCAGAGGTAGCTGCCCTCGGCCAGGCGTGCGCCCATTTGCCAGCCGCCGTTGATCCCTTCCTGGTCGGGACCGCAGTGAATGGTGTTCACCACGATTCCCTTTTCCGTGGCGGCGCGGCAGGCGTCGACTGGCGAGACCGGCCCCTGGGTGAACGGTTCATTGCCCGCGACGAACATGGCGCGGTAGACTCCGGGCTCGCGGCTCCAATTCAGCGTCTGGGCAGCGCTGCGGATAACGGCCCCGCAGTATTCGGAACCTCCATTGGTGCTCAGGGCAAAAAGTTTGCGGCTCACCTCGTCAAGATCCCGCGTGAGGGGGCTGACCTGGCGGACCCAGTTGTTTTCCGGATTGATGGAGTCGTTGCCGTATTCAAACAGGGCGACCTCCACTTCGGGAGTCCGGCCACCGCGCTTGGCGGTGTTGAATTCGTTCACAATCTTCCACAGTTGCGCCCTGGCCTGATGGATCAGCCCCTGCATGGAGCCGCTCGTGTCCAGCAGCATGGCGAGTTGAACCTTCGGTGCGGGTCCGTCCGTTTCGGCGGAGGCAGTGAAAACCGGGAGCAGGAGCCCGGCGGCGAGGATGGATTTGAGTTTCATGGCGAGTTTTGGTTTGGTTGTTTGGTTGGGTTTCATTTCTGAACCCGGCAAACCTTCCCCGACTCGCCGCCGCCGTCTGTAAGCTGTCTGTAAAGCGCCCGCCCTGACGTCCGCTACTTGCCCCGCTTCCCGCCGGACTTGTGCTCGTCGTCGGCCTTCTTCGCCCGCTCCGCCGCCTCGCGTTCCCGTTCTGCGGCTTGTTTGGCCTGCTCCCGGCGCGCGTTTTCCTCGCGGTCCTTTTCACGGGAGGCGCGCTCCTGGTCGGCCTGTTTGGCCCGTTCGCGCTGGGAAGACTCTTCGCGTTCCTTGTCTTTGTTGCGGCGCTCCATCGCGTCCTGTTTGGCCCTTTCGTGCTGGGCTGCATCCTCGCGCTCCTTTTCTTTCGCACGGCGCTCCATGGCGTCCTGCTTGGCCTTTTCCTGCTGGGCGGCTTCTTCGCGTTCCTTGTCTTTGTTGCGGCGTTCCATGGCGTCCTGTCTGGCCTTTTCAAGCTTGGCGGCCTCTTCACGCTCCTTGTCCTTGTTACGGCGCTCCATGGCGTCCTGCCTTGCCTTTTCCTGTTGGGTGGCCTCTTCGCGCTCCTTGTCTTTGTTGCGGCGCTCCATGGCGTCCTG
>JANOAS010000239.1:0-18066 GCA_031411255.1 bacterium
GGTCTGGTTCTGGACGACGACGCTGCCGGTGCTGCTGGCTCCGGTGGCGCTGTATTTGGTCATGCGGCCGGGGGTGGAGTTTGACCGGAGCGTGAAGGTGGGGGCGGTGGAGGCCAGTGTGCAGAGGGGAGACTTTCCGGATGTTGGACGGCTGGGTGCGGCAAAACTCCGCCGGCGGGGCGACTCGTTCGAGGCAGCATGCGTTGTTCCTGTCGCCGGTCAGCCGGTCTGGGCTGTTGATCCGGTGCCCCACCGGCTCGGACCTCTGACTTGGCTCTGGAAGCCCGGCGTCAGATTCTGGTTCGGCATCGACGCTCACTGGTTCGGCCTCTGCGTCGGCATCGAGCACTACCCCGACCCCATCCACGATGAAAACTGACTCCCGCTTTCCGCGCCTGCGCGCTGTGGTGCGCACGTTCACCAGCCCGCGCCGGGTGTGGTTCTGGACGACGACGCTGCCGGTGCTGCTGGCTCCGGTGGCGCTGTATTTGGTCATGCGGCCGGGGGTGGAGTTTGAGCACAGGGTGCAGGTGGGGGCGGTGGGAGCCTTTGTTGGTAGGGGGGAGACTCTAGAGGGTGAAAGGCAGGGGGCGGCATTTCTGGGCTATAGCGGCGTCTCGGCCATGGTTGAGTGCAGCGTTCCCGTCGCCGGTCAGCCGGTCTACCGTGTTCATCCGGCGATCCACCGGCTCGGACCTCTGATTTGGGTGTGGGAGCCTCGCTCCAAAACTTTCGGCATCGACGCTCACCGGTTCGGTATCTGGGTTCTGATCGAGCACTGACATGAAAACAAGGCCAGCCATCAATGTTTTCGCCTTCTGGGTGGGCTCCGGGGTGGCCTGTGGAGCGGCCGCAGGTCTCTTGATGGGCCTGGGAGATTGCGGCCACGTTGGGCGGATGGGCGCTCTCGTGATTGCCACGACGGCGGGTGGGATCTTCGGCGCGGTGGGGGGTGGCGTTTTCGCGCTGCTTTTCACCCTGGCCTCCCGGCTGCTGCGCGCGAGGACGGCCCGGGTGGGGGCCGGAGCGCTCCTGGGGGCGCTGGCCGGGCTGGCCGGCGGGCAGGTGACCGACGCAACGGTGGGCATCGCCAACGCTTCGGCTCTGGGTATTTCACTGGGTGTCCTCCTCGGGGGGCTTTCCGGGATGCGGGCTGCTGGAAAGAAGCTGGAGGGGTAGGGGCGCTTGGGAGCGCGGGACGCGCCATGTCCGGCAGATCCCTTACTGGGCACTTGCCGGATTGCCTCTTTCGGAAACGCATGGCCGGTGGCAAGGGGGGGATCATGTCTCCGAGTTTCCTCATTTTCCCCAGGCGGCGGTGTGCGGGCTGGCTGTGTGTGCTGGCCGCTCCGGTGCTGGCGTTGGTGTCGTGTGGCAGGAAGGCACCAGCGGTCGCGGCTGCGGGAGCGACGCCTGCCCCCGTCACGGGGGACTGGCCGATGTGGGGTGGAAGCCCTTCGCGAAACATGGTTTCGAGCGGCAGAAACGCTCCGCTGGATTTCAAACCCGGGAAGAAGGTGAAGGGGACGGATGAGATCGACGGGAAGACGACAGAGGGGCTGAAGTGGACTGTGCGGCTGGGCTCGCAGTCGCTGGGTGCGCTGGTCGTCTCGGGCGGGCGGGTCATCCTGGGCACAAACAATGAGAACCCGCGCAACCCGAAGTACGCCGGGGACCGGGCCATCGTGCTCTGCCTGGATGAAAGGACGGGCGCCTTTCTCTGGCAGATGCCGGGTACGATGCTGCCCACGGGGATGGTGAATGACTACCCCGGCACTGGCATGCGATGCAGCTTCGCGGT
Source organism: bacterium (assembly GCA_031411255.1). Classification (GTDB taxonomy): domain Bacteria; phylum Verrucomicrobiota; class Verrucomicrobiia; order Verrucomicrobiales; family V1-33; genus JANOAS01. The sequence goes on from JANOAS010000239.1 coordinate 1,802, forward strand.
GGAGGGGGACCGGGTCTACGCGGCGACGAACCGGTGCGAGGTGGTCTGCCTGGACCTCCAGGGGATGGCAAACGGGAACCAGGGCTTTCAAGGGGAGTCCGGCTACTACGCACGCTGGCAGGAGCCGGAGGTGCCAGTGGGGGCGACTGATGCGGACGTGATCTGGCGCTTCGACATGCGGGATGAGATCGGCACTTTTCCCCACGGGGTGCCGATGGCGGGCAGCAGTGTGCTGCTGCAGGGTCACAGGGTGTATGCCTCCACCGGGAACGGCGTTGACTGGACTCACCTGAACGTTCCCGCACCCGCCGCGCCGGCGCTGATCTGTCTGGACAAGGCCGGGGGCACGCTGATCGGCGAGGAGCAGAGCGGGATCAGCAGCCGGCTTTTCCACTGCTCCCTGTCCAGCCCGGCGCTGGCGGATGCGGGCGGAAGGCAGCAGATCATCTACGGGGCGGGCGATGGATTTTGCTACGGGTTCGATGTGCCCTTCACGAAGGACAAGGAGGGCTGGCCCGTCTTCAAGGAACTCTGGCGCTGCGACGCGAACCCGGAGGCGTACCGCGAGGAGGCGGCGGGGAAGCGACTGGTCGACGGCCGCAAGTCCGGTGCGTGCGAGATCATTTCCACCCCGGTCGTCCACGGAGGCAGGATCTACACGGTGATCGGGCAGGACTACGAACACGGGGAGGGTGCGGGCTGCCTGACGTGCCTGGATCTCTCGGGAAAGCCCGTGTGGAGGTGCACGGAGGTGGGGCGCAGCCTGAGCACGCCCTCGATTGCGGACGGCATCGTGTACGCTGCGGACTTCGCTGGCCGCGTCCATGCGCTGGATGCTGCCACCGGGGCCAGGCTCTGGGTTTACGATACGAAGGGGCGCATCTGGGGCGGGACGCTCTTGGTCGACGGAATGATCTATGCCGGAAACGAGGAGGGGGAACTGCACCTCATCTCCGGCGGGAGGAGCGGTGGGAAGCCGGTCAGGGTGGTTGAGTTTCCCAGTGTTATTTATACGAGCCCGGTGTATGCCAACGGCACGCTGTATGTGCAGACGATGGACCGGCTGTATGCCTTTGCGCGGTAAGCGGGGCGCAGATGCTCCAGCTCTCTACGCGAAAATGGGGGTGATGACATTTCCCGCGACGTCGGTGAGGCGGAAGTCGCGACCGGTGTGGCGGTAGGTGAGGGTCTGGTGGTCGAGGCCGAGGAGGGCGAGGAGGGTGGCGTGGAGGTCGTGGATGTGGACGCCCTGGTCCTGGACGTAGAAGCCGTAGTCGTCGGTGAGGCCGTAGCTGAAGCCGGGCCGGACGCCGCCGCCGGCCATCCACATGGTGAAGGCGTGCGGGTGGTGGTCGCGGCCGTCGCGGCCCTGGAGGGTGGGGGTGCGGCCGAACTCACCACCCCAGAGGACGAGGGTCTCGTCGAGGAGGCCGCGGGATTTCAGATCGCGCAGGAGCCCGGCGATGGGGCGGTCGACCTCGTGGGCGAGGCGGGAGTGATCCTTGGTGAGGTCCTCGTGCTGGTCCCAGTAGCCGTGGGACGCCTGGACGAAGCGGACGCCGCGCTCGCTGAAGCGGCGGGCGAGGAGGCACTGGCGGGCAAAGGAGGCGGTCTTTGGGTCGTCGAGGCCGTAGAGTTTTTTCGTGGCTTCGGACTCTCCGGCGAGGTCCATGGTCTCCGGGGCCTCTGTCTGCATGCGGAAGGCGAGTTCGAAGGATGCGATGCGGGCCTCGAGGGCGGGATCGTGGCCGGCGAGGGCGAGGTGGTCGCGGTTCATGCCGCCGAGGAGGTCGAGCTGGGCGCGCTGGAGGTCGCGGTTTTCACCGGGGTCGTGGAGGTGGTTGATGGTGGCCTTTTCCACAGGCACGCCGCCGCCGATGGGTGGGCCCTGGTGGACGGCGGGGAGGAAGGCGCTGGACCAGTTGGCCACGCCGCCGTGGCCGAGGGTGGGATTGAGCGTGATGAAGCTGGGGAGGTTTTGATTTTCCGAGCCGAGGCCGTAGGAGATCCAGGAGCCCATGCTGGGGCGGACGAGGGAGTCGGAGCCGGTGTGGAGCTTGAGCAGGGCGCCGCCGTGGGCTTCGTTGGTGCCGTGGACGGACTTCAGAAAGCAGAGGTCGTCTGCGCAGGCGCCGGTGAGGGGGAAGAGGTCGCTGACCATGGCGCCGCACTGGCCGTAGGGGCGGAACTCCCAGGGGGAGCGCTGGAGGTTGGCAGTCTTTGAAAACTGGACGCGGGGTTTGGCAAAGGGGAGGGGCCTGCCGGTGTCGCGGATGAGGGCGGGCTTGTAGTCGAAGGTGTCGACGTGGGAGGGCCCGCCGTGCATGAAGAGGAAGATGACGCGCTTTGCCCTCGGGCGGAAGAGGGGCGGGGCGGCGGCCAGGGGACTGGGGGCGGCCAGGGCGCGGTCGAGGGAGGAAAGCAGGCCGAGGAGGGCGAGGTTCCCAAAGCCGGTGCCGCACTGCCGGAGCATCTGTCGGCGGGTGACGGGCGGAGGCTGGGTGTGGGGCGGGCGGGTCATTCGAGGTAGATGAATTCATTTGCCGCGAAGAGGGCCTGGCAAAAGGCGGCCCACGCGGCGGTGCGGTCTCCGGATTTGCCGGAGGCGGTGGTGGCGAGAGTGAGGAAACGGAGGGCGCGGGCGGTCTCCTCCGCAGTGGCGGGGCGGCACAGGGCGCGCTGGTAGGCGAGCTGGACGCGGGCGGCGTCGTCCGGTGCGGGGGTGGCGAGGAGGAGGCTGGCAAAGGCGCGGGCGCTGTCGCGAACCAGCGGGCTGTTCATCAAGAAGAGGGCCTGGTGGGAGACGACGGTGGGGGTGCGCCGGGCGGTGGTGACGCTGGGGTTCGCAAAGTCGAAGATGGTGAGGACATCCGTGACGCGGTCGCGGACGACGGGCAGGTAGAGCGTGCGGCGGAGGGAGGCGGCGGTGACTTCGTCAGCGGGGGTGTACTCGTTGTTTTTCCACGCGGTGAGGGAGCCGCCCATGGCGGGATCCAGCCGGCCGGAGACGGAGAGGAGTGAGTCGCGGATCATCTCCGCCTCCAGGCGCAGGCGGGGGAAATGGGAGAGGAGGCGGTCCTCGGGATCTGCGTCCGGCGGGGCGGCGGCGGGGCGGGTGCGCTGCTGCCAGGTGGCGCTGGAAAGGATGAGACGGTGCAGGGATTTCACACTCCAGCCGGAGCGGATGAACTCCCGCGCGAGCCAGTCGAGCAACTGCGGGTGGGACGGTGCCTCGCCGCGCAGGCCGAAGTTGTCCGGAGTGCGGACGAGCCCCTCGCCAAAGTGGGCCTGCCAGACGCGGTTCACGATGACACGCGGGACGAGGGGATTTTCCGCACTGGTGAGCCAGCGTGCCAACTGCAGCCGGCCGCTGTGGCCGGGCGGGATGGCAGGCGGCGCTCCGCAGGAGGCGGCCCGGATGAAGCCGCGCGGGACGGGCTCCTTTTCCAAAGTGAGGTGGCTGCCGCGAATGTGGACGGGGAGGTCGACGGGCTCGGCATCCGCCACGGCGAGGGCGAAGGCGGGCGGTGGCGGGGTGGAGGACTTCAGGGCATCCCGCTCGCGCTCGAGGGTGGCGATGGCGTCGCGCGTGGCCTGCGGGTGGAGCGGGCGGGGATCGGCTGGCAGGGCGAGGGCGCCGCCGGAGCCGAACAAGGCCTCGCGCACCTCCGCACCGGCCAGCATCTCGCGGTCCGCAGCGGAGAGGTCATTGAATTCCCAGCGGGCGACGGCTCCGGGGTCGGGCGGGCGTGAGGGGTCTGAAAAGTGGAGCCGGATTTGCTCCGCCGTCAGCGCGTGGTCGAAGACGCGGGCCTCGTCCAGCCGGCCCTGGAAGTGGAGGTAGCCATCCTGCCGCACGCCGAGAGCGAGCGGGGTCTGGCCGGGAACGCGGGGACGATTGATGGCAGTCTCGCCCGCAGGCTGGCCGTCGACGAAGAGGCGGAGGGACGCGCCATCGTAGGTGAAGGCGAGGTGGTGCCACTGCCCGGCCTTGAGCACCGGGCCGGGCGTCCAGACGGAGAAGACGTTTTCCTTTCCCCCGCCGATGTTCAGATACGCCCCGGCGCGGTCGGCACTCAGCAGGATGGCGTAGTGGCCCTCGACCCACTCGTTGGCGTTTTTATTGACCAGCCAGCGGCGGGGATCTCCGTCCTTCGGGAATGAGGTGGCGCGGACCCACGTCTCGACGGTGAGCTGCGGGGGATCGAGCGCGGGGGAGTGGGGAAGCTCCAGGTGGTTCGCGCCCGTGGCGTCGAAGGCGGCGCCCACGCGTCCTGGTGCGAGCCGCAGGGCATTCCCGGCGGGGGCTGGCGCTTCCGTGCGGGAAAGAAAGGCGGTGGTTTTCTCCGGGGAGGCGGCCAGATCGCGGAGGCTGCGGCTGACGGCGTCGGAGGCGGGATCCGCAGCCACGAGGGCGGCCAGTTTTTTCACGATCTCCGCGTCCGGACCGGTGGGCGGTGCGGTGGCGAGTGCGGCGGCGAGGTGGCGGGAAAGATCCCTCCGCCAGGCGCTGGTGAGTGCGTCATTCGCCGCACGGATGGCGGACTGCACGGCCTCCGTTTTCGCCGCCAGGGCCTTCGCGTGCGACTCTGCGGCGGCGAGGGCGCTCTGCGTGGTGATGCGGCGCTCGTTGAACTTGGAGACGAAGTCCAGGTTCTCCATGGTGCGCGTGCTTTTGAAAATGCCGGCCAGCGCGTAGTAGTCGCGCGCCGGGATGGGGTCGAACTTGTGGTCGTGGCAGCGGGCGCAGGAAACGGTGAGGCCGAGGAAGGTGCGGCTGACCATGTCGATCTGCTCGTCGACGACGTCCATGACGAGCTTCGGCTTGTCCTGCTCGGCCAGCAGCTTAGGCCCGAGGACGAGGAGGCCGGTGGCGGTCCAGCGGTCAAAGACGGTTTCCTCCGAAACGCCCTCCGCCGGCAGGAGATCCCCGGCGAGCTGCTCGACGGTGAACTGGTCAAAGGGCGTGTCCGCATTGAACGCGCGGACGACCCAGTCCCGGTAGCGCCAGGCATTGGCCATGACTTTGTTTTCGTCCTGGCCGTTCGTGTCCGCGTAGCGGGCGGCGTCCAGCCACCAGCGGCCCCAGCGCTCGCCGTAGTGCGGGGAGGCCAGCAGCCGCTCCGTGAGCCGGGCAACGGCGTCCGGGGCGGAGTCCGCGAGAAAGGGGTCCACCTCCTCCGGGCTGGGGGGCAGGCCGGTCAGGTCAAAGGAAAGCCGGCGGATGAGAGTGCGCCGGTCCGCCGCAGGCGCTGGCGCCAGGCCGCGACCGGCAAGCGTGGCTCGGATGAAGCGGTCCACCGGATGTGCCGCCTCACCGGCCGGAGGCTCCACCCTGGACAGCGGCTGAAAGGCCCAGTGGCCATCCGCAGCCGCAACCGGAGCCTGGGCGGAGAAGGCCCATGCCGCAGCGGCAAACGCGACCAGCTTTAAAACAGGGGCCCTCATTTCGCCGGACGCGCGTCCTCTTTAAACCGGAAGGGCGGGCCGCCGGTGATGACGCGGCTGGTGATGCTGGGGCACCAGTGCTTTTCCACATGGGCGATGATGAGGTCGTGCCCGGTGAAGTGGTCGACGCCCGGCGGGCGCTCGGGGTTGTACATGGAGTCGGTCATGTCGCGCATGAAGACGACGTCCTTCCCCAGGTAGACCTGCTGGCGGATGCCGAAGGGCCGGCCGAGGACGCACATGTTCAGGTGGACGCCGCAGAGGATGACATGGTCGATGCCGCGCGCGGAAAGGAGGTTCCAGGTTTCCTGTCCGTCGTCGGTCAGGGCATCGCCGTCCATGAGTTCGATGGCCGGGTGCTGGCGCTTCCACGGGGGGATGATTTCGCATTTTTTCCCGGTGCAGGAGCAGCCCATGTCGCTGTCATCCACGGGGAGGACGGCCTCGTGCTTCGGGTCCGTCCAGCACCAAGCGGTGCCCCAGCGTGGCGCGGTGGCGAGGGGCGCCGGCGTCTTCGCGAACGGGGCGGCCTGGGCGAGCCTGCGCTGGGGGGTGTCCTTGTAGAAATCTGTGACGCTGCTCGGCGCGTGGATGATGAAGATGCCTTTCGCGCGGGCGGTCTTCAGCATGTAGTTCATCGGCCCGGCGAGTTCGGTGACGCGGCGGGCGGCGCTTTTGCACCAGTGGTCATCCCACATGTCGCAGACGATGATGGCTGTTTTCCCGGCCTCCCAGCTGGCGGACTTGTCGGTGATGGAGCCGTCCTCCTTCGCCCGGGTGCGCAGGGTGAGCGGGAGCTGGCCGGCGAGGAGCGTTGCGGTCATGGTGAGGAGAGGGATGAGAACTCGCATGACCGGACGGTAAAAGCCGCACCGCCTCCGGCAAGGGAAAAGGGCTGCACCTCTCCCCCGGTCGTGCCCTGGGGGCGGCTACGGTCCCCCCCCGCTCACTTTTTCACTCCACGGCGAGCGCCGGGTAGGATTTCTGGTAGCCGGTGAACTTCACCCACTGCTCCTTCGAGCCCGTGAGGTGGGTGCGCATCGCCTGCCCGGCGGCCGCAGCGTCACCGCGGCGCATGGCTTCGTAGATTTCCGCATGCTCGCGGAAAAGGCCGGAGGTTTTCCGCACATCGCGGTACATGTTGGCCGCCAGCTGGCGCATCATCGGCTCCAGAGAGCTGTGGATGGCGATGAGGAGCTGGTTGCCCGTGGCCGCCACGATGGAGAGGTGAAAGGAGATGTCCGCATCCGCAAAGGCGGGCACGTCGTCCTGGCAGAGGCGCATTTCCTCCACGCGGGCGGCCACCGGGGCGAGCTGCTCGTCGGACGGGTTTTCCGCCAGCATCTGGGTGCAGCCGGCCTCGATCATGATGCGGAGGTCAAACATTTCGGCGTAGCCCACCTCGGGCCGGATGAGCGTGGTGTAGCGGTGGAGGGAGGCCTTCAGCTCGTCCACGTTGAAATCAATCACGTAACTGCCGCTTCCATTGATCGTCTGCACGATGCCGCGCGCATTGAGCTGCTTGATCGCCTCCCGGATGACGGTGCGGCTGGTGGAAAAGGTCTCCCCCAGCTGCGCCTCGGAGGGCAGCCGCTCGCCCACCTTGAACTGGCCGGCCATGATCGATTTCTCGATCCGCTCGGCCACAAGGGCGCTCTTCTGAATGGGCTGGGGCTGCTTCTGGACAGGAACTGACATGGCGGCGACCGTAAGCGCAGGTTCACCGCCGGGCAACGGCTTATCGCAGGGTGCGGAAGGCCCGCAGATTCCCCCCTTTTTGCGCCCGGCGGGGAAAATCCGGCTACTTTTTCTTTGATGATTTCCCGGCCTTGTGCGGAACGGTCACCCGCGCCGTGCCCTGGCTGTGCTGCCCGGCGTCGTCCCACACATCCACAGTGATGACGTACACGCGGTCATGCTTTTTGCTCCTGCAGCCGCCGCGCAGCCAGAGGCCGTGGGAGCCGGAGAGCCGCCAGTTGGGCTGGCCGTCAGTCTTGCTGCCTTCGTTGCAGTAGACGGAGAGGATTTTCCAGTTGATCCGGTCGCTCGCCTCGAAGCCGTTTACTTTGAGATTAATCGAGCGGAGGCTGGGATCACTGTGCGGCAGGGTGGGCGGCGAGGCGATGATGCGCTGGACCACCGGCGCCGCCGTATCGGTGACTGTGATGACGGTAGAGAAGGTGGCAGCGGTGAGTCCGGCTTTGGCCGGGTTGTTGGTCAGCGTGGCCTTGATGGTGTGCTCGCCAACGGAAAGCGTGCCCTTCAAGTACCAGGCTCCGCCGGAGAAGGGAGTGCCTGCGGGAATTTTGGCTGTAGGGCCGGTGGCGCCATCGATGGTCCAGGCGAGCAGCATCGCCTCCCCGTCGTCATCGCCGAGCGACGCCGTCACGGTGTAGGTGGAGCCGCCGAGGGTGTTTGCCTCCAGCGTATTGCCCGTGGCGGGAGGGACCTTGATGAACCGGGGCGCCCTGTCCGTGGTGCGCTTCAGGTTCAGGACATTCACGCAATCCACACCCGGATCCCCCGCGAAGGCCACTCCGTCCCCAGCCGCAAGTGGTACACCGGGCGCCCCGAAGCTGCCGTCTGCCGTGCCAGTGAGGGGGCTTTTTACCCGCTGGGTGGCGGCGGTATCAGGAGCGTGGCGGGCAAAGACGTAGGCAGCTCCGACCTTGGTCAGGGCCTTCTGACCGATGATGACCTCACGCAGGTCGCTGGAGACGGCGATGCTGGAGCCAAACTGGTCTCCCACCGCCCGGTCGTCGGCCGCGATGACGGGCTCCGCGAGCCAGTTGCTGCCGGATTTGTAGAAAACATAGGCCCGCCCGAAGAGCGTGGTGTCCCCCGGTTCGCCCACGGCCACCGTGCCCGCACCGACAGCCACGGCCGTCCCGAACGCGCCGTGGTCGCGGACGGTCGGGGACACGAGCTTGAACTTGAACGCCCAGCTCACCGCAGCGCCGACGGTGGTTTTTTCATACAGGTAAACCTCGCCCGCACCATTGGTCCCGGCCCCGGGGGCACCCACGGCGAGCAGGCTGCCCGAGAGGGAAAGTGACGTACCGAATCCCGTAATGTCCGCACCGGGGCTGATCGTCTCGGTCAATTCCCAGATGCCAGCAGTGGTCAGGGTGTAGCGAAGAATTTCCGCCGAGGCCCCGACGCCCACCAGCAGGGTGTCGGCAGTCAGCGCCAGCGCCACCGGGCGGCCCAATCCAGCCGCCACAAGATTCGTGGTGATCGTGTAGTCTGGCTCGGCTGTGGTGGCGGGCAGGGTGTAGAGGCTGAGGCTGACCGAGCCGTCCGCCGCTTCCGAGGCCGCAGCCACCTTTGACCCACCGAGAGCCACCGCAGAGCCGAAGTCAGTGACGTCGGCCGGTGCGGTCAAGGCGGTGCCTGCAGACCAGGTTTTGAAATCCGTCGTCCCGGACCGCACGTACACGGTGACAGATCCGGAAGCACTGTCGTCATCAGGCGCACCAACCACCAGCGTGCTGGCGTCCCCTGCCACGGCGGTGCCCGAAGCCCGGTCACCCAGCGCGCCACCAGCGGGCTTGTCCACACAGATCGATTTATCCACCGGCACCTCATCATCCGCCAGGGCTGCGGGCGCGGCGGCGAGGATCACAAGAAACGCGGGAAGGAGTTTGTGGAAAATCATGGGGGATCGAGTCAGGGGAAGACAAATAGCACTCTGAACGATGAGCCCCCGAGTGGCGAGGCTTATTTTCGGGCAAGAGGCGGCGGCACCCCTTATTCGACCCCGCCCGCCTCTAAACGTTCAAATCGACCCCAAAGCAGAAAATCGGGGGCAATTTATTTCATAAACCGGCTGGACATGCACCTTTCTCTCTGTAAATTTCTGTTATTACCGAAACAACCGTTTTTTACTAATTGTTGCCATGAACACGGCCCCCGCCCAGTCCCTGCCGACCCGCCACCCCAGCCGAGAGGCGCGGAGGCGGGTGCAGTCTGTGGCGGGGGATCCGTGGTTCTACGCAGACTGGAGCGAGGCGATTTTCCTTCATTTTGAGGTCAATGCGGAGGCGCTGCAGGCGGTGGTCCCCTTCCCTCTCGATCTCTGGAATGGGCGGGCCTACGTGACGCTGGTCGGCTTCACCATGAAAAACATGAGCCCGCGCCTCTTCGGCGGACGCGGCACGCGGCTGGTGAGTGCGCTGGCAGCGCATGAATTTCTGAACGTCAGGACCTACGTGAAGCGGGATGGCGAGCCCGGCATTCATTTTCTGGCGGAGTTCATCCCGCAGCTGCTGGCCCGGCCGCTCGGCCCGCTGCTTTTCGGCCTGCCCTACCGGATGGGCCGGCTCGCCTTTGCCCACCAGCCGGGACGCGACCGGGTGGAGGGCTGCGTGACCGCCCGCCACGGAGCGCTCCGCTACAGCATCCCCCTGCCGAACGGCCCGACGTTTCTGCCGTGCGTCGCGGGCGGATTCGATGAATTCCTGCTCGAGCGCTACACCTGCTTCACCCACACGGCCGGAGTAAGCCGACGGTTCCGCATCTGGCACGAGCCGTGGCCGCAAATTCCGGTCGAGGCGGCAGTCCAGGACGCCAGCCTGCTCACGGGGCTCGGCCCCTGGGCGGCGAAGGCCCGGTTCGTCGCGGCCAACTACTCCCCCGGCGTGACCGGCGTCTGGATGGGCGGGCCACGGTTCATCCGGCGGACGGCGGCGGCTGGATGAAACGCAGCAACCTCAGGCAATACAGGAGCGGCAGAATGCCAAAGACGCCGAACGAACAGTCGATGAGCTGCCAGTAGAAGGGAATCCCGCGCACGGGCCCGCAGACGAGCGCCAGCGGCAGCACCAGCACACAGGCCGCGATGCCCGTCAGCACCACCGAGCGCCCCTCCCAGGGCCGGCGCAGCGGCCCCACGAAAAAGAGCGCGATCACGATGTGACCGAAGGCCAGCCAGTCCGTCCCGTAGGCGATCCACGGGTAGCGGGAGTACATGTCCTCCAGGCCGAAGCGCACCGTCAGCAGCCAGAAATCCAGCCCCGCGTGCCCTGCTGGCGAAGTGGCCCCCTCCAAGCCCATGAGCCGGACGAGCAGCTTCAGCTCAGCGAGCAGGGGAAAAGCCGTCACCCCGCTCAGGACGATGCCGGTGATGAAGACGACCATGACCACGCGGAAACGGCGGATGGCGGCGGAGGAGGTCATGTTTTTTCCGGGTGAATTTTATGAGAGCGGCTCACCGCACCCGGTCAAAGAAAAGCGTCCTGCCGTGCGCCCCGACCCCCTCCCAGACCACGGCGGCGGACGCGGCACCACCAGCCGCACTGGCGGAGGCCGCATTTTCGGCAAAAGGCCGTGCCGCCTCCGCCCCCCGCTGGAGCATGAGGCGGCCTCCGGATTCCCAGAAGCGCAGCGGCGTCTCACCCGCCCACGCGGCCACCGGCTGGGTGGAGTCCCCGGCGAGCTTTTTTTCCGCAGGCCCCTCCCCGCTGGCAAAGACGGTGCGCTCGCGCCGCCAGACGGCGAGTTTTTTCCCGGCGGGCGAATAGGCCAACCCCCCGCCATCCATCGGGCAGGCATTCAGCTTCCACGTGCCCTCACCCAGTTTTTCCGGCGGGGAAAATGTGCGACCGTCAGCAGTGGTCGTCCACCACATGTCGCGGGATCCGTCCAGCCAGTTTCGCCACATGACGGCCACCCCGCCGCTGGCAGAGACGGCCACCCCCGGCGCACAGCATTCACAGACGTGACCGGCCGGGGAGGCGTAGACACTCCGCTCCGGCTCCCAGGTTTTCCCACCATCACGGGAAAAACGGGCCCAGATTTCCATGCCCTTGTTTCGCAGATCCAGCCACACACAGGCCGCCAGCCCCCGTCCGTCACCCGCCAGCGCCTGCAGCCCCTCCCGTGCCGAGGTGGCGGTGGTGTTCAGCGGAGCAGACTCCCGCCACGTCGTGCCGGCATCGGGCGAAGTCCAGGCGTGCAGATTTCCGTCGGCGTGCGAAATGGCGGTCACCAGCACCAGCCCGTCCGTGGCGGTGACACGGGGCCCCCGCCTCATGCCAAGGGCCAGCTTCTCCAGCTCCCCCACCCTCACCGGTGCGGAGAACGCCACACCGTCCGGCGAGGTAGTGTGGAAAACTTCCCGCCCTTTTCCAAAAACCACATGAACCCGCCCCGACGGCGCCACCGCCACCTGGGGCTGCACCGCCCCCTGAAAACCGGCAGGCAGGATTTCCACCGGAGCCGCAGCGAGACTGCCCGCCAGCGAGAAAAGAACGAACACTGCCGGAGGTTTGAACATAAAAGGTGGTGTTTGAGCTGATTTTTAGCAGGACTGTGCAGACGTCATTTGATGCTTCCCACCCGCGACGGCGGCGCGTAGCAGAAGGAAGCGCGCCCAAGGATGTTTTCCGCAGGAAGGAAGCCCCAGAAACGGCTGTCGAAGCTGTTCGCCACATTGTCGCCGATGACAAAGTAGTGCCCCTCCGGGATCTCGACATTCTTGAAATTGACGGAAGGTCCCAGCTCGAGGGAAATCTGATAAGGAATCTCCCCCGCGACATTGGAGATTTTGACCAGTTCGCCATTGATCAAAAGACCCTTTCGCGAAATCTGAAGGTGCTCACCGGGCTCGCCGACGACCCGCTGCGTGTAAATTGAAGACCCGTTAATCCGCTCGATGCCATCCGTGCGAAAGACAACCACGTCGCCACGGTGCGGACTGCGTGCCCCCGGCGTGAACCCGTTCATCAGAATCTGGTCCCCCGACTCCAGAGTGGGTGCCATGCCCCGGGTCGGTATTTTAAAGGCCCGGAGCCGTCCGGTGGCCATCAGCAGCAGCGGTAAAACAACCATCAGGACGCCAAGGATACCGAGCAGAATGAGCAGCTTTTTTGCACGACCCAGTGGCTGACGGGCGGGGTTCGGCAGTGGAGGCGGAGCGGGAGCTTCGGGGACGGGTGCGTTCACGGGGGAAAGTGTGCAGGCTGTCGCTTCATTTTCAAGATCATTCCACGCGGAGCCTGCATCACTTCGCCGGCGTGGTCAAAGCCCCTGCCTGGCCGGGCTCGACCCATTCCGGGAAATACTCCGAATTGATGGCCAGATCATGCCGACCGTTGACGTGAAGGCGGAATCGATACGGCCCGTCCGGGGAAAACTGGTGCGGATAGGGGCGCAGCCGGGCGAGCTTCAGCTCCGGGGCGAAGGCGGCCAGTTCATCCAGACTGGCCGGAAGCCGCGCCTTTTCTGCGGTGAAGCGCTGCATCTCCGGCCCCATCTCCCAGACGAATGGCACGAGCGGCTCTGCCTCCCCGTAGTCCCGGCACCGGGCGTAGAAAACGGACGCAACCCAGACCGCAAGCGCGGCAGGCACCAGAATCGCGATCCATGCAGTTCGGGGGAAACGTTTCACGGTCCGGCTCCGGATTTGCCTAAAACCGGCCCGCCAGCACGTGCCGGAGGTGGTCCAGCTCGGAGGCGGCATCGCACTCGCTGGCCACGGTCTCGGCGATTTCGCGCTCGATGAAGGTGCGGTACCGTTTCCGCATTTGAAAGACGGCGACGCGAAGCGACTCCTCGCTCACCGAAAGCCGTACCGCGGCCTCCCGGTAGCCGCCGCGCTCCTCCGTGCCGGAGAGTTTTTCCCGGATCGCCTCGAAAAGCTCCAGCCGGTTCGCCTGAACATACCAAGCTTCAAGCCGGGCGATGGCAGCCTCCAGCACGGCAGCGGCCCAGTTTTGGTCAAAAAGGACATCCGGGGAGCTGCCGTCCTGGGGTTCGTGCGCCAGCCAGCCCTCGGCGCGGCTCTGGTCTATGGAGACGATCGGCACTCCGCCGCCGCGCTTCTGGCTCACATCCCGCCGGTGCTCACTGATGAGGCTGCGCTTCACCGCTGTCAGGAGAAAGGCGCGCAGGCGTCCCCGCTCCGGGACGATCTGGTGAAGGATGTCCCCCTCGATGAGTGAGGCGAAAAAATCCTGCGTCCTGTCCTCCGCATCCTGCGGGCTGAGCCCCCGGCGGCGGATGTAGGCATAGATGGGGAACCAGTAGAGGCGGCAGATTTCCCCCATCGCCCGGTGCGCGGTGGCATTCTCCGGACTGCGCACGGCCAGGATCATGCTCCAGCGCGTCTCTGGAAACGCGGCTCCTGCGTCGTACTGCGGGTGGGCGGCGTCGTCTTCTGGTGGGGAAATGTCGTCCGGGGAAGCGGGCATCTCCACACCATGCGGAACACGCCGCCCCGCGCAAGCCGGAACTCCCCACGCCCCGCATCCCCGGCACAAAGCCTGCTCCGGAGAGTTTTTTCAGAAAACATCTTCACAATTTCCGCAAAAATCCGTATTACCCGGTGGGCATCTGCATCAGCCCGGAAGGAACATGCCACCACCCAGCTACTTTAAAACGCTCCCCGCCCGCCGGCACCGGCCGGACCGGCAGAACTACTGCGGCCCCGCAAGCCTCATGACGTGCATCGACGCGCTGGGCTGGGAGCCGTTTACGATTAACCAAGACGACGTCTTCCAGACCACTCATGGGGAGGGCTCGATCGACCGCTCGGGCTCAAAATCCGCCCCGTGGGCCAGCGCCCCGGACCTGCTGACGACCGCCCTGAACAACCTGGCCGCCACGACGCCTCCGACCCGGCCCGGTGCGAAACCCGTGCCCTACAGCCTGCTCTCAGGCCGCGATCCCCAGGTGCTGAACAGGGCCATGGCTGCGGGAGTGGAAAAATTCGACGCCCCCTCCATCGCCCTCACGGAAAAAGGCGGGCACTGGATCACCTTCGTCGGTTACGGAGCGAACCGCGCGATCAAGGGCAGCGACGACAAAACCATCCGCCTCGGCTCCGTGGATGCCGTGAACTGCGGCTCCGTCCTGCCCTGCCCCCTCGGTCACCAGCACGCCGACGGCGATGCCTGCGAGCACGAGGACGGCACTCCTCACATCACCGGCGTGCCTGTGGAGGCGTGGGACAAGGCCTATTTCAACACGAACCTCGTCGGCACCCGCTGGGCGGGAAAATGGGTCGCCATCTGCCCGACTGGCGCTCTGGGCGAAGGCGCCGGCGACACGACAATCCACGATCTCTCCACCCCGGCCAGGGCAGGGAAAACCAAGGCCGCTCCCGCAACCGGAGGTGCCGGTGAGGACCAGCTCGTCCGCCCCTCCGGCCCGCCAGCCATCCCGGTGCCCTTGATCACGCCGGACGAGGCCCGCGTCGTGGTCCACACCCTGCTTCGCCAGCACGGCTTCCACCAGCGCGAGCCCTGGACCACCCACCTGGGCGGCGGCGACCCGGAAAAAATTCCCAAGCCCGGCAAGCCCGCCCTCGTCCACCACGCCCACCACCCCCGGCACTCGTATTACCTGGTGCCGCTTCGGGATTCGCCTGTTTCCGTCGTCGTTCACGCCGCCACCGGAGCGCTGGTCGAGATCGGCCTTTTCCGCCAGCCGCAGGCCGCCCCCGTCTGGTCGGAAGAGGAAGCGCTTGAACGCATTGCCGCCGCCGCCCCGCACCGCCCTCTGCCACGCAGGGCGCAGCGCGGGGACGTGCACCCCGTCTACCTCTGGGCGCACAGCCCCCTGTCGCAGTCGCGCTTCAGGCCGCTCTACGGATTCCAGCTGGGGGAGGAATTCTGGGGTGTCTGCCCCGGGGGCAATGCCAGACCGCTTCACGCTTCAGGTTGATTATTTCCCGCAGCCGGCATTTTCCCGAGTGATCGACGCCAACTCCAGTCCACCAGACCAGACCACGCTGGCCGCCACCCGCGGAGGCGCCGCCGTGTCCGGACGCCCCCTCTCACCGCTTCTGGAGGGCCAGCAGGTGGGCGGCTGCACGCTGGTGAAAGAAGTGGGCCGCGGCGGCATGGGCGTCGTCTGGCACGCGCGGCAGCAGTCCCCCGCCCGGGACGTAGCCCTGAAAATGCTCCAGGCCGGCCCCGGCAGCGATGCGGATGAATTCCACGCCCGCTTTCACCTGGAGGCCCGCACCCTCGCCGTGCTCGAGCACCCGGCCATCCTGCCCCTGTATGAATTTGGCGATGACGGCGGCCTTGCCTGGTTCACCATGAAGCTGGCCTCCGGCGGCAGCCTCGCCAGCCGGAAGTCCGCCCTCGCCGGGAAATACCACGACATCGCCCGGCTCATGGTCACCCTGGCCGGAGCGCTCCAGTTTGCCCACGACCGCGGCGTGCTCCACCGCGACCTCAAACCAGGAAACGTCCTCTTTGATTCGGATGACCGGCCCTACATCGCCGACTTCGGCCTCGCCAAGCTGGCCGGGGAGTCCAGCGTGCTGGACGGCTCCCTCGCCGTCCTCGGCACCCCGGCCTACCTCGCCCCGGAGGTTGCCTCCGCAGACGCCCGCGCCGCCACCACCTCCAGCGATGTCTACTCACTCGGCGCCACCCTTTACGAGCTGCTGGCCGGAGTCCCCCCGTTTTCCGGCCCGTCGCTGCACTCCCTGCTCAAGGACATCACCAGCACCACCCCGGTCGCCCCGTCGCGCCGCCCCGCGCGATCTGGAAATCATTTGCCTCAAGTGCCTGGAGAAGGACCCCGCCCGCCGCTACCCCAGCGCCCGCCACCTGGCTGCGGATCTGGAGCGCTGGCTCGAGGGCCGCCCCATCGAGGCGCGCAAGGCCTCCCCTGCCGAGCGCCTCCACGCCTGGGCCAGGAGAAATCCCGCCATCGCCGGTCTCACCGCCGCGCTCGGCCTGGCCATCGCCACCGCCGGAGTGCTCCTCGCCATCAAGAACGCCGCCCTCGGCACCGCCAACGCCGCCCTCGGCACCGCCCTGCGCGAGGCCACCGTCGCCCGCGACTCTGCCGAGCAAAAC
>JANOAS010000240.1:0-18966 GCA_031411255.1 bacterium
CAAGGGCAACGCCACACGCCCCAGAGGGCAGCGCCACGCGCCCCCGAGGGCAACGCCGCACACCCCCGAGGGCAACGCCACGCGCCCCCGAGGGCAACGCCACGCGCCCCCGAGGGCAACGCCACGCGCCCCCGAGGGCAACGCCACACGCCCCTGAGGGCAACGACACGTGCCCCCGAGGGCAACACCACACGTCCCCAAGGGCAACGCCACGCACCCCCGAGGGCAACGCCACACGTCCCCAAGGGCAACGCCATGGGTCCCCGAGAGGTGAGCCATCCGCCCCAGAGCCCCGCACCACCCACCCCCAAGGGGCAACCTCGTTTCCTCCAACACCTCCTCCCTTTGCCCCAGAGAGATCACCGCACCGCCCGAGGCACCACCGACGCCTCCTTCCGCACCCAACGACCTGCGCCCCCAAGAGTGCCTCCCCTGATCCCGGAGGGATCGAAACGCGAGCCCCCCGCAAAGTGGTCCGCACAGTCCTCTGTGCGGTTCGCGCCCCCAGCCCGCGTAGCCCCGGCTGCGCCACCCCCAGAAACCCGCGCCCCCAGCCAAGTGGTCCGCACAGTCCTCTGTGCGGTCCGCGCCCCCAGCCCCCGCCGCCCGAGCTTCTCCAGAGTGCGCTCAGCCCGGTGCCCGCACCGCACAGAGGACTGTGCGGACCACGGTGTCGCGTCACCGCCCTCTCCACAGGCCACCCTGCTCAATAGCCCCCCGCCCCCCGAAGGGGGCTCTCCCACTCACTCGCCAACCCTCTAATCCTCTACCCCCCTCTCCCCCCTCCGCCCCCGGCGCCGCTGCTCACTGGGTGATGTGGGTCATGTACGTAAACGTGCGCACGCTGCCATTGATGAACGCCGCCACGCGCACGGTGAGCGGGCCGCTCAGGGTGCCGGGCACGAGCACGGAGAGGGACGAGGGCGTGACCGTGCCGTAGACGGTGGCGCGGACTTCGGCGGCATTGCCGGAGCGGAAAAAGACGCCCTGGGCGAGGTCCGCCTTGTCGAAGCGGAGGTTCTCACCGCGGATGTCGATGAGGGTGCCGGGCGCGTATTTGTCCTGGGCGCCGGTCTCCTGGCTGAGGATGGCGTCCACCTGCGGGCTGAGCTTGCCCACCTCTCCCTGGCTCTGGATGGTGAGGCCGGCGCGCCAGGTGTCGCGCGCCTCGGCCGTGAGGGAGATGGCCACGTCCGCGTTGATCTGCTCCGCATTGTTAAACCCGTCCGGCGTGGAGGAGCTGCCCCCGCTCGTCGGGCGGAAGCGCAGGCGGCCGCGCAGCCCCGTGCTCTGGGCGCAGCCCGCGCCGCAGGAGAGGATGGTGTCCACCACGGCGTCAAAGACGCTCTCGCACTGCGCGCGCGGCACCCCGCAGGCGGCGGCGACGGCGTCAAAGAACTGCGCCTCCGCGACGGAAGAGCCAAGCGTGGGACGGGTGGTGAAGCCCCCCTGTGAGTTGTGGGCGACGTTGCATTTGAAGAATGACATAATTTCAGTTGGGTTTGGTGTGGCACTGCCGGAGGCGGCCTGCCTCCGGCGGTGAAAGGTTTTCTTTTTTGGCTTCGGGGGCCGTATCATGTCCGGGTAGGGAACGAAGCCCTCGTCCCCGGGTTCCAGGTAAAACGAAGGGGAACCAAAGAACAGGTTCGGATCGTCAAACGTGAACGGCTTGCCGGTGAAAGGATTGATCGCGTCGAAGTGGAGCGGCTTCATGGCGTGCGGGGGAGGGGTGGAGGATTCGCACGCCGGGCCTCCGGCGGCGGCGGCGGCTCCGGGTTTCCCGTGCGGCGCGCCCGGGTTTTCCCGGTTCGGGCGGGGTAATACGGAGCCGTCCCGGAAATGCCGCGCATTCCGTGTCTCCAGGCTCCCCGGATGGATTTTCCGTCCATGAGTGGCGTTATCTCACAATTCCCCAAAATGGGGAAGAAAAATCCGCCGCCCCGCACCATTTTTTCCACCCGCCCCGCCGCCCCCCGCCGGAGGCCCGCCCCAGGCTCCCCATTGACACCCGCCCCGCCCGCCGCGTAAGGTGCCGCCCATGAAGCCGCTCCACGCCCTCCTCTGCCTCGCCCTGGCCGCCGCCGGGTGGACGGCAGGGCGTCGCTGGCACGCGCGGGCGGTGCCGCCTGTGGCCATGGAAAAAGCGCAACCCCAGCCAGCCCCGCCCCCGTCCCCGTCAAACCCGGAGCCCCGTGGCACACCGGGGCTGGCGGAGAAGCTGAAGGAGCTGGCGGCAGGGCCGGACGAGGACCAGGCGCGGAGGCTTGCCTTGGACCTGCTGGCGTATTTCCCCCCGGCGGACCTGCCGGTGGTGCAGGCGTGGTACGACGGGCTGCCTCCGGGTGACCTGAAGGAGGCTGCCCTTACGCGACTCCTTCCAGTTCTGGCGCGGCAGAGCTACCCGGACGCCTGCGCTCTGGTGAGTAGGCTGCCTGCGGACGACTACAAAAACCGCAGAAGCCGCACGCTGTGGCAGCTCTTTCTGGTTGAGGAATGCGGCGCGGACCAGACTCCTGCCTCGCGGGAAGCCCGCCTGGCTGCCTTCCCCGCAGCCGACCAGCCGGAGCTGCGAGCCGAGTTTCAGGCGCGGCGTCTTTTGGATCTGTCCACTCTCTCCCCAAGCATGGCCTTGGCCCAGCTGGAGACGCTGCCGGAGGAGCGTCGTGCTGACGTGGCGGAGAACATTCTGGCCAGGTGGGTGGGGTCCCGCCCGGAAGAGGTGGCGCGGCATCTGGAGCAGCGGCCCCCGGAACTGGGCGAATCGGTGCTGTTCACGGCCGTGGCTGGGTGGTGTGCCTCCGAACCTGCCCGTGCCGCTGCATGGGTGGAGAGTCTGCCCGAGGGCGGCAGGAGAGAGGCCGCCATCGGTGGCCTCGTCAGCGAACTCTCACACGAGCGCCCTGCGGAGGCGGTCCGCTGGGCAGCTCGGCTCACGAGCCCGGTGAAGAGAGCAGAGGCTCTGCAACGCCTCACTAAGTGGGGCCGTCCCTCCGCCCGCGAATCCACCCGCGCTGCCATCGTCACCCTTCCGATCTCCCCGGAGGAGAAGGCGCAGATTCTGTCCCCGTCCCAACCCCCCGCTCCGGAAAAATGAAGCTCCCTGTCTTGCCCTGCCTGCTTTCCCTGGTGTGCGGCGTTGCGGCCGGGTGGATCACGCCCGGGACCGCGCCTCCGCCTCCGGCTCTGGAGTCCGCGCGTCCGGTCCAGTCTCTGCCGCTGGTGAGGCCGCAGGTCGTGAGTTCGCAGAGCGGACGCGGTGAGGCCTTTGCCCGCCACTTTCCGAAAGGGGAGTGGAAGGCGGAGGCTGCGGCCTGGGCGGCGGAGGCCCCGGCGGAATTCTGCGCCTGGCTGGTCGAGCGCGGGGTGCCGCCAGGCGAAGAGGTGCTCCAGCTGCTATTCACCGCGTGGGTAAACCAGGCACCGCGCTCCGCTCTGGCGGCTCTGGAGAATCTGCCAGCCGGATATTTGCATTCGAGCTGCGACCTTTACAAGGTGCTCATCATCGCGGTGCTCAAGCAGCCCCGGGGGCTGGAGATCGCCCTGCCGTGGATGGGACGTGTGGACCCCGGAAGGCGTGCCTTCGGCCCGGAAGTGACCGGCTGGATGACCGCCCTGCCGCCGGATGCGATGGCGGTGTACCTGGCCACGCACAGCCAGCCGGGAGATTTCTATGAGCAACTGGTCGGTCACTTCGCCGGCTGGTGGGCGGAGCAGGACCGGGCCGCCGCCATGAAGTGGGTGCGCACCCTGGAGCCCCGTCTGCAGAGTTCTGCCTTCGGCGAGGCGATGAAAAACTGGGCGGAAAAGGAGCCCCGTGCCGTGGTGGCCTGGCTGAACGAGCAGCCGGACGGAGTGCTCCCGTATGGCGGTGAAGCCCTGATCGTGGCGCTGGCCGAGGCGGAGCCCCGCACAGCCATGGAATACGCGCTCCACGATCACAGAGTTGGCGCGGCGGCGGCGGTGCGGACCGTTTTCGATTTCTGGAGCCTTAAAGATGCTCCTGCCGCGCTGGCCTTTGCCCGCACGCTGGGAGACCGGGAGATGCGCCAGCGGTGCCTGAGGAGCTACGCCAGGGGGCGTCCGGCGGACGAGGTGGCGGCGCTGATTTCCAGCCTGCCCGTGCCTGAGGACCGGGAGGCCGTGCTCGGGACCCTCACGGAAGCCGCAGATCCCTTCGCCCCGTCATTCCTCCCTCCGTCGGACGACCCCGCCTCCCCCTCTGAAAAGGCCCGCGCCGTTTTCACCGCCGAGTGCGGGGAGATCGCCCGCCGGGATGCGCCGCGTGCCTTCGATCTGGCAGCCAACCTTCCCACAGTCTACCGCCCCGCCGCCTTGGCCGCGGTGCTCACGCAGTGGCAGGGGCCGGAGGGCGCGGCCGCAGTGGAGCGCATGGACGACGGCCCGGCGAAGGAATCCGCCCGGGCGTTTCTGAAGGCCCACGGGCGGTAGGTGGACTGAGCACGACCGAACAGCGAGACGAGGAGACGGGGAGAGAGGAGAAATGGGGGTGCAGGAGGCCAGATCATCCGGTATTCTGGCAGCATGATTGCTCCGCCACGCATCACACAAAATCCCGACGTCATGGGAGGCAAGCCTTGCATTCGGGGCCTTCGGGTCACGGTGGATACCGTAGTCGGGCTGGTGGCCTCAGGCCACTCAGAGGAAAAGATCCTTCAGCTCTACCCATACCTGGAGGTGGATGACATTCGCGAGGCGCTGGCTTTTGCAGAAGGGGGCCGCTGTGCTGCGCCATCGGGACTCCCGCCAGATGCCGGAGCCGCCCCGGAGGGATGACAGGGCTTGCGCCCGCAAGGCCGGTGTGGTTGCCTCGCTAATGGCTGTGATCCCTCCGGGATCGGGGACGGGGCGGAGGCTCCGCAGGCTCCATCCGCAAGCCTCAGGCGCGCTGACGGCGTGTGGTTGATCTCCGGGGCTGCCGGGTGGAGGGTCGGGGTGCGTGCATTTGGGGATACTTCACTATCATTTCCGGCCCGGCGGGGTGCGGCGGGTCATCGAGCTGGGGGCGGGCCGCTTCGGGGCGGGGAGGATCACGCTCATCACCGGGGAGGCGCCGCCGGGGGAATGGCTGGCGGGATTTTGCGCAGCGGCGGGGTGTGCGGTGGCGGTGGTGGTGGATCCGGCGTTTGGCTACCGGAGCGAGCACGCGCAGGCCGGGCCGCCGCGACTGCCGGACGGGGTGGACCTGCTCTGGGCGCACAATCTGAGCCTGGGGAGGAATCTGCCGCTGGCCCGGGAGGTGGCGCAGGCGGAGGTGCCGGCGCTGCTGCACCACCACGACTGGTGGTTCGACCACCGCTGGGACCGCTGGCCGGAGATGGTGGCGGACGGGTTTGGCACGCTGGACGCGGTGGCGGACGCGATCTTTCCCCGGCGGGCGGGGTGCCTGCACCTGGTGATCAACAGCGCGGACCACGCGGTGCTGGCCCCTGTGCTGGGCGGCCGGGTGGCTCTGGCTCCGCCGCCGCTGGAAAAACCGGTGGATCGGGACCCGCCCGCGCGGCGCTGGCGGGCGGAGCGGTACTGGCTGGCCCCGTGCCGGCTGCTGCGGCGGAAAAATCTGGCGGAGGCGGTGCTGCTGACGCGCTGGCAGGGGGCTGGGGTGCGGCTGGTGACGACGGGCGGGGTAAGTTCGGCAGGGGAGCGGGCGTATGCCGCGCGGCTGGCCGCAGCGGCGGCGGAGCACGCGTGGCCGGTGGATTTCTCCGTGATGACGCAGCCCGGAGCCCCGGCGCTGGACGAGGTGTGGAGCGGGGCGGAGGCGGTGGTGGTCACCTCGCTCATGGAGGGGTTTGGCCTGCCCTTTGCTGAGGCGGCCTTCGCCGGGGTGCCGCTGCTGGGGCGGGCGCCGGTGGACAGCCTGCCGGACCTCGCAAGGATGGGGTTCTCCTTTCCCGCGCTCTATGCGGATGTCCAGGTGCCGCCGCATCTCTACGACCACGCGGCGGAGGCGGCACGCCAGGGGGCGCTCTTCACCACCTGGCGGGCCGGGCTGCCGGCGGAGGTGGCGGGGCTGGTGAGGCCGCCGGAGCCGGACGGCGGTGCGGTGCCCTTCGCCCGGCTCACGCTCACGGCGCAGCTGGAGGTGCTGGCCGTGCCGGTGGAAAAATCCCGCGACGCGTGCCAGCCCGTCACGCTCCAGCCCGCACTGCCGCTGGCCCCGGCGCAGGTGCCGGTTTGGCCGGTGCCGGCTTGCTCGCTGCCGTCGCAATCCTCCACGACCGATCACGGACGTGCCGCCCACGCGGCGCTGCTGCGGGCGCGCCTCGGCGGACCGCTGTACCCACTGCTCCTCTCCCCCGACACCTGACACCCCCATGATCCGCGCCGTCATCTGCGACCTCTACAACACCCTGCTCGATGTGGGCCCGCCCCCCGCCGCCGCCCGCGCGTGCTGGGAGCAGCTGCGTGCCGGCGTGCTCCCCACCCGGCCCGAGCTGACGCTGGAGGAGCTGGAAACGGCGACGCGGGCGGTGACCCTCCGCCACCACGCGGCGGCGCGGGCGCGTGGCGTGGACTTTCCCGAGGTGGTCTGGCCGGACGTGCTGCGCGAGGCCTTCCCCGAGCTGGGCGGACTCCCGGAGTTTGACCTGAACGTCTTCATCGGCTTCCACACGGCCATGCTGCGCAGGGTGAGCCTGGCCTCCGGTGCCGCAGAGTGCCTGGCCGCTGCACAACGCGCGGGTGCGGTGCTGGGCATCGCCTCAAACGCCCAGCACTACACGCTGCTGGAGCTGGAGGTGGCCCTGGACGGCGCGCCGCTGGCGGAGGCCGCGTTCGACCCGGGCCTGCGCTTCCTCTCCTGGCAGCACGGCTTCGCGAAACCCTCGCCACGCGTCTTTGCCTGGCTGACGGAACGGCTGGCCGCCCGCGGCATCGCCCCGGAGCAGACGCTGATGGTGGGCGACCGCGAGGACAACGACTGCCTGCCCGCCGCCGCCGCCGGATGGCAGACGTGGCACTACGGACCCGGGCGCGGCTGGGCGGAAATGCGGGCGCGGTATTTCCCGGAGGGGGCTACGGAAGCACCAGCTCGATGACGTAGAAGACGCGGGTGGCGGGCGGCGCGGGGTCGGTGTAGGCGCCCGCAGCCGTCGCCGGAGTGACGGTGGCGAGGGCGGTCCAGTCCGCCAGATCCGGCGACCGGCGGATGCGGTAGCTGGCGCCTGGCAGGGCCGTCCAGGCGAGGTCCACGCCGCCGCCAGTGGCCAGGGCGTGCGTGGTGTAAACCGGAGCCGGAGGCGTGAAGACATTGGCCGTGCCGGGCGTCGGCGAGTCCAGCGTGACCACCGTCGCGCCGCTGCCGGCCCAGCGACCCTGGGAAACATTGGCCGTCTGCGCGCCGAAGGTGACGCTGTCGATGAGGGTGTCGTCCGGAGCGGAGAGGGCGATGGAATCCCCGCTGCCGCTGAGGCGGAAATTCACATGCAGGTCCGGTCGCGTGGCGGGCAGGGTCTGCAGGATTTCACTGTCAGCCCAGCAGAGCAGACGTCCGTTGGCCGGGATGGTGGTACCCGCCGGAATGATGAACTGGCGCGGCAGGGAGAGGGTGTCGGTCAAATACCAGCCGCCCAGATCGACGGCGGTGCCGGTGGGGTTGTACAACTCGAACCAGTCATCGTAGTCGCCATCCTCCGGGTCGGCATTGCCGCCAGGGTTGCTGTTCGTGGCGAGCCACTCGGTGATGCGGAGGGCAGGCCAGGCGTTCACGCCGCTGAACGTGAGGTCGAGCGTGACGGAGCCGGTCTCGAGGCCGTTGCCGTCCCAGGATTTCACCACCAGGGTGTTCGGGCCGGAGTGCAGGACGAACGGGGCGGTCCACGCGGTGAGGCTGGACCACGCCGGGGCGAGGGGTAGGCCATTGCACGTGAGCGTGGCCGTGGTGACGGGTGCGGTGCCGGTGAGGGTGATGTTTCCCTCCGTGACCGTCGCGCCGGTGGCAGGGCTGGTGACAGCGAAGGGCGTGGTGGTGGCCCCGGCAGGAATGGCGGCCTGGATGAAGGCGCGGCGGTCGGTGATCCACTGCGGGATGCTCAGTCCGTAGGCACCGCTGACTGAGAAGGGGGAGACGAGGCCCGGCACCTGCTGGAGTGCGGCCCATTTCGCCTGGAGCAGCTGGTAGGTGCTGCCGCTGGTGTCGCCGGTGAAGAAGGTGGAGAAGGCCTCGCTGATGCAGCGCCAGTACTCACGCTGAAAGGCCGGGGTGGACTGCATGAGATTCAGCGCCGGGTCTGCACCCGCCGGACTGAAGAGGCCGGCGTTGACCGGGTCATTGAAAACACCGAGGCCGACATCCATGTCGTAGCTGATCAGTTCCCAGCCGGAGCGTTTTGGCTTGTAGAGGTAGGTGTTCTTCTTGTTTCCGTTGCCCACGCTGTCCCAGTAGCTGCAGAGGTCAAAGAAGGCGAAGGTGCGCATCCACTGCGCGGTGGCGACGCGTGAGGTCATGGCCGCCTGGTAGCCGGGGCCGGTGGTGTTCACGGCATCGATGAGGCCGAAGAGTTCAGTGAAGTCATTCTGCGTGCTGGTGGCGCGGGGCCGCCAGTTCCAGCGGTAGCGGACGAGCTTGTGCTGGCCGCTGCCGGCGGGGCTGTCGTAGTGGAGGAGATAGTTCTGCGTGGCGGGGTCGATGCGGGCGCCGGCGTCGGTCAGCTCGACGTAGTTGTTGCTCTTGTGCAGGGCGCCGCCGGCGTCGTCGGAGTAGTGCTCGTCGAGGACATCCTGGCCGGGGCGCTGGACGTCGTCGTTGATGACGCCGCGCCGCACACCATTGGCGTAGAGATTGACATAGCGGCGGTACATGGACGGGAGTTTCAGCTGGCTGGCGAACCAGAACATGAGCTGCTCGCGCTGGTCGGTGGTGTCGCGCACGGGCCAGTCAATGTTGAACGCCTCCGCATCCAGCACGGTGACGCCGGGAGGCAGGGCGAGATTGTAGGCGCAGAGCCCGCCCACGGGCGAGGAGTAGCCGGGCGTGGTGGCCTCGCTGCCGGAGTAGTAGCCGCGCGCTCCATGGACGACGCGCTGGTCGCCGTAGACAAAGGTCATGGGGAGCGGGTTGTTGTTGAACTTTGGCCGGCTGGCCCAGGTGGTGACGCTGGCCTGGGTCATCCAGAAGCGGTAGGTGCCGAAATCTCCGGTTTGCACAGGGTCGCCGACGCGGACGAGGAACTCATCCGCCACGGGAGGCAGGGCAGGGGCGCTGGTGCCGGGAAAGGTGGAAATCTCGCCATCGTCATTCTGCGCTGTGACGGTCCACGCGACGAGTGTGCCGGCAGCCTGGGCGGGGATGGAGCCGGTCCAGATGTTGTCGCCCACCATGAGGTCGCCGTCGAGCCCGTCGTCATGCATGACGACCTGGGTGGTGGCGGTGGCGGGATCGAGGCGGTAGTTGAGCCAGGCGTGGGAGATGGACTGCACGTCGTCGAGTTGCGCCATGACGCGGAAGGGCAGCCCGGCCGGGGGCAGCACGGGGCGCGTGGTCATGGAAACGAGGGCCGCTGCGGCATTCGCGCTGGGCGGGCTGGTCATGGGCGTGCCGGTGAGCGCGGGCCGGGCGAGCGTGCCGAAGGCCTCCAGCCAGCCGCCGCGCAGGCGGACAATGAACTCGGGAGCACCGCGCAGCCACTTCACCTTTGCCCGGACAGTCGCCGTGGCGCCGGGAGTGAGCGGTGTGGTGAGGGCGCAGCGGACGCGGTTGCCATCCGGCCCGCCACCGCCTGTGGCCACGAGGCGCAGGGCCGCGCCGCCGCCAGTACCGAGGCCCGGCGCGAGGGTGGCGACCTGGTTTCCCTCCGGAACCCAGGAGCCGAGCCCGCTCTCGAACCCGCCATTCAGCAGGGCTGGAGTGCCCGCATTGTCGAGCACCTCCACGTCGTCCACCAGGCACTCGCCATCCCCCATGAGGAAAAGCTGGACGCCGGTGACGTCGGGGACGCCGGCGTGGTTCAGGTCCAGCAGGCCAGTGACCTCCACCGTGGACCACGAGGTGCCCGCTGTCTGGGCCGTGGGCCTCCAGTTGTTCGCAGCCAATCCATCCCGCAGCACGCTGATGCGCTCCATGGTGTGCCCGGCGTGGGTGTCGGGCACGGCGGGGGCGACCACCTCGTCCACGCGGCGCATGGGCGCGGCCGGCGTTGCACCAGGCATGGAAAGGCCGATACGCTCCCCGTTTTTGTCCAGCGCTCCGCTGAAGGGCCCGAGCACGCTGGCCGCCGGGACTGCCGGGGCAAGGGTGAGGAAACGCGCCGGATCCTTCGCCACGATGACGTGCGAGCCTGCCGGGACGAGCGTGGGCGCGGGAAAGGTGAAGTTGATGCCGTCGCTGATTTTCCAGCCGGCGAGGTCGATGGGGGAGCCGCTGTCGTTGAGCACCTCGATCCACTGGTCCGTACCCAGCCCCGAAGCGGGTGCGGCGGCGATCTCGGTGATGCGCACCTGAGGGTCGGCGCGCGGACGGCATTTCATGGCCGAGATGACGGCGGTAGAGGAGGGATTCGTGAAATAATACGTCTGCTCGATTTCCGGCAGCGGGAAGCCGAGCTGAGCCTCCGTCAGCGCCAGCGTGGCTCCCGGAGCGAGCGTGGTGGCGGGCAGGGTGAGCTTCTTCAGGTCGCTGGAGGAGTCCGATAGTCCGCAGCCGGTGATGTCGATG
This sequence comes from bacterium, assembly GCA_031411255.1. Taxonomy (GTDB): domain Bacteria; phylum Verrucomicrobiota; class Verrucomicrobiia; order Verrucomicrobiales; family V1-33; genus JANOAS01. Next base: position 10,673 of record JANOAS010000240.1, read on the forward strand.
GTGAGCGGGGAGTTGTTCGCCAGGACGAGGTGCGAACCGGCGACGACTTCCCCGATGCTGACGTGGCGCAGTACACCGGCCGGCACCGGATCCGCTGTGCCGGGTGAGCCGCCGCGCAGGGCGCTCGCCTCCCACGCATCGACAGAGGAGCCGCCGCGGCTGGGGCGGGCGAGGACGAGCGAGTGGCCCGGGCCCTCAGCGGACTGGGGCCAGCGGTCGTTCGTGTCATAGGCAGCATCGACGAGGATGGCGTCCGCCCGCGACCGGAGCCGGAGCGATCCGCCAGAGCCGCCCAGATGTCCGGCCCACGGCCCGAGCGAGGTGACACCAGGATACGTGAAGGAAATCGCGCCGGGGTTTTCCGCCACCACGAGAAACCCCTTTGCCCCAATGATCGTGCCTGTCGGAAAAACATAGTCCACATCCCCGCTGAGGCGGAATCCGCTGATGTCCTCAGGCCACGGGTGGGTGTTGTGGAGTTCCACAAAGCCGAGATCGATCCTCCCGAGGCCGGACATCCGGTACATGATTTCGGAAAAGACAAAGCCGCTCCGCCGCGAGCACGGACCCATCGTTTCATACGTGCGCTGCTGCGGTGTGGGGTAAATGACGTTCACCACACCCGTGCTGGTGGCCGAGCCGTTGGCGTTCGCCACCGTCACCACGTAGGTGCCGTCGTCCCCCAGACCAGGGCTGGCGAGGGAGAGCGTGCTGGTGGCTGCGCCGGGGACGGGCGTGCCGTTGCGCGTCCAGGAGTAGGTGAGCGGAGCCTGCCCCCATGCCTGCACGGAGAGCTGGGCCGCCTCACCCACCCAGAGTGACTGGCTGGCGGTGACGGGTGCCAGCACTTGAGGGATCGCCGGCGGAGTGGTGACCTCGATTTTCAGGTCGTTGATCCGCGCGTCCATGAGCGCACCCGCCGGAGCGGCATTGTTTCCGCCCTGGTGCGCACGGATTTCGAAGGTGCGGTTCGTACTGTTCTCAAACGTCGTCGTCCACGGGCCGATGAGGTGCTCCGCTGCGCCGCTGACGAGCCTCGCCGTGACGGAGACGGGGGAGATGGTTTCATCGACGTACAGCGTGAGCGTCCACGTGACGGCCCAGAAGTTTGCGGGAAAGGCGGTCGCGGTGGTCGAGGTGAAGGTGAGTCCGCCATTGGCCGGGCCCACGTTGTCGAGGAAGACCTGAAACCCCTTGTTGTACCGGACAAGAATGCCGACGTCTGTTGCGGCGTTGTTTGGTCCGGCCGTGGTGGTGCCGTCGCCCACGCTGATGGCCGTCCACGCGTCATTGATGGCGGAATTGTTCTGCTGCATCCGGCCAACGAAGCTCACGCTCCACTTCTTCCCTGCCAGCTGCGGGCCGAAGTTCGTGTCCAGCTTCAGAGCGGACTGCACGGCGATGGAGGCGGCATTCGCAGCGGCCTGTTTGGCGGTGCGGAGGTTGATCACGTCATCGCCGGCAAAGGGGGCGGCGGATTCTTCCAGATTTGCCTGCGCTCCGGTGCTCAGCGCCTTTGTGTAGGTGGTGGTGAGCAGGCCTCCCGCCTGGCGCGCCGGGATGTTGGTGTTAACGTCCGAGATGAAAGTGCCCGCCGCGCCGCCAGTGTGGGTGAATGGATCAAGAAGTACGATGGACTGGCCAAAAGCGGTGCCGGCCAGTGCAAGGCAAGCAAGAAGTCGGTAAAGCATGATGTCGGGGATGGGGTTGAGGGTCGGGGGAAAACAGCATCGCTTGAATTTGACACTCCGCAAGGTCAACCGCCGCTCGCGCAATTTTGCAGCCGGCGGGCTTTACCTTTCGCAGCGGCTCCGGTATTCTCCGTTTCATGAAATCCCTTCCCCTCACTCTCGCCGTGGTCGTCCTCCTCGCGGCCCCGCTGTCCGCCCAGACGGGCAAGGCAAGCTTCACGAACCGTGGTGGCAGCTCCACCGCCGGGGTCACCCCCTCCCCGGCCCCGGCTGCGCCTGCGGAAACCACGGTCGTCCTGAAGCTGGGGCCCACGCGCGTCTGGCGGAATCATGAGGACAAGGAAATCGTGGCCGAACTCATCTCCTGGCCGGTCACCGACCCCGGAGCGGCGAAGAAGGATCCGGCGCAGATCAAATTCGACATCGTCCGCGAGGGCCAGGTCCGCCTGCGGAAGGACAAGCAGATCTTCGTCCTCGCCCTCGACAAGCTCAGTGCCGAGGACCAGATGTACGTGAAGCAGGTCCAGCAGTCCACCGCCAGAGTGAAGGAGGCGGCGGCGGGGCCTGCGAAGTAAGAGGAGTCCATTTTTTCCCTGGCCATGTGGTTCCAGCCCGGCTTGGGTGGGATCATGATGCCGATGGATGTGCTGGAGCGTTTGTTGTCGCGGGTGGTGGCGGGTCCTGCCGTGGAGGCTGGGCTTGGGGAGGTGCCGGGGCGGGTTTCGCGGGAGGAGGTATTTGCCACGGTGGCGCTGCCGTCTTTTGACAATTCGGCGATGGATGGCTACGCGATCTCTGCGGAGGACTGCGGGCGGACGGGGGTGAGGCTGGCGGTGACGGGAGAAGTGGCGGCAGGCGGGGCGGACGGCGGGGGGCTGACGGTGGCGGCGGGAAAGTGCGTCCGGGTTTTCACCGGGGCGCGGGTGCCTGCGGGGACGGGGGCGGTGGTGATGCAGGAGGATGTGACGGCGGAGGAGAACGGGCGGGGGATCGTCATCAATGAGGCGGCGGAGCTGGGGGAATTCATCCGGCGGCGCGGGGCGGACCTGTGCGAGGGGCAGCGGGTGCTGGCGCGCGGGGAGGTGGTTTCTCCTGCGAAAACCGGCCTGCTGGCGAGCCAGGGGCTGGCGCGGGTGAGGGTGGGAGCGCTGCCTCGGGTGGCGCTGCTCTCGACGGGGGATGAACTCACGCCGCCCGGGCAGCCGCTGCCGCATCCGGCGGCCATCTATAACAGCAATGGCCCGATGCTGGCCGCGCTGCTGCGGGAGCACGGGCTCGCGGCGCCCGCGCAGTCTGTGCTGCGGGACGACCTGGACGCGACGCGCGAGGGACTGGCGGCGGCGCTGGAGGCGAATGATGTCCTCATCATTTCCGGCGGGGTGAGCGTGGGGGAGCGCGACTGGGTGAAGCCGGCGCTGGCGGCGCTGGGGATCGCGCCGGAGCTGTGGCGCATCGCGCTGAGGCCGGGCCGGCCGTTCCTCTTTGCCACGCAGGGGGAGAAGCTCATCTTTGGCCTGCCGGGAAATCCGGTGTCGTCCTTCGTGACGGCGCTGCTCTTTGTCCTGCCGGCGCTGCGGGCGTGGCAGGGGGCGGTGGTGGAGGCGGGCTCGGCGTGGCGTCTCAGCCCGGCGGTGCTGGCGGGGGTGGTGGAAAATCCGGGCGACCGCATGCATGTGATGCGCGGGGCGCTGGATGACGGGACGGGGGTGTTCACGCCGGCTCCGGTCCAAGAATCCCACGCGCTTTTTGCCCTGGCCCGGTCCAATGCGCTGCTGATGGTGCCGCCTGGCGCGGCGATGCAGGCGGGCGAGGCGGTGCGGGTGATGCGGTATTGAGCGCCCCCCCGCCCGCGGTGGGAAATCAAACGAGGGCGAGGCCGGGATCGATGTCCTGGGTGAGGGGGGAGGAGAATCCACGCTCGAACTTCAGCGCTGCGGTGTAGGCGATCATGGCTGCATTGTCCGTGGAGAGGTCCGGGCGGGAAAGGAGGAGCCGGAGGCCGTGGCGGGAGCAGGCTTCGGTAAAGGCGGCGCGCAGCCCGGTATTGCAGCTGACGCCGCCGCTGATGGTGATGATTTTTTCCCTGGTGTGGCGGGCGGCGGCGAGGGTCTTCGCCAGGAGGACGTCGATGACGGCGGCCTGAAAGCTCGCGCAGAGGTCGGGCAGGAGGGGATCGAGCGGGCGGGGGAGCTTCTCCAGCTCGTAGAGGACGGCGGTTTTCAGCCCGCTGAAGGAGAAGGTGAAGTCGCCGCTGTGCATCATGCTGCGGGGAAAGGCGTAGGCGGCGGGGTTTCCCGAAGGGGCGATGCGGTCGATCTGCGGGCCGCCGGGGTAGGGGAGGCCGAGCATTTTGCCCACTTTGTCAAAGGCCTCGCCGGCGGCGTCATCGCGCGTGCGTCCGAGCAGGGCATAGTCGCCGACGCCGAGGCAGTGGATGAGCATGGTGTGGCCGCCGCTGACGATGAGGGCGAGGCTGGGCTGCACGCCGCCGGGCTGGCCGATGAAGGGCGAGAGGAGGTGCCCCTCCATGTGGTTGATGGCAAGAAAGGGACGGCCATGGGCGAGGGCGAGGGCCTTGGCGACGGTATTGCCGATGAGCAGCGAGCTGGCGAGGCCGGGGCCGGCGGTGGCGGCAAAGGCGTTGATCTCGCCGAGGCGGACGCCGGCTTTTTCACACGCGGTCTCGATGAGCGGGCGCACCATGATGAGGTGGTTCCGCGAAGCCAGCTCGGGCACCACGCCGCCGTAGGGCCGGTGGAGCGGGATCTGGGAGCTGATCTCGCTGGCGAGCACGGTGTCCGTGCCGCGGACGATGGCGACGGCGGTCTCGTCGCAGGAGGTCTCGAGGGCGAGGATGAGGGGCATGGGGAAATCAGGCGTCGCTGGATTTTTCCACGGCGGGGGCGGCGGGTTTCTTTTTGTAGAAGTTCACCAGATTGTAAATGGAGACGAGCGTGGGCGGGAAGGTGGCGACGAAGCCGACGGAATCAAACCGGTAGCCGACGAAGTACGCAAGCTGCATGGCGCTGCCGGCGATGCTGATGACCCAGAATGACATGGGGACGATGGAGCTGCCGGTCTTCTTCGAGTGCCAGGCCTGAAAAAACCAGCGCAACCCGAAGAGAAGCCCGCCGGTGAGTCCGACGATCTTCCACGGATTGAGGGTGAAACGGGAGAGGAGTTCCTGGATGGTTTGCCACATGGTGGCGGGACGTTAGGCGGGAAATGCGGGAGGGGAACCGGGAAGTTTTTGTGTGCGGGATGAGGGCTGGAAAATGGCGGGAACTGGTGTTCGCTGGCGGTCGCATGATTTACCTCGACAACAATGCCACGACGCCCATCGCTGCGGAAGCGGTGGAGGCGATGCTTCCTTTTTTGACCGAGTGCTGGGCGAACCCGTCGAGCGGGTACCGCTTTGCGAAGCGGGCGAAGGAGGCGGTGGCGCTGGCCCGGGTGCAGGTGGCAGGGCTGCTGGGGTGCGAGGTGGAGGAGGTGATCTTCACGAGCGGCGGGACGGAGTCGAGCAACGCGGCGATCCGGTCGGCGGTGGCGCTGAACCCGGAGCGGCGGCACATCGTGACGTGCGCGACGGAGCACGAGGCGACGCTGGCGCCGTGCGAGGCGCTGGAGGCGGCGGGCTATGAGGTGACGCGGCTGGGGGTGGATGCGGGCGGGCGGATCGACCTGGCGGAATACGAGGCGGCGCTGCGGCCCGGGCAGACGGCCCTGGTTTCGCTGATGCTGGCGAACAATGAGACGGGAGTGCTGCAGCCGGTGGCGGAGGCGGCGGAGATCGCGCACCGGATGGGCATCCTTTTCCACAGCGATATCGTGCAGGCGGTGGGGAAGGCGCGGATCGCCCTGCGGGAGACGCGGATTCATTACGCGTCATTGAGCGGGCATAAATTTCACGCGCCGAAGGGAGTGGGGGCGCTGTATGTGAACCGGAATGCGGGCTTCAGGCCGTTCATGCTTGGGGGCGGTCAGGAGGCGGGGAGGAGGTCTGGGACGGAAAATGTGCCGCACATCGTGGCGCTGGGCGCGGCGGCGGAGGCGGCGCGGCTGCATCTGGAGGAGGCGGGCGGTGCGGTGCGGGAGCTGCGCGACTCCTTTGAGGCGGGGCTGCGTAGTCTGGACGGGGCGCATGTGAATGGACACCCGGAGCACCGTCTGGCGAATACGAGCAACTGCCGGTTCGACGGGGTGGACGCGCAGGGAATGATCATCCTGCTGGACAATGCCGGGGTGTGCGTCTCGACCGGCTCCGCCTGCCACACGGGATCTCTGAAGCCCAGCCCGGTGCTGACAGCGATGGCCCTGCCGGCGCGCGCTGCGCGGGAGAGTGTGCGGTTCTCCTTTTCCCGCTACACGACGCGGGCGGAGGTGGATGCGGCGCTGGAGGCCGTGGCCAGTGGAATCAGGAAGCTGCGGGTGACGCGGAAATAAGGGGCCGTGGTTTTCTCGTCGCACATCTTCCTTTTCTATTTCCTGCCGGTTTCGCTGGCGGCGTACTACCTGGCTCCGCAGCGGTGGCGTCATTTGCTGCTGACGCTGCTGAGCTGTGTCTTCTACGGATGGTGGAACCCGTGGTTCGTGCTGCTGATGCTCGGGTCCATCGTGGTGGACTACGGCTGCGGGAAAATAATCAGCGCGGAGGGGGCCAGCCAGCGGCAGCGCAAGACTGGGCTGCTCCTTTCCGTCACGTCAAACCTGAGCCTGCTGGGTTTTTTCAAGTACTGCGGGTTCGCCGTGGGCGCGGCGTCGGATCTGGCGCAGGCGCTGGGCTGGCACGCTGTGACGCCGCCCGCGTGGGTGACGAGCATTGTGCTTCCAGTCGGGATTTCCTTCTACGTCTTCCAGTCGATGTCGTACTGCATCGACCTCTACCGGCGCGATGCCCAGCCGGCGCGGTCGCTCATCGATTTCGCCTGCTACGTCACGCTGTACCCGCAGCTGGTGGCCGGGCCGATTGTGCGGTACGCGAGTGTGGCGGCGCAGCTCCGCTCGAGGGAGCACACGGCGCCGGGGTTTGTGCTCGGGTTGAGCCGGTTCTCGCTGGGCTTTGCCAAGAAAATCCTCCTGGCCAACCCGATGGGGCCGCTGGCGGAGGCGGCGTTTGGAGCGCATCCGGAGGTGCTCGGTGCGACGACGGCGTGGATCGGCGTGGTGGCGTATGCGTTTCAGATTTACTTCGACTTCAGCGCCTACTCCGACATGGCGGTCGGGCTTGGGCGGATGTTCGGGTTCCACTTCATCGAGAACTTTGAGTCGCCCTACCGCGCGGCGAGCCTGACGGAGTTCTGGCGCAGGTGGCACATCTCGCTCAGCACGTTTCTGCGGGACTACCTCTACATCCCGCTGGGCGGCAACCGGCTCGGCCCGGCGCGCACGTATGTGAATCTGATGACGGTGATGGTGCTCGGCGGGCTCTGGCACGGGGCGCAGTGGACGTTCGTCCTGTGGGGGGCGCTGCATGGCGGCCTGCTGGCGCTGGAGCGCTGGCTGGGCGGGAAAAACCCGCTCGCCTCGATGCCGCGTCCCGTCCGCGTCGCCGCGACGTTTGTTCTGGTGCTGGGGACGTGGGTTTTCTTCCGTGCGGAGACGGCGGGGGCGGCAGCGGACTACTTCCGCGCGCTGGCCGGGCTTTCGGGAAAGGCGGAGACGGCCTCTCTGCTGGTTTCTGAGCTGACCACGCCGTACGCCCTTTTTAGCCTGCTGGTGTGTGCGGCGGTGACGTGGCTGGCCCCGTCCAGCTGCCGCTTCCTGGAGCGGCTCACGGCCTGGAAGGCGGCGCTCTGCCTCGCGCTGCTGGTGGTGGCAGTGGTCTTCATGTCCACCCAGGGGTTTAATCCGTTTTTGTATTTCCAGTTTTGAGGGACCGGCTGCACGGGGGCTCCTCGTCGTGCTCGGCATCACGCATCTCCTCAACCTCTGCCTGGCTGAATTTTCGTCCCTGCCAAATGGCCTTTCGCTGGGCGGCAAAATCCACTGGAGCGGCATGGCAGGTGCTGTCTTTGGTGTTCATGCCTTCAACGTGTGCAATCGCCTCCCTCTCCGGTCCGGCGGGTGCAGCCGGAGGCGCGGCCAGGCGGCCGGCGCGGTGGAGGCGGTGGAGGACGGTGTTGAGGATGCCTGCGGCCATGGGGCCGAGCTGGGAGAGGGGGCGGTTCCGGTGGCGGCGGAGGCTGAGGTCCACCTGGGCAAAGGGCGCGAGGCCGTGGCGCTCGAAGATGTCGATGAGGTGGGTCGTCTCCACCTCGTAGCCGGAGGGGAAGGGGAGTGTCTCCAGCAGGGTGCGGCGGGCGGCGTATTCACCGGCGAGAGGCTGGAGGATGCAGGAGAGTTCCGGATAGAAAAGCGAGAGCAGCGGGCGGATCAGGATTTCCGAAACCCGCCCGCCGCCGGTGGAGTGGGATTCGTCACCGTAGGCGAGGGGACGCTCGTAGAAGGCTTTGACGTAGTCGATTCCGGGATCGCTGAGCAGCGGGCCGACGAGTCCGGTGATGAATCCGGGGTGGAAATTCGAGATGTCGCCGTCGATATAACAGATGAGGTCGCCGGTGGAAACGTGGAGGGCTTTCCACAAATTTTCGCCTTTTCCGG
>JANOAS010000241.1:0-4740 GCA_031411255.1 bacterium
GAAAGCCCCAATGATCCGAACCCCGGAGGGGTTCTCCCATCGAGCGCAGTATGGGGCTGCCCCTCCGGGGCAGACTCCGATTCACGGACGACTCCCGGGGGTCTGGCGACCCCCGGCTATTCATGGGTCACCCCTCCGGGGTGCAGGGGCGGTGTCCGGATTTGAAAACGTGTTGGAATCAGCACTGCGACCGGCAAAATTGGGGGTCCGGGCACCCTTTTTGGAAGAACGATTGTCAAAACGGGCAGCCCGGATGCTCTTTTCAGTGAAGCGACCGGCAAGATGAGAGGTCCAGGCACTCTTTTCAGGAGCATGACCGGCGAAATGGGGGATGCGGAGACCCTTTTCAGGAGCAGGATCTTCTTTTCTGAATACTGGAAGGCTCCAGTGCTGAACCATGAAGCTCCAGTGCTGAACCATGGAGCTTTCGTTCTGAACCACAGACCAACCTTTTTCCTGCATAGACCGATTGTCTTCCTGCATAGACCAACCTTCTTTCTGAAGAGAGCCTCCGTGTTCCCAAAGAGGGCTCCCGTCTTCCTGATGAGAGCAGCCGCATTGCTCCTGGTGCAGCGGGTGCTTCTCCGGCGGCCCGGGAGGCCGCTCCATGCTTCCCGGCGCAGGGTCCGGAATCAGCGCGGCCCGGCCTCGGTGACGGTGACGCGGGGCGGCTCCCGGAGGGCGGGGCCGGCGGTCACGGGCTCCGGGGCGAAGGGCGGCGCCTCCCAGTCCAGCTGGTGGGCGGCCAGTTTCTCCCGCAGGCGACGCAGATCCCAGAGCTGGATGATGTGGCCGTGCGTGAAGGCGGCGAGCTTCGTCGAGTCCGGGCTGAGCGCGAGCCAGTCCACAGGCTGGGGGTCCGGGTGGACGATGCGGGCCAGCTCCCGGCCGGTGGCGGCATCGAGCAGGCAGGCTCCGTCCGGATCGAGCGCGGCAGCCAGCATCCGCCCGTCCCGGGAGGGGCTCATGGCAAGGGAATTGTCCGAGCGCCTTGTGCGGGGCATCCTCCACACCGCGCGCCACCCTGCCGTGTCAAAGCAGGAAAGCTCCGCCTTGTCCCCGACGAAAAGCCGCCGGCCATCCTGGGAAAAGAGCACCGTGGCCGAGGTATGAGCGGTCGGCAGGGTGGCGGCCAGCACCCCGGTGGAGGCCTCCCAGACTCGCACACTGCGCGCATCTTGGTGGCTGGCGGCGACCAGCCGCGCATCCCCCGTGATGGCCACGCCGTCAAATCTCGCCGGTTCCGCCTCCAGCACCCGGGAGGTCTGGCCCGTGGTGGCATCCACGACGTGAACCCCCGTCTTCATGGCCACAGCCAGCTTCCCCGCTGCCGGGGCGAGGGCGATCTGGTTTGAATCCCCCCTGAACACCGGCCGGCCGCCGCACTCGAAGGTGCGCCCCCCGGACTGGTCCACCCTCGCGTCGTAGCGCCAGACCCCGCTCTTCCGGGCGGCAAAGAGCGTGCCCGTGGCCGGATCCGGCACCACGCTCCAGCAGTAGCGCCGGCTTGGGTCCGCACCGGCTGCGGGAAAATCCTGCGCCCGCCGCCCGCCGGCCAGCAGGGCTCCCGTCACCGCATCATAGTGGAAAACACCGTCCACATCCCCCGCGTGGAGCACCCGGCTGTCCGGGCTGAAGGACACGTGCCAGCAGCCGCGGCTGCCCACGATGTCCGGGTCCGGGTGCGGCACGTGAATGAGGCGGCAGACCTCGGAGGTGGAGAAATCCGACAGAACCAGCGAGTGCTCCTCACTGTCGTGGTAGGCCAGCTGGCCGCCGTCGGCGGAGAAGATGATGCGCCGCCCCCAAAGGCCGAGGGTCGCCACCGGTTCGCTGGTGGCCAGGTTCCACAAGCGGGTCGTGCCGTCCCACGCCTGGCTGGCGACCAGGTCGCCGCCCGGGTGCGCAGCCAGGGCAAAGACGTTTCCCGCGTGCCCGAGCAGAGTCTGCGGAATGGGGTTCTTGCCCAGTCTCCAGTGGTAAACCTTGAAGTTTTCACAGCCCACCAGCACCCCGTCCCCATCCGCACGCCACGCCGCAGAACGCACGCGGGCTTTTTCCGGATGGCTGAAACTGTACTCCGTCTCCCCCGTTTCCAGGTTCAGCAGTCCGACCGAGGCCCCCTTGAAAACACTCACCGCCACATACCGCCCGTCCTGCCGGAAGGCAAGGGGGCGCGCCATCTGCAACGAGGTTGCATACGAGCGCAGCTCGCGCCCGGTCTCGCATTCCCGAAGCGTGACCCTCCCGTCAGAGTTCCCAAGGGCCACCCGCGTTGAGTCAGGGGAAAAGACGGGATGCCGGTCCTGCGGCGTGCCGGTGAAGGACCACCGCGCCTTCAGCCCGTCGTAAATGGAATAGCCCGCCTCCCGCGTCCTGAACACCACATAGCGCCCGTCCGGGCTCATCGGCCCGAGGGTGTCGTCCGTCGTCCATTTTACCTCCGGCGGCAGGGTGTAGAGCGTGGTGTCGTCCTCGATGCTCACCACACGGATCCGGCCGTCCTCGTCCACCCGGGTCATGTGGGTCAGCTTTTCGTTGAAGGCCAGGTCAGTCGTCGTCCGCCCGCAGGAGAGGCGGCGGGCCTCGTGCAGGTCGGACATGGCAAAGGCGCTGATGAATTCCCTCCTCACCTCCGGCGTCCGGTCAATGGATGCCGCCTCGCCCAGCGCAGCCAGCGTCTCCCTCCGGTGCCCGAGCTGGCGGCCCTCCCGGATGCCCCGCGCCTGGGCGACGAGCGCCTGGTGCAGGTGCGCGCGGGAGGTGCGCAGCGTGTCGTAAAGCGCCATGCCGAATCCGCCCATCGCCACCACCAGAGCCGCCGAAAGAATGGCCAGCGCGGGATTTCGCCGCGCCCAGCGCCACAGCCGCTCCGGTGCGGAAACCGGCCGCGCCAGGATGGGCCGCCCCTCCAGCCAGAGGCGGAGGTCCTGGGCCAGGGCATCCGAACCCGCGTAGCGTGCAGAAGGTTCCTTCTCCAGGCACCGCAGGCAGATCACCTCCATGTCTCGGGGCACGTCCGTCCGCACCTGCCCGGGCCGCACGGGCGGCTCTTGGGCGATCTGCCGCAGCAGCGCCGGCAGGGAGTCCGCCGTGTGCGGCGCCTTTCCCGTCAGCAGCTGGTAAAGGACCGCCCCCAGTCCGTAGACATCCCCCGCCGTGGTCGGCTGCTTCGACTGCCCGGAGGCATACTCCGGAGGCAGGTAGTTCGGCGTGCCGATCATCCCGGTCGAGCGTGTCAGGGCCAGCGTGCTGGCCCCCTCGTCGAGAAACTTGGCCAGGCCGAAATCCGTCACGTAGGCCCGTCCTTTTTCGTCAAAAAGGATGTTCCCCGGCTTCAAGTCCCGGTGCAGCACCCCGCGCGCATGCGCGAAGTGAACAGCGTCCGCCAGCTCCGCCACGAGCCCCGCGATGCGCCGCCAGTCACCATGAAACTCCGCCTCCCGCGATGACAGGCTGCCCCCGCTGACGAACTTCATGGAAAACCACGGCAGCCCGGCATACTCGCCCACCTCGTGCACGGGCAGAATGCCCGGATGGTCCAGGGAGGCCATCGCCTGCGCCTCCTGGCGGAATCTCTCCTTCATGCCCGGCTGCTCCACCAGGTGGGGCAGCAGCATTTTCACCGCCACGGTGCGCAGCGGCTCCAGCTGCCGCGCCCGGTAGACCACGCCCATGCCGCCGCGGGCCAGCTCCTCGTGCATTTCCAGCCCCGGCAGCTGGAACGCCCCGCTGCCGGGCTCCTCCGGGCCGTCGCCCCAGAGGCAGCCGGCGCAGATTCCACCCTCCTTTCCCGCTGGGAGCGGCTTCCCGCATTCCTTGCAGGACTCCTGCTCAGGCGGCATCCAACACCCTCCGCAGATGGTTGAACTCCTCCTCGATCTCGTGCGGTGCGGACACCGTGCGCGCGATCTCCGCCCTCAGCGCCTCGCGCAGCCGCTGCCTCAGCCGGTGGATCACCGTTTTCACCGCACTCAGCGCCATGCCCAGCCGTGCAGCCAGCTCGTCATACGACGGCGGGGAAGCCGCCGCCCCGGGCAGAAACAGGAACAGCTGCTCCGCTGCCACCGCACCGCGCGCCTCCACGCATTCCGCCCGCACCACGGCCAGCGCCCGCTCCAGCACAGCCAGCGCCCACTCCCGGTCAAAGACAAGCTCGTCCGCAGGCGAGACGGACGCCTTCTCATCCTCCATCTCCGTCTGGTCCCAGTCGCCGCCGCGTTTCTGCGCCTTCGCCGCCCGCGCCTTCTCCGCCAGAAAGTGCAGCACCGCCCCCAGCAGAAACGTGCGGAACTTCCCCTTCAGCCGGTCCGCCCTCTTGTAGTCCGCCCCCTCCAGCACCCGGAGGAAAAAATCCTGCGTCAGGTCCCGCGCCTGCTCCGGAATGCCCCAGCGGAAACGGATGAACACAAAAACCGGCTGCCAGTAGTGCTGGCAAAACTTGTCCAGCGCGGCACGACCGACGGTGTCTCCGTTGAGCGTCGCCAGCGCCAGCTGGGTCCTTTGCGTTGTGGGGAAGGACATGGGAGTGGGATCACCGGGGAGGGATGAGCCCGCATCCTGGCCCAGAGCCACGCCCCGCGCCAGTCAAAGCTGACGACCGAATCGGAATCCCTCCCCTCGCCCCGTCCGTCCACCTGTGCCAGGATCACCCCCATGCGCCTCCACATCCTGCAGCACGTCCCCTTCGAGGGCCCGGCCGGCATCGCCCGCTGGGCCACCCGCCACGGGCACGCACTC
>JANOAS010000242.1:0-6251 GCA_031411255.1 bacterium
GTGCCTGCTCTCCGCAGTGGGCGGGGTGTGGCTGCGCGGGCAGGACAACAATATTTTCACCCAAATCGGGCTGGTGGTGCTCGTCGGGCTGGCGGCGAAAAATGCGATTCTGATCGTCGAGTTTGCCCGTCAGCAGCAGGACGCCGGGCTGGACCGGGTGAGCGCGGCGGTGGAGGCGTGCCGGCTGAGGTTGCGGCCGATTTTGATGACGAGTTTTGCGTTTATTCTGGGCGTGGTGCCGCTGCTGCTGGCCACGGGGGCCGGGGCGGAGATGCGGGTGGCACTGGGCACGGCGGTTTTCTTCGGGATGCTGGGTGTGACGTTTTTCGGGCTGCTTTTCACGCCGGTGTTTTACGTGGTGCTGCGGGCCTGGGTGGAGCGGAAGCAGGGGCGCGCCGGCTGACGGGGCGGCTGCGTGGCGCGGCGTTCACGCGGTCTTCCGGCGCTTTTTGAGGAACGAGATGCGGGCGTTGTTGCCGCCGGAGTAGGGGGCGGCGAAGCGGGTGCGGGGCTCGATGGCGGGGAAGAGGAGCGGGCGTGAGCGGCGGCTGAGCAGCCAGAGGGCGGCGAGGAAAAGCAGGACGAGGGGGGCGATGAGCGCGCTGTAAAACAGGGCGGGCCGCTGGATGGTGCCGATGAGGGGCAGGGTGAGCGGAGTGGCGCTGTCGGCAGGCGGCGGGGGCTGGGCGGCGGGGAGTGGCGCGGGCTCTGGCGCGGCGTCTGCCGGGGTGCCGCGGGTGAGGTCCTCCAGAAAGGCGAGGGTGCACCGGGTTATGGAGGCTCCGGCATTGCTCTCCTGTGCAGCGGCCTTGCGGGCGTGCGCGGTGGCGCCCTCCATAAACGGGCCGCCGAGTTTCTGGGCGCCGGTACCGCCGACGCGGACGATGGGCGTGACGGTCACGCCCTCGACGTAAAAGATGCTGCCGTAGATCCACCCCTTTTGCCAGGTGCGGAAGATCTGGGCGAAGTACTCCTGGGAGGGCACCGGCGGCGGGTGCGGCAGGGCGATGACGTAAAGGCTGACGCCCCGCGAGGCGGCGGCGGCGAGGGCGGGGCGCAGGGTTTCCTTTTGCTTCTCAGTGAGCAGTCCGGCCTCGTCGGCGATGCGGTCGGCGGGCTGGTCCGGGAGGTAAAGGACGGGGTCGAGCGGGACGACAGCGGGATCCGCAGTGGAGCCGAAGCCGGCGGCTTCGCCCGCAGCGGGAGCAGTGCAGGCGGGCAGCACCAGCAGGCAGGCGGCCACGCGTGCGAGGCGGCGCGTGGTGCTAGTAGCCGGTGGTCTGGGACGGGGCCTGGGGTGCATGGGGCGGGGCGGGTGAGTGGTCCGGCGCGGGAACGACGCGGGCGGCGGCTGCGGCGGCGTTGCGCTGGGCGAGGGTGAGTTCGCGCCGGAGGGCGGAGAGGATGGTGATGATGCCGGCAGCGGCGAGGTCGTTTTGCAGCGCCTCTTCTCCGGCGGCGAGGATGCGCTCGAGCACGGTGTCGTCCAGCAGCGGGTCCAGCGCGTAGCCGATGGTGAGCGAGGCGGCGCGACCGGCCTGGTCGATGACGAGGAGCACGCTCCAGGGGCGCTGCTCGTGGGCCTCCTGGGTGGCGGGCACGCTGGCATTGAAAAGCCAGAAGCCAAACTCGCGCACGTCCATGCCCTCCGGCAGCTCGGTCAGGCAGACGTGGAAATGAAGCTGCGGGAAGGTTTTTTCCAGCCGGGCGATCTCGCCTGCCACGGAGGTGCGGGCTGCGGGGGACAGGTGTGACCCGGCATCCATGACCGGCTCCAGGAGTGGGGCGGTGAAGGGGAAGCGCTTCGCACAGACGTGGGCCGAGTAGGAGCAGTGGGGGCAGGCGTCCGCGGGCTTTGCCTGAACGGAGTGGCAGCCGGGGCAGTGGACCGGTCCGGGTTTGAACAATGTGACCGGGAGGGGCACGGCGGGGTGGGGTTACTGGCCGAGGTATTTCACGACAGCCTCGGTGCGGGTGCGGACGTGGAGCTTGCGGTAAATGTGGTCGAGGTGGGTGCGCACCGTCTCCACGCCGATGCCGAGGTCGGCGGCGATTTCCTTGTAGAGGCGCCCCTTCGTGAGCAGCTCCAGGATCTGGGTTTCACGCGGGGTGAGGTTGTGCCCCTCGCTGCGGGAGGCGGTGCGCTCCTGAAAATGCTGGACGACTTTTCTGGCGATGGCGCTGGACATGGGGGAGCCGCCGGTGAGGACGTCGTCGAGGGACTCCAGCAGGCGGGTGGGCACGTCGCGCTTGAGCAGGTAGCCGGAGGCCCCGGCGGCGAGGGCGTTAAAAATCCGGTCGTTGTTGTCGTAGACGGTGACCATGAGGACGAGGACCTCCGGGCGGGCGGCCTTGAGCTTGGCCACGCAGTCGATGCCGGACGCACCAGGCAGCTGGATGTCCATGAGGACGACGTCCGGGGTGCGTGCGGCGAGGGCGGGCAGGGCCTCCTCCGCGCTGGCGTAGGTGCCCTCGAGCTTCCACCCCGGGGCGCCGCTGAGGATCTCCACGAGAGTCTCGCGGAGCGGGGCGTCGTCCTCGACGAGGGCGATGGTGTGGGCTTTTGACTTGGGCATGGGATGGAGTGGGTGAGTGGAGGCGGGCGTCAGTCGGGCAGGGGCAGGGTCAGGGTGACCTGGGTGCCGCCCCCGGCGGGGTGCTGGAGTTCACACTTCCCGCCAATGGAGATGAGCCGCTTTTCCAGATTGAGCAAGCCATTTCCCCGGCGGACGGTGGCAGGGTCAAACCCGGAGCCGGTGTCCGTGATGGTGATGACGAGTGCCCCGGGATCCAGCCGCAGAGAGAGGGTGACGACGCAGGGCCCGGCGTGCTGGAGGGCATTGTGGAGGGCTTCATTGACGGCCAGAAAGAGGTGGTGGCGCACTTCCGCCCCGAGCGGGATGGACGGCAGGACGGGCGGGATGTCCAGCAGGCAGCGCACCGGGCTGTCCCGGAAAATGGTCTCAGCGGCCTGGGTGAGGTAGTCGCCGAGGTGGTCGAGGGTGTCATTGGCGGGGTCCACGGCCCAGACCAGCTCGTCCATGGCGCGGATCATGTCGGTGGCGGTGGCGGACATTTTATCCAGGTGCTGGCGGGCGCGGGCGGGGTCCGTCTCCAGATCCCGGGAAACCAGGGAGGCGGAGAGGGTGAGGCGGGTGAGGCGGGTGCCGAGGTCGTCGTGCATGTCCTGGGCGATGCGGGTGCGGTCGCGCTCCAGGGCGTTCTGCAGGTTCAGCCGCTCCACCTTTTGGGCGGCGTGCCTGCGCCAGGCGAGGAAGACGAGCCCGGCCAGGGCTGTCACCCCGAGGCCGGCCGCCGCCGGGGCGAACCACGGCTGGTCTGTGAGCGCGGGACGGACGATCACGTCGAGGCTGGTGCTGGCCCCCTCGGAGGGGCCTTCATTCGGGATGCAGACGGCCCGGAAAATGTAGGAGCCGGAGGCGACATTGAAATACGAGGCGGTGTGCTGGAAGCCATCAACGACGTCGTAGGCCTCGTCCCAGGAGAGGGTGACGACGCGCCCCGCCTGGAGCGGGGGATCCGGCGTCTGCAGGGCGGTCCAGCCGCCAGAGTTGGAGCCGTCATGGTCCGTCAGGGTGAGGAGCGGGCCGGAGCTTTGCATGGCCATGCCCGCGATGGCGGGGGCGCCCCCGGTGCGCCGCCAGCCGGCGGGGGTGCCCCCGGGCAGGCCGACATCCGTGCCGGTGCTCAGGCCGGCATTGAGCCAGATGTTGTCCCGGCTGCCAGGCCCGGCATCCGGCAGGTTCACGGTCACATTGTCCACGGCCATGATGCCGGTGACGTCGGGATCACCGGAACTGAGGGAGATGCGCAGGGAGTGTGTGCCCTCCGGCACGAGCAGGGGCTCCCGGCGCGGGGTGAGGGAGGAGTTTTCCAGTGAGGTGTTCCACCCCCGGCTGCGGCCCGGCGCGTCGAACTGGGTCCGGCTCAGCGGTTCCTTGGCGGCGTTGTAAAAGAGACACTCCAGCGTCATGCCGCGGCCCGGATAGGCCCAGCGGTCGTCAAAGCCGCCGAGCTGGCAGCGCAGCTTGACCGGGCCCGGGGCGGTGTGGCGCAGGCGAAAATCCAGCCGGTGCAGGCCCGGCGGCAGCCGGAGCGGCTGACCGGCGGCGGGCGGCGGGTTGGGGACGCCATCGATGATGACACTCTCCAGCGTGAGGGTGATGGGCGGACCGGCGAGGGCCCCACTGGCGATGAGGAGCAGGGCGGCGGCTTGTTTCACCCCTTTCATGGCTCCCTAGTGGACGAAGCTGAAGAAGATGCCGGCCAGGCTGGCGCTGAGCAGGGTGGCCAGGGTGCCGCCGAGCAGCGCCTTGAACCCGAGGGCGGCGATGGTGGGCCGCTGCTCCGGGGCGATGCCGCCGGTGCCGCCGAGCTGGATGCCGATGCTGGCGAAGTTCGCAAAGCCGCACAGGGCAAAAGTGGCGAGGAATACCGACTTCGGCCCGAGAGCGTGCGCCTCCTTCATGTGGCCGAGGTCGATGTAGGCGACGAATTCATTCAGGATGAGTTTTTTTCCCATCAGGCTGCCCACTTCGAGGAGGTCACCGGATTCCACGCCGATGAGCCAGGCCACGGGGGCAAAGAGGTAGCCGCAAAGGGACTGGAGCGAGAAGGTGGGAAAGACGCCGCCGCTGATGGCGGAGACCTGGTGGTTCAGCCAGCCGCCGCCGAGGTTTCCGATGCCCTTTTCCAGCCCCAAGTTCACCAGGGCCATGACGGCGATGAAGGCGATGAGCATGGCGCCGACGTTCAGGGCGAGCTTGAGCCCGTCGGACGTGCCGTTGGCCAGGGCGTCGAGAAAGTTCGCGCCCAGCCTGTCTTTCGGCACGTGCAGGTCTTCGTTCACCGGCTCGGTCTCGGGCAGGATGAGCTTGGCGATGATGAGCGAGGCCGGCGCATTGATGATGGAGGCGCAGAGGAGAAATTTGGCATACGCCTGCTGGGCGGCCGGGTCGTTCCCGCCGAGGATGCCGATGTAGGCGACCATGACGCTGCCGGCGATGGTGGCCATGCCGCCGGTCATGACGGCGAGGAGTTCGGACCGCGTCATGGTGGCCAGGTAGGGCTTGATCAAAAGCGGGCTCTCCGTCTGCCCGAGGAAGATTTCCGCCGCCGCCGCCAGGCTCTCCGCTCCGGAGACTCGCATGAATTTTTTCATCGTCCACGCGCAGGCAAAGACGACGCGCTGGAGAATGCCCATGTAGTAGAGGACGGAGGTGAGGGCGGAGAAAAAGATGATGACCGGCAGGACCTGAAAGGCAAAAAGGAAGCCGTGGCCGGGCCAGGCGGTGCCGGTGAGGTCCTGGTGGGCCAGCGGGCCGAAGACGAAGTCCGAGCCCTGGGTGGTGACGTCGATGACGGCGACGAAGAAATTCGCCACGCCATTAAAGACGGAATCGGCCCCCGGGACGATGAGGAAAAGGGCGACGAGGAGGGCCTGCACCAGGAGGCCGCCACCGACGAGTTTCCAGTCGACAGCGCGGCGGTTCCCGCTGCAGAGCCAGGCGATGCCAATGATGCCGGCCACGCCGACCAGGCCCCGGAGAAGATCGTGCGAGAAGTTCACGGGCTGGAGAGTGGCGGCGGGCAGGGCCGGAGTCAAGGCGGGAGGGGGAAGGCGGGGAAAAAGCCGCAGGCCGGGCCTTCCCCCCTGAGCCCCCAGCCCGAGGAACGAGATTTTGCCAGTCTCGCCGCGCCCCAAGCTCCAAGTTGTACAGTCCGGAAGAAGCCGGGCACCGAATGGTTCGGTCTCACACGTGAGGCCTCTGATTGGAAATTCTGATGCGGGAACCGGAGCGGAGCGGAGATGGCCGCAGGCAAATCCGCCAGTCCTGTTCGGAGAGAGGGGGGCGCAGTCATGCCCCCTCCCTGCGCAATCCCACGCCGTGGGGGCATCCGCCGGAGATTCAGGGAGCGCCCCCGCAGGACCGGGGCATGTCCCCGCGCCATGGGGGCATCCGCTGGAGGATTCTGCGAACGCCCCCGCGCCGCCGGGGCATGTCCCCACGCCGTGGGGACACCCGCTGAACGATCCAGCGAACGCCCCCGCGCGGCCGGGGCATGTGCCCACGCCGTGGGGGCATGCGCTTAACGTTCCCGCGAACCCCCCCGCGCCCCCGGGGCATGTCCCCTCGCCTTGGGGTCATCCGCTGAACGATCCTGCGACCGCCCCCGCGCCGCCGGGGCATGTCCCCGTGAAATGGGGGCATGCCCCCACGCCGCCGGGG